>JBBQSE010000090.1:0-20882 GCA_038214195.1 Planctomycetales bacterium
TTCGAGATGCACATTCTTGAGCGCAACGGCATATTCGACGCGAGCGCGAAAGTAGCGAATCTCCGCCTCGACAACGCGACGCTGAGCGTCCAGCAGGCGATCAATATCGACATCCAGGTCATTGCGTTCCTGCGTTTCGTAAGATACCAGGACGCGAGATGACGCATCGAGTCGATTCAGCGAGTTCTGGCACGATTCATAGGCCCGGGCGGCGTCTGCGACCGCATTGCTTAAATCGAGGACAACTTCCCGCTCCTGTTCGCGTTGAATCACGCGTTCGCGACTCAGTAAAAGTTCCGCATTGGTGATTGCGAGATGTCCTTTGCGATACCCCAGCGGAACATTGTACTCCAGCCCGAGATACCATTCCTGATGGTCACCACCGGCCAATGTTGAGATCGAAGAACTCTGGTCGTATGCCAGCAGTTGATCTCCGAAGCCGCGAAAGCGATATCGTCCGACAGTGTCCAGTCGCGGGGTGATGAAGTTCTTTGCCGCCATGAGTTCCATTTGTCGCTTTTTGATCTTCAACTGCTGCAGCCGCAATTCCGGGCGGCGCGACATTGCTTCCTGAAGGGATGTCTCCCAGTGAAACATCACTTCTGCCAGCAGCGGTTCTTCGAGCGGGCGGAGTAATGCGTCATCATTGATTGGCATGCCGATCAGAAAACGCAGGCGTCGTTCCGCGACCTGTACGCCGCTGGATCCTCGCAGTGTTCCGCCGGTGCTTCCGTTTCGATTCTGAGTGCCCTGAACGATTCGTCCCGTCAATGCTTCCAGCACTTCGTCCTTGAAACGATAATACTGCTCGCTGGCGAGCGCGACACGGGCGTCAGATTCCAGATCATTGTCAGCTTTCGCCTTCACTCGGTTCCATGCTTCCAGCGCACGGTTCATCGCACGAACGCGGGCGTCCAGATCCCGATAAGCGAAGTAGAGATCCCAGTATCCGTTCTCCACATTGCTGACGTAGTCGCGCACAGAAATCTCAAAGTCAATTTGAGAGATTTCGTTATTTGTTCGGGCGATCAGCAACCCGTTGTAAACTCCCGGCGTTGCTCCAGGACCAGCGATGCGGTTGAATTCGATTCCGCCGCCCTGCAACAGCGGCTGACGAATTTCTCCTTCGACGTAGGTGTTCCACACGCTGGGATATGTGTTACTCGGGGCGTTGTTTCCGTCGTAGTTTCCCACTCCACGCAATGCCAGTCTTGAGCCGGTTGCGGTCCGTTTGCTGAGTTCAACAGTGTAATCATCCAGCTGTTGCTTTAGATTATTTGTGCCCCCGGAGAAGAACGGGTTGTTGAAGGTCTGGTCCTTCTTGTTGAAGTACGATGTTGCCGCCAGTTGCGTGTCAAAGGCACTCAGCGCCGCTTCGGGACTGTATCGGGGGTCTGTTTGCCAGACACCTGGATTGTACTGCGAAGCAACGGTCTCCGGATTCTTCAGCAGAACGCCGCCAAGTTCACGCAGCACGTTTGAGTTTTGCATGGCGGTCGTCACCACTTCCGAAAGTGACACATCGCGGTACTGCAAATTCTCCAGCAGGGATTCTTCGCGGACAGTGACGGGGGCCGACGAAAATGACACGGGATAGATTTCGGCCTGAGGCTGTTCTTTGCGCGTCAGGACTCTTTCAAGTTCTGTGGTGTCGTTTGCGACTGTCTTCTTCCACGGATACTTTGAGATGCAACCGCCGTTCAGGAGTACCGAGGCCAACAACAGCACGCGCATTCCTCCGGCCAGACGGCTTCGCAGCCGAGGCAACCGCCGCGTCGCTCCAGGCGAAGCGCATAAGAGGAAAACCGAGAACATCCTTGTTCCTTGAATCAGACTCCCGGCCCGTCATAGAGTCGCCCGGTAATGGCTTCGAAGGTTTGACATGGCCTGACACTAGCTTTCGTCATCTTTGCCGCGCGGCGTTGAGACTGTCATAACCCGTGAGACAGATCCCACCAACTCTCTCATGCTGATCGGAGCAACTTAGCAATTGGAAGAAAGTCTCGCATTTGACGCAAGTTCCCCAGGCTTCCTAATGGTCCGTCTGTCCGTCAGACGTCACTGATTCACGGGGTTCGCTCATAGCGAATTCAAGGACAACGGCCTATTCTGTGGAGTTGGGCACAGATTTTCTCGCTTTGATTTTGTCATTGTCCTTCCTCCACAGACTTCCCCCGAACCGCGATGAACTCGACGAATCTTCAGCAATTTGAGGCTCAGCTGGAAAAGTTTGAGTATGCGTGCAGCCACGGTGCGGCACTGCCGGATCTGCAGGAGAGTCTTTCTGCGGCACTTGCTTCGATTGCCGACGTTGAATCCATCACAACGGCTATCGCGGAACATGGCTCATTGAGATCGCTTAGCTATCCACTGTTGGAAGCGGACGTCAAAGAACTGACTGGTGCCCTTGAATCGGCAGATCTTCGCAATTCCCAGGACAGTCCGATCTTCATTGGCACACGGATGTTGCTGGTGCGGGAGCTTTTTCGGGATCACAATCTGATACTGCTGTTCCGCCTGGCTCAGGATCCACGGGACAACCGCCTGCTTCCGGATGCGGCTGGAGCGCTGGCCGATTGCATGGCCGGTGCGGTCAACCGGGAACTGGCTTCCAGGCTGCATCAGCAGCTTCTTGAACGTGAACGGGCGGATTCCTTTGTGCGCGCGATCTACCGGTGCGTTACGCCTGAAGAGTGTGCTCACGCGATCGCTGATCACAGCTCCGGAATGCTAAATAACGGGCGCGTGTCGGTTGTCGTCACTGAGGCTGACCAATTTCATGTGATGGCAGTCACGGGAGTGCGGACTGTGGATCGGACAGCAGACACTGTCCGCAGGATCGAACAGTTTGTCGGCGATGTGGTCAGGTTGCGACTTCCAAACCGCTGGATTGAGTCCGCCGCGCACATTTCTGTCCCGGAAATTTCACAGCAACTCTCGTGGTTTGCGGTCAACGGCATTCATTCAATCCGTGTTGAGCCGCTGCATTCTGTGACTGAGGACAAGTCAGTCGCTCCTCGGGTTTACGTTGTCATTGAACTCTTCGAAGGTCAGCCGCTGCCGCCGGAGAGCCTGGTGGTATACCTGATGAACAAGTCGGGATCCGCGCTCTGCGCCTTTCCAGGCCTGGAGTCAGTTGTCGCGACCGGCAAGGTGTTTGGCCGCACGAACCGCAACGTATTGATTTTTGCGATTCTGGCCGTGTGCCTGCTGGTTTTTCTTCCGGCCGACTTTGAGGTTGAGGTCAGTGGACAGGTATTTCCAGTGCAACGTTTCCGAATTTTCGCCCCCGATGATGGGATTGTCGATTTGCTCAAAGTGAATGCGGATGACGCCGTTGCCGCAGGGCAGTTTCTGTTGCGGCTTGAAAACGCGGAACGTGAACTGGACCGAAGTCGTTTGCTGGGAGAAATCGAATCCGTGTCGGTCCGCATTCAGGCGGTTCGGGCAACGCGCACGTCAAGCGGCGCATCGAACGGATCCCGAGGTCCGCGTGGTGTCGATCTTAGCAGTGAAGAGCAGCAACTGGAGCAAAAGCTGGCTTCGCTGAATGCCGAGCGACTGCTGGTGGATGAGCAGATCAATTCCCTTTCACTGCATTCTCCGATCGCCGGTGTCGTTTATCAGCGCCGCCTGAAGGAACGTCTGGAAACGCGTCCCGTGCAGCGCGGGCAGCAACTTATGGAAATCGTGAACACGACCGGAGACTGGCAGCTGGAGCTTCAGATTCCGGAAGATGCCACAGGCTATGTTCGAGATGTCGCAAACACTGACCCGGAAGTGAATGCGGATCCCGATTCCGGAAAAATGCCAACTGGAAAGCCGGTCCGATTTTGGCTGAATAGTCAAAAATCACAGGCGTATCAATCGACACTTGATTCGCTGGAAATGTCCGCCCATATCGATGAACAGCGACTGACGTGTCTTGCGACAGCTCCTTGCCGCGAAATCGACACCACGCATCTTCGACCGGGGCAGTCGGTCACAGCTCGCATTGGCTGTGGGCGCCGTGCTCTGGGCTTTGTCTGGTTTCGGGAAGTCGTTGAATACCTGCAGAAAAAGAGGTTTGCATGGCTATGACTACAAATCCAAATCGTGGAGTGTCGTCGGCTGCGGCGTTTCTCATCATGGTCAGCGTATTTCACTCCGCCGGGCAGGCGGACGAAACTGGCAGCGTGATTCTGGTTCGGTCAATGACAACCGTGCTGATTCAGCAGGCGGAGATCCCCGCGCGGGATTCCGGAATTCTCACGCTCATTCCCGTGAAGCCCGGCGACAGCGTGAAAGCAGGACAGGTTTTGGGACAATTGGATAGTGAGCGTCAACTACTGAGTGTGAAAGCCGCAGAACTGAATCTCCAGATTGCTCGGTGGAATGCTGACAGCACACTTCCACTGGACGTGGCACGCGCGCAGGTTCGCGAAGCCGAGTTGCAGAAATCGAGACTGGAGATCTCCGCCACGATTTCAGCGCAGCTCGCGGAAAGTGATGTGGGTGTTCGCCTGGCTCAGAAGACTCGCGAGTCATCGCAGTTCGAGCTGGAACGCGCTCGCAAAGCGCGCGAGGATTTCAAAGGCAGCATCTCGAATGCGGAATTGAATCGGCTTCAGGTCCTGTTCGACCAGCGTACTCTGGAGATTGAAAAAGCGGAAGAAGACCTCGCGATCACGAAACTGAAACCGGATGCCGATAAGGCCGCAGTGGCAGAACAGGCCGAAACTGTGCAACGGGCTCGCCTGACGCTTTCAGAAAAAGAACACGAGCAACGCATTCTCGGGACAAGTCTGGACGTAGCCCGCAACGAATTGGATGTCGCAAAACTGCAACTGGATCGCCGTCAGCTCCTGGCCCCGTTTGATTCAACCATCGTGACCGTGAACCGTCAACCGGGCGAGTGGGTTGAACCTGGCACGCCTGTCTTTCGAGTGATTCAAACGGATCGACTGCGGGTCGAAGGCTTCGTCACGGCTGACGAGGCAAATTCTCTGAGACGCGGGATTGTGACGAGAATTCTGTTTCCAGGTTCGGGTCTGGACCCGGTGGAAGGAGAAATTACGTTCATTAGTCAGGAGATTGACTCTATCAATCAACAGGTTCGCATCTGGGCTGATTTTGACAATTCCAAAGGCACAATCAGACCCGGGCTGGTTGGCAACATGGAAATTAAAGTGAGTCAACATCGTGAACCAGATGACAAATGAGTTTTCGCCCGCCAACGCGATTCCCTGGCGGATGCGATCTGATTTGGTTGTGCATCGCCAGGATTCCGGTGCATGGGTCGTGAAGGATCCAGTCACGCTGAGTTATCTTCGACTGAGCGACCGGGAAATGGCTGTCCTGAGATTGCTTAACGGGCGACGCTCGGCCGGGCAAATCATGCGGATGCTGACGAACGCCTGGCCCGACGGCGAATTCACCGTCGAAGACCTGTCTGATTTTCTTGGACAACTGATCGCCAGCCAGCTGCTTGTATCGACGCAAATCCCCGGACGAGCTGACAATCCGGGAAAGTCGCATCCGTCTTTCCAGCGCTGGGGGGCAGCGATTTCCAGTATTCTGCGGCTGCGATTTCGGCTGTTGGATCCTGATCCGCTGCTGAACGCCTGCCAGCCCATTATTGCCGTGCTGTTTTCTCCGGCCGCGATGGTCGGAACTGCCACCGTCGTGATGACAGCGCTGTGTCTGCTGACATTGAGGTTCGATCAGTTTGTCGCCAATCTTCCGACTCCCGCTGACTTCTTTGGTCCCGGCAATCTAGTGCTGGTTTTCGTAGTTCTTGTCGTCGTGAAAATGTTTCATGAAGCGGGACACGCCATCACGGCACGTTACTGCGGCGCTGAATGCCACGAAGCGGGCGTGATGCTGTTGTTGCTGACTCCGATTCTTTACACAAATGTCACCGATGCCTGGATGCTGAACCGCAAAAGTCGACTGCTGATTTCCGCCGCCGGAATCTTCGTCGAGGTTGTGCTGGCTTCTATTGCCGCAGTCGCATGGTTCTTTGCAGCCCCCGGTCTGTTGAAAGCGATCCTGGCGAATGTGATGCTGATTTGCACGTTTGGCACGATCCTGTTCAATGGAAATCCACTGCTGCGTTACGATGGCTACTTCCTGCTGTCAGACGCCGTCGGTCAGCCGAATTTGGCGCAGCGTTCGGCTCACCGCGTGCGGCAATTCCTGGAAAATCTGTTGTTCGGCGGCAGTTCTCAAACCACGCCGTCAGGCGACCGCTTCCTGTTGATTTACGGTCTGTGTTCTGGCCTGTACCGCGTGCTGCTGGCCATCGCAATTCTCTCCATGTTGAAGCATCTTTTTGATGAATGGAATCTGGGTATCTTTGGAGTTGCGGTGATGCTTGTCGGGGCTCTGCCGCTGGTTGTGTTTCCGCTGGCATCCTTTGGGACCAGTTTGCTGACTGACTTGTCGATGCGGGACCATCGACGTTTTCGGCTGCTGCGAGCAACCGTGATCGTCGCAGTGCTGATTGCGTTTTCCTTGTTGCCACTGCCGCAATCCATCATGGCACCAGCAGTGGTTGAACCGTCCGGGGCACCGGTGTTTGCCACGCTGACCGGCGAATTCGTTTCCTCGGTGCGTTACGGTGATCTGGTTGAACGGGACGCAGCTGTGGCTGTTCTTCGCGATTCAAACATTCAGCGACAGCGAATTGAATTCGAGGGGGCGGTCAAATTTCATGAAGCACGAGTCCGCGCACTGGAATTGCGACGGGACGACGACACCATCGGCTCCCTGCCGGAATCCCGAGCACTCCTCGAGTCAGCTCGAACGCGATTTGAAGATTATGACCGGGAACTTCGTCGTCTGACCGTCGTCGCTCCTGTCGCCGGCACGCTGCTGCCACCCCGCCCACGTTCGCATTTCGGTGAGGACAACGCTCTTCCACAGTGGACTGGTTACCCGCTGGATGAACAGAATCACGGTGCTCTGATCGCCCAGGGCACTCTGCTCGGGCTGCTGCGGGAATCTGCGGAATGTGAACTTCTGGTCCAGATCAATGCTCAGGACGCGGCGTTGTTGCAGGGATCTCATGTGGCGGAGTTTCAGCCGTCCGGTTATTCCGGCGAGACATGGATTGGCACTGTGACGCGCGTCGCTCCACTGTTCGACGAAGATGCTCCCGCAGAATTAGTCGTCGCCGGTTTAACGCTTCCGCCTTCGCTCAGAAAGACCGATCCGTCGGCGCGGCAGTGGCAGGCCGTCGTGAAACTGTTTGTGCCGGATAGTTCACGTGCCCCGGTATTGTACTCGACAGGATTTGTGCGAGTGCAGGTGGAACCAGCTTCGATTGCTAGCCGTCTCTGGCGATATCTGCGGACAACATTCGGCAGTCAGAGTCGTCACTGAGAACATCCGCGGCCGCCCGCGCATCCGCCACCGGAGCAGCCGGGAGTGTTGAGTGACTTGTTCCAGGGCATTTTTGCCAGCATCATTCCCATTCCGCAGGTGTTGCTGAGACCGGCGAATGTCAGGCCAGCGCCGATGAAACCCGGAACGATTAGAAACCAGGGGCTGAAAATGGCCGCGATTGTCCCGACTGCGATGATCAGCCCCGCGCAGATTCGCACCTGACGCTCGAGTGACATCATCTTTTTGGTGCCGCGATTGATTGGAAGTCCGGCGGCGACCCAGGCCAGCGTTCCGCCGTCGATGTTGACAACGTTCGAGAATCCGGCCTTTTCAAAGGCGGCACACGCCTGCGCCGCACGGCCACCGGACCGGCAGATCACGTATAACGGCTCGGTAGCGCGAGTTCCGCGCGAGGCCATGATCAGTTCCGGGTTGAGTGTGTCGAGCGGTGCCAGCAATGAGCCGACGGCATGGACTTCGTAGAACTCCATTGGAGTTCGCACATCGATCATGTCAAACCCGCCCTTTTTGCTGAGCGGTGCAAATTCTTCGCAGGTGATTGTGCTGGTCATGATTTGATCCTAAGCGCTCGTCAGCTTTGATGGTGGCGCGAGGTATTTTTTTGAGACAATCGCCACTGCGGCAAACCCAACGACAAAGGCCAATTGGATTCCGATAAACAACATCATTGCCAGGAGTCGGCCTTCGGTAAATCCGTAGGTGTGCAGTCCAGCCTTGAGTTCATTCACGCCAAACCACGACCAGGCTGTCACCACGTTGCCGATCATCGCCAGCACGGCGGTTCCGTAATCACGTACCATCTTGTCCCAGCGAGCATGCAGAATGAAGGCGTTCCAGATCACGATCAACATCGCGCCGTTTTCCTTGGGATCCCAGCCCCAAAATCGGCCCCAGGAATCATCGGCCCACAAGCCGCCAAGCACGGTGCCCACGAGGCTGAAGAACAACGCGAAGCAAATCACACCGTACACCATCTTGCCAAACAGTTTGAAATCCGGCGTCACCGGCGTTCCGGGCGTTAAGCCTGATGTGCGGGGATTGATCACCGCCATGATGCAGTAGGCGAGTCCCATACAGCCGGCACAAAGTGTGGCGGCATATCCAAGAGTGATGCACACAACGTGGGTCGCCAGCCAGAATGTGGTATCCAGCACAGCCTGCATGACGCCCAGATTGTCGCCTTCGTCGCGAGCCAGATAATGGGCGATGACCAGAGTTGCAGCACCGACCGACGCCCCCAGCAGATTGCCGATCCCGCGTTTCAGCAGCGCTTCAATAAAAAAGCTGCCAAAGACGATGGCCCAGCCAATAAAGATGGCTGAAGAATACAGGTTGGTGACAGGCGGCCGCCCGGAGATGACCATCCGCAGAATCAGCGCCGCCGTATGCAGAATGAAGGCCAATCCCAGCAGAGACAGCGCTGTGTTTCGCAGCACCTTTCCGAAACACAACCAACCTATAAATGACATCAGAATGATGGGCAGGTAGAGGCAGATTGCGAGGTAAAACGGTTCGAAGTAGTTGAACCGTGCCTCCACCCTGACCAGCGATGGATTCAGATGCGGCAATTTTTCGGTCTCCAGTACCGTCTGGTAATCCTTGATTCCCTGATTGAATGTTTCCGCGTCGCCGTCTTTCCAGCTCGTCAGGATATTCTTCCAGGCCAATGCGTTGGCATTGAACGTTTCAACATTTTTTCCGCCCGGCATCAGATGACCGACGCGGCTCTGCAGATCCTCCCAGACCAACTGGATCAGTTCTCTGTTCATTTCAGGAGCGACCTCCTCCGGGGCTTCTTCGGCAAGGACTTGCAGTCGCGTTCGGATGGCCATCAGTCGCTTGTCATCAGATTTGCGTTCCTGTATCGTCGAAAACACCTCGAACATTTCTGACGAAATTCGAGCCGACGCAATTTCACGGATCCTGTCCGCAGGGACAGCAGCCACTATTTCTTCAGGTGTCAGCTTTGGATCCGCTTCCGCGATGATATTAAGAATTTCACTCAGGAATTCATCTCGCACGCGCGCCGCCGCAGCCCTGGCCTGCATCTGCACGGTAACACCATCCGGTGTCTCGGGATCCGGATTCTGGGCCGCTCCCTCTTTCAGGATGCGATAACTGCCGAGGATGGACCGCGTGACAAGTTCAGCGGGAAGTTTGTCATGCACATATGCCTTAAAATCTTCAACCGTCACGATGCCGTGTTTCGTCATTTCATCGTTCAGCTGTCGAACGGAATTTGCCGCAATCATCGTTTCAAACGAACGCTGTTCGTCTGTTGATCCGGTCGGCACGGGACTCACGGGAGCCGTCGTTCCCAGCAAATGCAACACGCGCCACGAATCGACGTAGGCACCCAGCAGCCCGTCTGATTCCCTGAGGATGAAGACCTGTGACAACTGATCCACTCGCCCCATGGCGTCGAACAGCCCCCCCGCCCGCCGTTCAATCGGCGTCAGACTGGCCTCCAGTTTGTTTTGCTGCTTCCGATGGGTTTCCTTCAGCACAGGTTCGAGAGCCTTGAAATTCTTCTGAATTTCAGCGAGCGAATAGGTCAGCCCGCCACGCTTCTCAAGGCCCAGAAGCGATAGTAACTGGTCGTCCTCAATCTTGAAGATGCGATGCCGCGCGGCCAATTCGGGGCGAGTCATCACGTCCAACAGCCATTCCACGGCAGGCATCTTACGAACCATCACTGGCCGCATCCGTGCTTCAATCGCGTCGTTTCCTGAGGCCGTTAGTTCGGTGATCTTTTCAATCCACTCAGAGTAAGTGCCTTCGAAATCTTTGAGTGCAGACGCATCGACATTGGGCCAGCCTTTGGCAAAGGTGGACAGGATCAATTCGCGACGTTTCGGCGTACTCAATTCGGCGGCATTCATTTCGCCCTCAAAGATTGACTTGTGAGACGCAGTGAGCAACTGCATCCGCGCCATCGAATCGATGGGCTGCGGTCGTCCGCTCCACGCCACTGGCAGCTGAGCAAATCCGTACAGATTCATGGAGTCCGGCTTTTCTTTCGGAGTGACAGCCTTGCTGGCCAGCCATGCGACGGCCACCAATGTGACGACTGCCGGAATCCCGATTCTCAACACGAACGGAGTGGACTCTTCTGCCACCGGAACAGGACGCACCGGAACAGCAGCCGGTCGTGCGGCCGCCGCGATCACGGATGCGGAAACAGGAGACATTGGTTGGGTTGGATCAAATTTTGGTCGCGACCCGTGACTTGCCGCAGTTCCTGGCACCGGCGAGTAGCTGACTTCCCGCACCGTACGATCCAGAAACCGCGAGAGGGTCTGACCGAACTGACCGAACATTCCCACCATCACAATCATGCAAGCGATGTACGGCAACATCCAGCCCTGGTTATCGACAACCGACAGTGTGGACATTGCCTTGCCGTCACCCAGCTCCTGATGGCCGGTCTGGTAGAAGGTTTCCCCCTTGAATCGCAGCGGGTTGTTCATCCAGACGGAGAATTTCTCCGGCGTGCTGCTGCCAGCTTCGGTGATCTCAATTTCCGAACGGTAATCGCGCGGCGTCGATGTGCCGATGTAGTTGGTCCGGGCGGCATCAATGAGTTTGACCGTGTACGGTTGATAGCTCCGCTGAAATCGCAGATAGAACTGATAATCTTTGCCATCGACGGTCACCTTTTCCGCAATGGCCGGGCCGCGGAGCTCGCTGACGTTTTGCGACACCAGAATCGAATCAATGACCTTGCCGGAAGCTTTCGCGACTAAATCAACGTAGACGGCACTGGTGTCGTTGGATTCTTCCATCCCGGTGACTGGCGGCAGTTCCTTCGCAACCGAAAACGAACCCAGGCCGGAGGTCAGTCGCAACTCATCGTCGGGCATAACGGATCGCAGCGTACTGTTGCGATAGAAACGGCGCACGGCCAGGTTGAATGGCAATGCTTCCGGCAGTGAAATCAATTGATTCGGGACAATAACGCCTCCGATTTGATCTGCGCTCGCCGCATCATCTTTCGCTCGCGCCGCATACCACGCTGCATCGGAAAGACGTGATTCCGGGATCGGAAAGACGTCATCCTTTTTGCCTTCCTTTTGAGTGACAATCGCCAGTTCCCGCACGCGAATGTCGCGTACAAAGTTGGACGCGTCACCTTCCACCAGGGACAGCATTGTTTCCTTCGCCTGCAGCCCAACCTGCAGTTCACTAATCATCAGCAGCGCGACGCCAAAATGCAGCACGGCTATCCCGCCGCGTTTGTCGAACACCAGATTCGATCCCAGCAACAGCACCAGAGCGCACGCAAAACCCTTTAGTAACTGCCAGAGGATTCGCATGTTCGACAGATTAAAGCGAGCTGCTTCGCCGCCGATTAGAAAAGCAACCGAGACTCCCAGCAATAACAGTCCGACTCCTCCAAGAATCCAGGAGCCGATCGAATTTCCGGAAGTCATTTTCATCACTGACACAACGGCTGTTGCGATCCCCGCAATTCCGGCAATCGCCAATCCGACCAGCATCACATACCAGATTGTTTCGGGTGTCAGCAGCGTGTTTTCGCCGAACTCGACTCCGGTCTGCATGTTTCCGGTCCAGACCACCGCCGCTGTCATGATCAAACCGGTAACAATTAAACCCAGCCCGGCGGCCAGCCGGGTCCCGCTGGCACGCACCTTAAATCGGAGTGCGTGCGCTGCGGTCAGATTAAGCAGCATGACCAGACCGATCGACCAACCACCAGGAAACGGAATGCGATGAATATGGATCGTTGACGCGACTGCGGCGCCAAAATCTTCCACGCCGGCAGACTGGGCAAAGCCACTGAACATTGATGGCGGAAACAGATCCTGAACATCAATATGAGCCACCCAGGTACGAAAGTACTGCTCCATCACCTGCCAGACGTCTCGGCGACTCTGCGCCAGACTGCCGGTGAAAACAATGACCATCGACAGGGCAAACAGCACACAGGTGAGCTTCAGCGATCCAAGGATCTCAAGAGCTCCCACAGCCGTCGCAGCGAGGGGATCTTGCCGGTCACGAACATCGTCCTGTGGAGTTGAAAAATCACGTGGCAGTGTGGTGGATGACATATGTTCAATCTCCTGATGATTCAGCTGATTCGATTTCCAGTGATTTGCAGAAGCTGCGAAATCGATCTCGTTCCTTGTCCGCAGTTGCGTTGGCACTGCGGAATTTAAAGATCCAGAGTTTGTCTTTGTGCGAAACGATCATTCCGAGAATCGTCTCGCTTTCGTTCTGAAGCTGGCACCATTTCCCGGTCGCTCCCTTCAGAGCCACGTCTTCGACTGATTTCATGACTTCCGCGATCGGCATTTCCGGAAGTTTCAGCTGCCCTCGCCATCGTACGAACTGAGCCTCCAGGCCGCTTGCCACCGCCAGCCCGCTCACGGTAATTCGGGCGGGGTCCTTCTTTGGTCCCGCACTCCAGGCACTGACACTGAACTGGTCGTTGTCAGCTTCCGTCCATTCTTCAGGCACAGTCCAGCGAAATGGAATCGGATCAAACTGATCCCGCAGCAGTTCGCTGGTCAGGACTCTGTCCGATTCCCGTTCCACTTCATAGGGAACAATGGCCGAATCGCCGTAGCAGCCCATACACGCCACAGACATCAGGATGAAAACAAGATCAAGGCGAAACATGAAAAACCGGTAATGTGGCAGGAAGTAAGGTGGGTGTTTGAGTGGCAAAATCCGAACGCCTTCGAGGCGACCGAACACATGATTCTACGCAAGACACTGACGAAATTCACGGTCTGACGGTGGATCTTCTCGAATCAGCCGCCAGCGCGATGACAATCCCGGCACATGTCGAACCGGCGATCGCTCACATGCGTCGCAACGTTAAAAAGCTCCCCGTTTTCACGCTCCCACAGCACGACGCCGGCGCGAGCGGCCTCATAGCTGGATTCCACAAACTGAGAACCACGAAATCCTCGACGCAGCAACTCATCACGAATATCAGCGGGCAGCTGCGGTATCATCGGATGTCCCTGCGTCAATTCATGATCCGCCGCGAGAGTTTCCGAATCAACGCCAACAGTTGAATGGAGCGACTGGTCGAATGAGGCTTCCGCAGTCGTTTGTTCCGGTCGAGACCACCATGAAGGCAGGCTGTTTCCAATTGCAACGCCAATCAGCAACGCAACCACGAATCCGCTGAGCATGACCGAAGTGATCCCCCGGCGCAGTCGAGACGGCTCTTTCAAATTCCGTTCCGTCCAGCAAGAATCCAGCCCCACTGCCGCAGAATCACCCACTGCGGTGGAGTCACTCGTGGCCGTTTCTTCCCTGCTGTGAAGAGCGGACAGCACGCGATGATCCAGCGCGTCGGCTGGCGGACGCAGGGTGAGTTCACGAATCCGAGTTTCCAGGTCTGTCATGATTCTCGCCTCAATCTTTCTTCCAGGACCGCCAACGCGCGTCGATATCGGGTTGCCACCGTCGCCACTGGTGTGTCGAACACCGTGCCGATTTCATCAAATGTGAGTTCACCAAAAATCTTCATCACGACAATCTCACGGGCGTTTTCATCGAGTAACTGAATCTCTTGCTGAAGTCGCTCCGCCTGTTCCTCGGTCGAGCTGCCTGTCGCGTCGTCGTCGGACCTCGCCGCGACCGCAAACACCGATTCCGCCATCGCCCGTTCCCGCTTTTCACGTCGGCCCTGATCCACCGCTGCATTCCGCACGGCCGCAAATACATACGCCGTCAAAGAACCCACAGGGCGTTCGCTTCGGCCACAAAGGCGTACAAACGCTTCATGGACGGCATCTTCCGCCAACCCTGAACAACCCGTGATTGTCAGTGCCAGTGAAAACAATGCCTGCCGATGCTGGCGATACACCTGTTCCAGTTCGGCTCGCAATCGTAAATCCCGTAGTCAGAACCGCTGTGACAGAAAAGCTACTCATTCGGAGAAATCACGAACGGCAGCGGACGATCTATTCAGATTTCTGGCGGAATGTCAGAGATTTTCTGAAATGGCATCACTGCCCGCAAGGACCGTTCCAAAGTCAGGTTCCTAAAGATCACTCGATAAATAACTGTCCGAATATGAAGTGAGCGGCAAGGCGCTAGCCGCCGGTACACGGCCGTAGACATCACCGGCGGCTAGCGCCTTGCCGCTCACTTATTGATCGAGCGATCCTAAGGTTCCGTTGCGGACATTGCTATCGCAGCAGTGCAATCTCAACGTTCAGTCCGGGTCCGAAGCCCAGCATCACGCAGGGCAGGCTCGCGTTTTGTGATCGCAGTTCGTTCAGAATGAACAGGACAGTCGGAGACGACATGTTTCCGCAACGCTCAAGGATACGGTAAGAGGGTGCCATCTGTTCGTCAGTGAGCGAAGCAGCCTCTGCGGTCGAGGCCAGAATCCTGGGACCGCCGGGATGAATGGCCCAGCTGTTGATGTCGGACAGACTAAGCCCGTTGCGTTGAAGGAATTCCTGCAGCACGCCGGGCAGCATCCGTGTGATGATGCCAGGAACTTCGGGCGACAGCGTCATTTCGAAGCCGTTGTCTCGAATTCGCCAGGTCATCATTTCCTGCGTATTCGGGATGACAAACGAATAGTTGTCCACCAGGCAGCCGGGAAGAGATGCGGACGGCAATGATTCCTTTGACCGGGCTCGCCCAACAACTGCAGCAGCGCCGTCCGCGAACAGTGAGTTTGCGACGATCATCTGCGGATCCCAGCCATACTGATAATGCAGGGTACACAATTCCACGGCGCAGAGCAGAATCACGGCGTCTGGATCGGCGGCCGCAAAAGCGTGCGCGACGCGCAGGCCGTTCAGTGCGCCATGGCAGCCCATAAAACCGACATGGGTTCGGGACACACTGCGGGACAAATCAAGGGACTCGATCAGTGAGAGATCAAACCCAGGCGCGCTGAAGCCGCTGCAGGAGACGGTAATGAGATGCGTGATTTCGCGGGGACTGATTCCAGACCCCTGAAGGGCGCTGTGGGAAGCATTGAAAGCGATTTTTGGTGATTCGAGTTCAAAACGATCCATCCGCTGCGCGGTTCCCGGGCCTCTGTCTTCCGGCCCACTGCAGAACTTAAAAAATCGTTCAGCCCGGGCTTCGTCATCGGATGATGTCTCCAGCAGCACACTGTGCCGCGACTGAACACCGGAACGCCGAAACAGAGCCTGAATCAGTGCGGGAGATCTTCCGGAGCCGGTCGGATCCGGAGCAACACAGGTTGTCGCAAATTCCGCGATGCCAGTCTGTGAAATCGAATGTTCCGGCAACGCGGTTCCAAGGCCAAGAATTTCAAAGCTGTTCATGGGCGAATTTCAATTCCTTCAGGAACGCGATTGAGGGCACTAACGACTCGTCGAGTCATCGAGGGGAAAAATCGACACGTCGTCAGCACGGGTGGCAGCAGCCATGGACGTTTGAGCGTCGCCGACAACAGGCGACAGATCGACTGCTCCCGTGAAACGATCCCGTCAAACAAAATCCGCCACTGCACTGTCGAATCAGTAGACCAGCCGCTTCGCACAGACGCAACGACCAGCGGAATAATAGCAGATGCCGCCGTTAGTGCCCACGCCATGCCCTCGCCGGTGAAGGGTTCCACATATCCGGTGGCATCGCCCAGCAAAAAGATTCGGTGTCCAGTGATTCGCTTGGCGGTTCGAGTTAGCGGGACGGTGCCTTTGATCACAGCGTGACCTAACTCCTGCGGCACAGGGAGTCCCACTGATTCCAGGATGCATTGCAGCGACGCGAGCGGTGACTTTGTCCGATGCAGATGAGTCGGATCAATGGCAGCGGCGATGTCCAGCTGATTGTCCTCCACATCCACAATCCCCACATATCCGAACTTCGCGACCGCCATCAGAATCTCACCCCGCTGAATCCAGTCGTCAGCGGGCGTTCGAGCGATCACAGCACCCAGACCGATCCGTGAGCCAGGCCGTGCCACCGCCTCATATCCCGGTAACTGCTGCAGACTGGGATGTCCCAGGCCATCGCAAACGAGCACAATCTTCGCTGAAACTCGCGCTTTTGCCAGTTCAGAATTTCGCGGCAGTTGCTCGTTTCCAGTAGTCGGACCTGTCTCAGGTCCGAATCCCTCTGCCGCCGCACTTTTTAGCACCGGCTGGTTTTCAAAATGCAACTTGGGCGCCTGTGCCTCCGCCGTCCTGCGTAACGCCACCGTTCTTTCAGACGACGAACTCTGATTCGGCCCCGATCCATCACTGACATCACAAGGCAACTTTTCCACCGTCGCCGTAACGTTTTGAACCACAACACAGCCGGACGCCATTGCCTCATTCATCAGCCACTGGTCAAAGGCCCGCCGCGAAACGGCGACACTGGGCGGCATCGGTAAATCGAGCCGACGCCGTCCGTAGCGGACGGACAGTGAACCTGTGGTCGTCGGCAGCAGCCGTTGGAGTCCCGGTTCCAGACCTTCCTTGCGAAGGATCTGAACAGCCCGGCCATTCAAACAGCCGCCACACACTTTGTGACGCGGGAAACTCTGCCGTTCGAGCAGTAAAGTCTTCAGACCTTGTCGAGCACAAAGCAGCGCGGCCATCGATCCTGCCACCCCGGCACCGACGACCGCTACGTCAAAGTGCTGATCCTTGATAGATTCGATGCTGTTCATCAGCAGTTCTTTGGAAGGGTTGGGCGACGTCATGGACGTGAAACGGCATCTTACCCGCGTGACAATAGTTTCTGGTCCCGCTTTTCAATAATTCCCGTTGAACACGAAAGTGTGACATGGTGGATGAATGTCAGTCGCATTCCTACAATCGCGGCATGATTCGATTCATTCTCCGCAGTCTGGTTTTTTATCGCCGCTCGCATCTGGTCGTGATGCTGGCCGTGGCCGTTTCAACAGCGGTGATCGGTGGATCACTGATTGTCGGCGACTCGGTTCGCGCCAGTCTGCGAGATATGACGCTCAGTCGACTCGGCGGGATCAGTCACATTCTGCATTCTCCGCGATTCGTGCGAGAGAATCTGGCGGACGATTTTTCAAAGTCAGACTTGCCGCTTCTGAAGACATCTCATGCCGCGCCGGGTCTGCTGCTGCCCGGCAGTGTCGAAAAGAAAACGTCCGATGGTCAAATGCGGCGCGCCGCGTCTGTTTCGATCATAGGTCTGCGATCCGACGACTGGACGTTGCTCGACACAGGCGACATCTCGGCTCCAGCTGAGTCTGGAATTGTGCTGGGATTTCGCACGGCGACGGAACTCAACGCCGCCGTCGGTGACAGCGTCTCAGTCTGGGTGGAACGGCCATCGTCGATTCCTCGCGATAGTCTGCTCGGCGAACGCGAAGACATCAGTCTGGAAATGGTGCTGACGGTCGAAGGCGTGTTGCCGGAAACGGCCGGAGCCTCCCGGTTTTCACTGCAGCCCGCTCAACAGCTTCCCTACAACGCGTTTGTTTCGCTGGCGACGTTTCAGCAACGCCTGAATCTGGAAGAACGCCTGCCCTCACGTCGTAATCCCAACGCTCGCCCGGCCCGGATCAACACGATCTTTGTAGGCAGCGATCATCGACCTGCCGCCAACGATGTCGGATCCAGTACAGCGCTGGCGGAGATGATGAAAACAGACGCGGACAACGCCACTGAACTGCAGACTCAACTGCGAACAACAATGACCATGGCCGATCTCGGCTTGCGGTCGCGGCTGATCGAGACGGGCGGATTCCTGTCGATCGAAAGCGACAGCATGATCCTGGAAGACACGACCTCGGACGCAATCATCAAGGCCGCTGAGACGCGCGGCATGGCGGCCGCGCCGACGCTTGTGTATCTGATCAACGAATTCAACGCTGCAGATCGAACAGACAACAAGTCGCGTTATTCGATGTATTCCATCGTGGCCGGACTGGACTTTAATCAGAGTTCACCGCTCGGGCCGTTTCGTCTGAGCGACGATCAGCCGGTCCCAGAGCTGGGCGATGACGAGATCATTCTCTCGGCGTGGCTGGCGGAAGATCTGAAGGTCAAGGTCGGCGACAAGGTCAGCGCGCGATGGCACGAAGTTGGCAGTCACGGCGATCTGCCGGAAACCCACCACAGTTTCGTCGTCAGGGGAATCCTGAAACCGGAAGATCCAATCTCGATCAGCCGCGATCTGACTCCCTTCGTGGAAGGTGTCACCAATGTGGAATCCTTCAGCGACTGGGATCAGCCATTCGACATGGAAATGGATCGCATCACCAGCCGTGACGATTCGTACTGGGAAGCACGTCAAGCGACTCCGAAGGCATTTGTCTCACTGGCCACGGCGGAGAAATTCTGGGCCAGTCGGTTTGGCCGGTATACATCGATTCGAATCGCGTCGCCCGGTGTTTCGCTTTCCACGGAACGCATGCAAATGTTGAGCGATCGATTGGGCGTGGAAGTTCCGCCGCTGATCGATCCCGCGAAGCTGGGCCTGGGATTTCGTCCGGTGCGTGCTGAGGGATTGCAGGCCGCCGTTGGGGCCAACGATTTCACTGTGCTGTTTCTGATATTCAGCTCGTTCCTGATTCTCTCCGCGATCCTGCTGGCGGCGCTGATGTTTCAATTGAGCGTCCAACAGCGAGTTGCTCAAATCGGCTTGATGGAGGCTGTTGGATTCCCATCGGGCCGAGCAAGACGATTCTTTGTCGGCGAAGGCATGACGGTCGCAGGATTTGGCAGCGTAATTGGTGCGGTTGGCGCTGTTTATTTTGCAAAGCTGATGATCTATGGCTTGACGACGTGGTGGATTGGTGCGATCGGAACACAGTTCCTGAAGCTTGATCTGCAGCCCATTCGTCTGGCAATGGCGATGGGAAGTTCGCTCGCTCTGACGGCTGTCGTGATTTGGAATTCGGTGCGAAAAAGTTCCCGCCGCGCCCCGCGTGAGTTGCTGGCGGGGTTGACCTCCGATGATCTTCCGTCGAGCCATCGACCGATCTGGAATCGTGTCATGCGTCTGAGTCTGCTGCTGGCACTCTTGACGGCGATTGGATTGCCTGTTGCCATCATCGCCAATCTGTTGCCGTCGCAGGAAGCGTTTGAAGGGATGTCATGGAAGGTCGTGGGATTCTTTCTGGCGGGCTTCGCATGGCTGTCCACTGGTCTGCTGCTGCTGAGACAAAGCCTGCAACGGCGGGCGGGCGATGCGGCTATCGGATCGCACGTCTCCAGCCTCACCGGACTGTCGCTCGCCAATGCATCGCGAAATCCGATGCGCAGCCTGCTGACGACCGCATTAATCGCCTTTGCCACATTTGTCATCGTCGCCGTGGGCACCGCACGACGAAATCCGGTGTCTGAAACTCCGAATCCTAAATCGGGCAATGGAGGTTTTTCGCTGGTCGCGGAATCGTCGCTGCCGATCCTGTTCGACATGAATGCAGCGGAAGGCCGAACGAGGCTGAATCTGAATACGTCGCCAGCAACAATGCTTTCGGACAAAACGAAGGTCTTTGGATTTCGCACGCAGCCAGGGCAGGATGCCAGTTGCCTGAACCTGTTCCAGGCGAAACTGCCAACATTGCTGGGAGCGACGGACGACTTCATCCAACGCGGCGGTTTTCGATTCGCTGATACACCGGGAGAAAACCCGTGGAAGAAACTCACCGAGCCTTTGCCGGACACGACAATCCCTGACAACCCCACACCGCTTCCCACGATCCCCGTGATCGGCGACATGAACACCCTTCAGTACAGTCTGAAGAAAGGCATCGGCGACATTATCCTGTCACCGAACGACCAGTCGCCAACATTCGCCCTGCAGGTCGTTGGAATGCTGGATGCAAGCGTGTTCCAGGGCGTGCTGGTGATGTCGGACGCAAATCTGAAGCGTTTGGCCCCGGAAGTGTCGGGGTCGCGCTACTTTCTGATCGAAACAACGGATGCCGCGAACGCCGCTGATGAAACCTCGTCCGCGCTGGAGACTGCGTTGCAACCCTACGGGATGGATACGGAACGTGTCAGCCGTCGGCTTGCCGATTTTCTGGCGGTGCAGAACACGTATCTATCAACGTTTCAAATGCTGGGTGGACTTGGGCTGCTGGTCGGTACGTTTGGACTGGCCGCCGTGATGATGCGCAACGTGATCGAACGCCGCGCCGAAATCGCGCTGCTGCGGTCGCTGGGATTTCGCTGGTTCCGCATTGTCTGGCTGATCCTGGCTGAAAATACGCTGCTGCTCTTCTGGGGAATTCTGACCGGTTCCGCTGCCGCGTTAATCGCCATGCTGCCACATCTGTTGAGCACAGGTGCGGACATTCCGTGGATCGAGCTGTCCATCACGCTTGGCGCGGTTCTGATCATCGGCACCCTCGCCGCAGTGTTTCCGATCCGCGCCGCACTGAGTGTGCCGATTCGTGAAGTTCTGACGGCGGAGTAAGGATCGCTCGATCAATAAGGCGAGCGGCAGAATCATGTCTACCACAAAGATGTCGCCATACCGAAGGAATCCGACTTGGGACAAGTCGGACTACAACGTAGGCAGATCTGTCCCAGATCTGCATCCTT
>JBBQSE010000091.1:0-20704 GCA_038214195.1 Planctomycetales bacterium
CCGTTGGGATGGGAAAGCGTTTCATCGAAAAAAAGTAAGCGACCAAGTAGTGCGGCATTCATCGTGGTTTCGTCCGCAGGGCTATTCTCCGCAGTCGGGTATTCAGGTGCTGGCGACACCTTGAACGGTGGTTCATAAGAAATAGGTGAAATCGGAAACTGCGGCGTTGGAACTTGCGGCGCAGACCAGCCAGCGGACTGACAATTGCAATTTGATGACAGGCCAGGTGCTGGCTGGAACGGGCCATTGATGAAGGCAGGATTTGTCGCTGGCATTGGATATCCATACGCCGGATACGTCCATGGTGAGTACGCAACGGCTTGCGGATATCGATTGCAGACACAATTCGGCGCACAGCAGCAACCGGCAAATTGTATGGACACCAGTAACAAGGCCAGTGTAAATCGAAGTGCAACTGGGTGCATCGACGCGTCTCCGCTGTGGTCGCACCGATCAAGTCACAGAACCGTCGTGAGCGACAACTTGAGGATGTTTTCCGGAATGGGCTGAATTCCCAGGAATTCATCCGCTGAAATAACCGGAGACAAGTCAATGGTCAACAGGTTGCAGGCCATTCAATGGCATCCTGATTTTCTTTCAGTCCCGCAGGATCACAAAGTCGCAGATTTTGCCATTCGCGCGTGAAGGTGGCAAAACTCACCGATCCTTTCTGTTCACTCAGTAACTCACCTGCCGAAGCTTATCCGCTCCCTGTTCGTCACGGATTTTTTCCCGAAGAGCGGTGATTTCCGGGCCGGTCATCGCGCGAACTGTCCAGTAGAAATCGCCCAGGTTCGGGATCCACTCAGACTTTGTCATCTGGAAATAGAGTTCCTCCAGCACAGGCACATACTGAGCATCATTCGTAGCGGTGATCGACTGGTAGAGCATTTTTTGTGCGGACAAATCGGCCGGTTCCGCGTGCCAGTGATCGATCAACAGCCCGAGACTCTGCGGATCATGCATGAGCGCCAGCAAATGAGCTGCGCTGACGGCCACGTCGATTTGCGATGACTGCAGAAACGGTTTGATCTGGTCGATCGTGAGTCCTTCGGGAGTATCGAGACTCACCGGAGATGGTTCGGTGTCGCTCTCTGAATAGTTGATCATTCGAGTCGTCGGAATCGGAAAAAGATTCGTCAGACTGGTCATCCCGCTCGCCCCCAGAGACAAGAACCGTAAGGCAGTTTCGGAGATCATTGGGTCTGGATCCGAAAGCAGTGACAGTACTTCCTGTTCGCTGGCTTTCGCATCCAGTTTGACCAGTCGAATCTGCAACGCCACAACGCGAAGATCAGTTGGCTGATTCGTGTCGCTGACCGTACTGCGGGCCGATTCCGCCACGTCGGGACTTTCACACCAGGACATCATCGCCAGCCCAACAATTCGCTGCCACCCGATGCCAGCACTCGCCTTGTCCCTGCCATCGCGAATCATCGATTCCTTCGTTGCGACATTAACTTTCGAAACGTACCGTTCCGCTGACCAGGAGCTTCGCAATGGAGGAAAAAGCAACACCGATTCATGCTGCGTCATCTCTGGATTCGCCACGAGAGGCCAGATGACCTCCGTGCTGCGAGGATCCTGATTTCCCGCCAGGTGTTCCGCCACCAATGCGCGGTCTTCCGCTGACGATGCCGCTAACAGCAACTGATGGAATAACTCTAATCGATGATTCCAGGCTAATGCGGGAAGCAATTCGGCAATCGCATCCATGGACGCTCGGCTGGTAGCGGACTGAATGACGAAGGCCAGGACTTCTTCATCGCCGAGCATTGAAAGGCACCGTGCCGCCGCGAGTTTTTCTGCGGGAGAACCGTTTTCGAAATGTCCCTGCAGCGCCTCTTCGAATTGATAGATTGACACCTTTAGAGTTCGGTCGCCGATGAGTTTCGCGAAGACCTGGTCACTTTGCTCTGCAGTATATCCTGGGGGATCAGAATTCTCAGGCAGGTGCGACTCGACCGAAGATTCTATCTCGACGGTCGCTTGACTCGATCCTCCCAACAAACTGCCGAGCACGCTCAAGAGTCCCCCGCTGGCCTCTGGCTTGCTCGCGATTACCGAAACTTCTGCGGCGACCGGTGCCTTCGCAACTCGCTGGCTGGCAGCAAGTTCCACAATCTGCGTTTGCGCAGTTGTCAGAATCAACTGGCGAATCTCCTTCGCCAATACGTTCATTGATGCCACGCGGACATTGGCATCGTCGTCATTGAGCGCCTTCCGCAGGTCGGGCCACGCCGATTCATGCCTGCTGGCCACCCGCTGAGCAATCGCGGCAGCTCGAATTGCGGGAATTTCATGCTTACTGAATGTCTGCAGCGTTTTGTCGTAGTCGTGCGATCGCCAGTTGCGTGTGGATGCTCTGGAGAAGATAACTCGGGCAAGTCCCGGATGCCGCACGGCGGCGCGATCAAGGGCATTCAGCAGCGCCGTTTGTTCCTTGTCGGTCGGTGTGGCAATGTGGTCCAGTCCTTCCATGACTTTGCCGACGACGAAGCCGTCTTCGTCGTCAATCCGTTTGAGAAACAGCTGCGATGTGGATTGCGTGATCGGCGCAGGGACATTCGACGGCGTGGTACGCGATGCCTGTTTGAGATAACTATTCACGCCTTCAATCGCTTCCGCCCGAACCCGCCAGCTGGGATGTTCTGTCAGCGGCAACAGCACTTCAGTGGCTTTTGAGTCGGTGATCTCGCGCAGGCACCGAACTGCATGCACGACCAGATCCATGTCTGCTTCCGTCTTGATGAAATCTGAGATCGTCGCAACCAGAGTCACTGACTTGGTATCCGCCAGATGCTTCAGGACCGCGGCCCGGACATTCGGATCCGGATCCGCCAGCATTTTCACCAGTGGCCCGCCAGCGCGTGCTCCTCCGATGCGTTTCATTGCTCCCAGTACAATTTCACGAACCAGCGGCGCGGGGTCAGCGACCAGCTCTGCGAGCAGGCCTTCTTCCCGGGCCGTCGCGCGAGTGCTGAGTTCATGCACAGCGGCGACTCGCTTGTTAAACTCCGGCGACGAAAGACGCGTGATCCCTTCCGGCCACTGGGTCACGAGATCAATGGACGCTGCGACCCGATAGCGTGCCATCGTCAGACGAACTCGGGCATCGTCATCGACCGTCTCATGGATCGCCTCGCGAACAATCGGCAGGACTGCGGGGCCAAGGCGGGCCAGTTGTTCTCGACAGGCAACAGCTTCAGCCTCTTCCGCCGTCAGCAGGCGTCTCAGCAAACGATGGGCTTCGATGAATTCCGATGCCGACAGTGTACTGGAGTCCGACGGCTTCGGAAAATTCTTCTTCTCCAGCCATTGTTCCAGTTCAGTGACGCGCTCCGTTGTCACGGTGGTCGGGATCCAGGGATCAAGGCCCTCGACAGGGGCTTCCCACGCGGTCAACACATCCAGAAATGCCAGGCGTTCTGACAACGACGCGTCAACAAATCCAGCCACGACATGCGCAGCGGCCAGTTCGGGGATCTCCACGACGCGGCTGACGGCGGCTTCACGAATTGTGGATTCACGACTGCGAAAATCTTTCAGCACGGTTCGCACGGTCATGCTCGTGAGTTTCGCCGTGACTCGTTCACCTTTTGCCTCAGCCGAGGCAACTTCAAACTGCTCGCCGAGCCATGCCGACAGGACTTCCGCCGGCATCAGTCCGTCCTGTTGCCCCACGACGCGCCCGTCCGGCGTTACGATGCGGAGTGCCGGGATTGCGGAGACAGCCATCTTCTTCGCCGCTGCCGGTTCTTCATCCACATCAAGATGTACGGGAACCCAGCGTTCCAGTTCCTTTTGAACGGCGGCGTGCTCGATTTCCTTTTCCAGCTGACGACACGGTCCGCACCAGACCGCTCCGTAGATCGCAAGAATTGGCGTTCGGCGAGTTCTCGCGAGTTCGACTGCTTCATCGAGAGAATGCAGCCATTGAACGCGGTGCTCGGCGGATTGCTGTTCCGCTGCGTCGTCGGGTTGAGGCGGCGTCAGAGGTATTGTTTCCGCAGACTCTTTTTCGGCGGGCAATGATGGTTCGTCGAATGCGGATGCGGAGCTGGAGAGAAGCAGCGTGCAGACGGCGGCGACGACCTGAACAAAAGTAGGACGGGCACTTCTGCCCGTCGAAGCGAGAACGACGGGCAGGAATGCCCATCCTACTGTGGTATGATTTCTACTCATGGCGAATCTTCTCCCAGTATCCGTCGAATTCGAAGTGCGGGCTGTTCTCGTGATCATGGCATCGAATGCACGCGCCAATGGCATCGACCGGAGTTCTGTGTTTGTTGTCCTGAACGTGTTCCGCAGACGGGCCGTGGCAACTTTCGCAGCCGACATTGGTGCGCGTAAGGCTTTCCTTCATCGAAGCAAACCCGCCCGCAAGGCCGTAGCCAGTTGTGTGGCACTGCTGACAATAAGGATCAACCGCAGAATTTTGAGTCACCAGCCGTTCCCATGCGTGCGCGTGTGGCGTTGATTCCCAGCCGGAGCAGGTTTCGGCGTGACAATTGCGACACGATTCAGTCCCCGCGACTTTTGCTGTTGAAGGCAGCCCGACTGCGTTTGCCGGAGCAAAGCCGCTTTCGGCTGCCGTAAAGTCTCGCTGTCCCAGCATTTCACGAAAAGCATCCAAATTCGATTTCTGCGTCTCGTCATCGGCGAACTCGGGCGACAACTCGACAATCTCCGCCGAAACATCGTCGTGACTGTTCGCGGGCATCGTTAGGCAGGCGATGAACTTGCCCTTATTGGTTGCCGACGTGAGCAACACTCTTCCGATGATTTCCGGAGGCAGACTTTGTCCCGTCGGACCGCCAACGATGACATCCGCCTCAGGCAGAATTTCCGCGAGTTGCCGCAATTCATCGACCGGAAGCCACGCAAGGACAATTACGCGATCGAACTGCCCTGCCCTTTCCTGCAGAACCGCAAGCATCGCGTCTCCAGGCGCTGATCCGTAGAGTTCTGAATCGCCAAGCAGCGAGGGAGAACAGACTCCGGTGATCAACAGCCGCTGGCCGCCGCGCTCCACCAGCCTGTGAGTCGCGACAATTGGCTGACCATCTTTCGAAGTGATGTTCGCCGAGATAAGCGTAACTCCGCATTCAGTCGCCAGTCGCTTCAAAGTCTCCGAGCCCAGCGCCGCTTCGGAGGCTCCCACATTGTGCGCTTCCAGCCCCATCTGTTTTTCGCCAAGCAGGATGGCACGGAAGCGAGATTGCTGGTAGGGTGCCGTGCCTTCGGCCGCCCCGCCACAATCGACGACGACGACTTCGGACTGGCTCGACAGTTGCTTCACGTAAGTCGCTCGACGCAGCAGACCGCCCGACTGATTTGCCGTGCAGCCACACGGCATGATCCAGCCCCGCGTGTCGCCACTGACAACGACGCGAATTTCTTTGGCGGGGGAGACGGCAGCGGACGGAATTGGATTCGAATCGGCGGCGGATTCCGGGGAGTCGCTTGAGTTGCAGCCTGTGAGAGAAAAGGCGAGCAGGAGTGCGAGAAGTGTTTGCGGTGGAGGATTTTGCGTGGAGGATTTTGCGTTTCGTTCGCGGAGCGAACGACGACTATGGGCAACAGCCTGCAAGGTAATGGGACTTGCTCCGAACATTGAGTGCCTTCTTCAGCGTTTCCGGAGGTTCCGTGAGGTCCCTTGTCCGATTTTTCACAGTCTCAAAACAACAATGCGTATGCCAGAATGTTTACGTTGACATCAATACAGTTCGTAATCTCATTGCCTCCGCAGCAGCAGCAGCCTTGCGTGTGCGCGGTGTCGTTGAGTCCATCTTCGGAGTACACAACCACGAGCCGGCCGGCGATACTCACGCCTTCCAATGGCTTCGGTTCGCCATGCTTCGCCTTGAGTTGCTGAATGCGGTGAACTGTGCTGAACAGCGGATGTTCGAAGGTCAGTTTCTCGGTTGGCGTTTCGGGAAACAATTCCGCAATCTCCCGGCGAAACGATCGATTCCATTCGGGCGACGAACAACTCGCCGAAGCCAAAAGGAATCCGCCACGGTTCAGATATTGCCGCAGATTCTCGCGCTCATCCGGCGTGAGTTCAAAGCCTC
The DNA here is from genome assembly GCA_038214195.1 of Planctomycetales bacterium. Lineage (GTDB taxonomy): Bacteria > Planctomycetota > Planctomycetia > Planctomycetales > Planctomycetaceae > SXXK01. Next base: position 6,078 of record JBBQSE010000091.1, read on the forward strand.
CTTCTCCGGTCATGATGACCATCGGAAAGCCAAAGACTTCATCCGAACTCAGTTTGACGGCGTGAAATCGGCGACTCGTCGAGATCGCGGAATCCTTTTCCGCCGCCGCCAGGAAGTGATCGGAAAAGCACTGGCTGCTCTTCACTCCTGCGTAAATCAAGTTGGCCACCTGCACGACACTGTCGGCCTCACCGCCACCCTGCTTCGGGTCCGGCACCTGCGGAGCGTCCGCTCCGGGAATAGCGGCAACAGTGCCGACTGAGCCGGAGGTCGATGTCTTCTCGTCCGCTGAAACCGCAAAGACCATAGAGAAGATCGCGAACAACGTGATCGCAGAAGCAAGTTGTCGATTCATGGTTAACTCCAGCGGAAAAAAACAAACCAGCCGATTAAAGCCTTCGAGTTCGAAGTATTCACATTGTCACGCGATCAGACCCCGTCCAGCTCGTCTGGATGGTGAATATGATGGAGAGCTAATCAAGGCATAACTCACTGTTCCAACTCCTCAGCCAATCTTTGCATATACCGTCCGGCCTGACGACGATACTGCGACGGCACGCCGGTTTCCGCATTTCCAAACGCGGAATCTGTCTGGCTGGCGGAGAATCCGCTATCCGTCTGGTCACTGCCGTCACCTCGGATTTCCGTCATCACACCCATCGAATCCTTCGAATCTGAATTGCCGAGACTGGGCTTGGAAAGATCCATCATTGGCGTCGTGCCGTACATCCCGACGTTGTCCATTGTCGAACTTTGAGCACTGTCGCCGCCCTGGCCACCCATCCCTATTCCCATGCCTCCCGTTTTCATTCCCATGCCGGGAGACAGTTGGTCCAGAGTGCTCGACATCTTGCTGCCCAGTCCCGGACTGAACTTGAGACAGGAGCTATTGCACTCGCCCCCCATTCCTTTGCATTGGGACAGAAACTGCTCGAGCGTCGTCGCCGCTTCATCGGCGTTTGACCAGCCGTTCTGCCCCGCGAATTCGGTCAGAAAACTCTCCGCATCCGCCATCTTGGAATCCGCTCCGCTGTCCCGCACGGCACTGACAAATTCCTGCGCGGTGTTTCGCAAATCATCCAGTTCCAGATCGTCTGGAAGCTTGGCGATGTCTTCGTCGATGCGATTCAGAAGATCCGTCAACTGCTCACGCAGGCGATGCTGTTCTTCTTCCAGTTCCCGCATTCTGGCCCGCGTCGCAGGATCTGAATCGGCGTCCGCATCCTTCAGCGATTTCAGACGATCGGCCAGAGCCCGCTGACGCTGCACGAGCTGAGTGAACGCAGCCTCATCCTGCTTCAGCGGAAGTACCTGAGCCAGATGCTCGATCGGTTTCATCGCTTCTTCCTGATGCTGTTTCTGGCGTTCCTTCATTGTCTCGATTTGCTTCTGCATTTCCTCACTGGCCTGCTTGCTGCTGAGGTCCGGGTTACCGGACATCTTTGACGTCTCTTCGCTCATCTTCTTTAGCATCTCGGCTATCTCCGCCAGTTGCGGTGCCAGTTCCTTGTCCAGATCAAAGGGCAGCGGTTTCTCCGCCATGGCCTTCAAGGCGTCCGCAGCTTTCTGCATTTCGCTGGCCAATTCTTCCATCTCTTTGCGTGCTTCTTCGGCCACACTGGAGTCCGGGTCAGCCGCGTCGAGCTTTTCTTTCAGCTTCTGCATCTGCTCAGCCAGCGATTCCATCCGCCGCTGCGCCTGCTGATGCCGATTTGACAGCATCTCCATGCCGACCTTTTGCTGCTGAGCGCGATCGAAGTCTTCATCGCTGATGATTCGAATGGAAACGACGGTGCTTTCCGATCCCTTTCCAATCGGGGCCGCCGGGCCTTTGGGATCGTTGTCCTCAACGCGGGCAAACAACTTAATTTCATCTCCGGGCTGCAGATCGTATTCCGCCAGCGACAGTTGAGTCTGCAACTGAACTCGTCGAGGCGACACAGTCGGCAGCTTCAGGTCAACCGGCAACGGACGTGAGTTATTGAGGCTGCGAAACAACTGGCAGCGTCGCACGCCATAATCATCTTCCGCAGCCACCGCGATCGGAACAATCGCAGTCGGCGTGGCAAACGAAACGGCCTGCGGCTGAATCAAACGCACCATCGGCGACTGATCTGCGAGCACTCGAATGGGCACCGAGTACGGCTCAGCAGACGGCTGCTCCGCTTCATCGATGATCGTAATATCCAACCGGCCAGGCTTCGTGATCTCAAACGTTCCGGTGACGCGATGCGGGTCCGGTTCGACCGTCATGACCACCGTTCGAGCGGTGTCGTCCTGCTGAATTCGCGTTGTTCCCGCAGACAGCGGTCGGTTGCTCTGGGCAGAAATCTTCACCGACGTCCCCGGCAATCCTTCCAGTCCATTTGCGGGCATCGTGCCGCGAAACGGCGCGACTCCCGTGTAGAGCGGTGCGATGATCTCCACTTGAACGTCACTGATCGCCGGGACTGTCAGCACGGTCACTGGGAATGATTCGCTGCGCGCCCGATGGACGCGCAGAAAGAAGTCGAACGGTTCCTTGATATCGGCCAGCGAAGCGTGCCACGTTCCGGAAGATTCCGGAAACATCGGCAGCACGTCAATCGGCGTAACGTCTTCCACATCCAACGTCGCGTTGTTCTTCGACCGCTCCGCCGCACACGGAATAAGGACCATTTCCAGTTGTTCAAAGGGAGGTCCCGTCACTGTCGCCTTGATTTCCAGGCTGTCTCCATAAGGGACGATTGCTGTTCCGGGCGTCACCTGAAACTCGTACTGCGACCACGCCGCGTGACCTCCCCAGGGATCAAAGAATCGTTTCAGTTCGGTCCACGCCATGCGCGGCATCGCGACAACCATCACCAGCGCGACGAAGCAGGATCCAAATAACACTGATCCGGACTTAATCAATGGCTTCGGCGACGCGGCATGCAGATGCGATGGTTCGCGAGCCAGGATGGCGGCCTTGCGCACGGCAAGATCTGCTAGTCCCCGTGACAGCGGTCCCCTCGTTTGCGGGCGACTCAACTTCAAATCTTCCGCAAGATCCAGTCCGGCCTGAATCTGTCCACCTGATGCAGTCAGCTGATCCAGGGTCGCCGCCACGGCTTTCGGAGCGGCCAGGGTTCGCCACCAGCGAATGCTCCGCACCAAAAGGAATGCGGACAATCCAAATGCAATCAGCCAGCCGGTGACGCGCAGTCGCGGCGAAAGATCAAGTACAACATCCGCCCACATCCAAAACAGCACGATCGCCAGAAACGCCAGACTACTCCATAGCACACCCGACGCAGTGCCGATCATCAGCCGCGATGAACGGATGAAATTCAGCCGCTCCATCAACCTGCGGCCATCCAAATGCTGAGACCCCGGACGCGCCGCTGCCAGCCTCGCCAAAGGCGATTGTTGTGGAGTCTGTACTGATGACATGACCTTCTCCCGGTTCCAGACACTGGTTCCGCGAAACAAATTTAAGTTTGAGATACGACCGAGATTCCGCCAGCCGAAGTCCCTCTCCCCCGGAAGACTCCGGAACCAAATATGTAACCCCGCCAAAGGAATCCGACCTGAGACAGGTCGAACTACGTAGGCAGATCTGTCCTCAGATCTGCATCCTTCAGCATGGTCAATGGAAACCGGCCCGCCTGGCTTACAGACTCCTCTCAGTCAATTCTTTGTGTCAAATCAATCCTGTTCGTCGTCTCAAACCCCAAGTCGTCGTCCAGAGACTCAGGATTCCAACCAAGACCCACCAACGATCCCAGGCGGCGATTCGCCGATATTGTACCGAACGAGATTTCTGAATGTGTGCGGTAAATAGCTGTTTCAGTTCAGATGGATCATCCCGCGAAATCACGGCCCCGCCGCTGACTTCCGCAATTCTCTGCATCAGATCCGATCGAGCCGAGACTTCCAGCTGTTCCCGCAGATCCGGCCAGACGTCGAAATGCACGCTTTTTGTTCGCGATTCTCCTTCTTCGGTCACGGCCATTTTCAATTCATAGTGGCCAATCGGCAGAGTTCCGACGAAGACCTGATACACGCCCAATTCGTCGCCCACCGGAATCGGTCGAACCGACTGCAGCAACTGTCCTTCCGAAGAATAAACATCGACATTCGGGATGTCCTGCAGGTCGCTCTCCGGTCTCCTCAACACGACCGCCGAAACCGATTCACCGGCCGTAAACGAGATTCGATCCATCTGCAGCGCAATCTCTTCGCCGGGCAGCAAACCTCCACTGGAAACCAGCCAGCGGATCAGACTCTGCCAGAGAATTCCATAAGCCGAATCCAACTGACGGTATTCCGGTGCCAGAAACGCCCAGCGCCACATCCCGGAACCTTCAACCACAACCACCTTGCCTGTTCCATACGGCTGGTACGTCAGCGCCGGTGCCGAATTTGATTTCGTGCCGCCACGCCCCAACACAATGGCCAGCGGCTTGATCGAATCCGTCGCGGCTGAAGCCGTCAGCGAAGGAAGTTTACTCAGGCCCTCCGAGCCGCCAATTCTTAGCCAGCTCAAATCGTCTCCGCGTTCCGTCACCTGAACTCGGAAACGAGATTCGTTGGTCGCCGCAGCCGGACCGACAGCCCAGCGAACTGGTAACAGGCGACTCAACTTTTGATCCGGCTCCGCGACCGGCGAGCCGCGATAACACACCAGCGATCCACCATTCGTCGAGACCCATTCTCGGATGTTGTCAACAGCCACGCCAGTGAGATAATTTTCCGCCTCGCGGCCCAGCAGCAGAATCTGATAATCGGAAAGCTTCGCCGCATCCTGCAACACGGTTTGTGCGTCCGTCACAAATTCGGATGTCTCGCGCCGCTGAAATCGTCGCTCAGCTTTTTCTGTCGGCGTCGTTGATTCGGTGTTCGCCTCCAGTTTCAGATGCCGCCACAAAAATCGTTCCGGAGCAACCCGTACCAGGCAATCGACCTCGAGCGAAGGATCATCAGTCAGCATTCGCAGCAGGAACTTGGAATCCCAGTACGGCTTTCCTTCCAGCACAAGAGCCTTCACTGGCTTATCTACCACCCGCACCTGAAACGACGCGGCATTGTTGGAGGGCGTTGCTTCGCCCGGCAGCGGTTCGGCCGAGACCTTATAAGGAAACAACCCCGTCTTCGTTGTGCTAACGAGAAACGTGACATCTGTCGTCTTCCCCGGCGTCAGTTTCACTTCTTGAGTCGACTCTTCTCCCTCGGGCGTCGTGAGTGTGACGTTGACACGGTCGCTCACAGTTCCACGCTGCTGCAGCTCAACGGTCACGGGAATGGACTGACCCACAAAGGCCAGCTCCTGCGATCGCGGAATGCGAAGTTCGATGTCGTTTGTCTCCGACTTTGCCCCAAGCGTTGTCGTGAAGATTGGCGCGTCCCACGTTTTGGCCGTGTTGGCAGCTTCCAGTGTTCGATCGACGCTGCCCGGTGCATTGTGGATGCCGTCACTGAGCAGCAGAATCGCCTGTCCCTGCGGCCGATCACTCACGAACCCATCCAGCAGCGGCGTGGCCAGGTCCGACACGGATCCGGCTGGCGTCCGTTCTTTCAACTGCTCAATGCCGACTGGTCGGCTTTCCTCCGCAAACGTTTGAATGCGAATCTCAAAATCATTTTCAAGCGCCGCGACAGCGCGCTCCGCAGCCTCAGTCGCCGCCCGATAGCGAGTTTGCCGATTGCCTGCGTCCAGCGTGAGCATGCTCTTCGATTCATCCACCAGAATCGTCAGCAGCGGCTTACCTCCCGGCGGCGGCAGCGGCTGAAGCCAGATTGGATTCAGCAGTACGAGCAGAATCGATGCAATGGAAACGGCCATCAGTCCGGCGAGTCCAATCCACAGCCATCGGCCACAGGCCTGCGGTCTCTTCACGACGTACCACACCCAAAAACCAATCGCCAGCGACGCAATGGTCACCCAGATCGCTGGCGTTAAGAGTGGTTCGAAGGTGAGTGTCATGATTACGTCTTAAACAATTTTAACGTCAACAACTCCATCATCACGCATCCCATGCACGCTGCGGCCAACCAGACCCACAGATCATCCTGTCGGTCCTTTTCAGCGGCTGAGCCACTGGAATAGCTCAACGTTCGACCACCTGACAGTCGACCTGTGAACACGTTCTCGGGCAGCGATCGCAGGTCTGATTCTTCATTCGGTATCGCTGCCAGGGCCGCACTCACCGTCCGGCCTTCAAGCTGCACCTGCCAGGCACCCGCCTCGGATGCGTTCGTCATGTCCCAAATAATTCCGGACGGGATCGCGGTTAGCGTTCCCCGCTCCGAATCCGCAACTTCTGTGTTTCCGGGGCCGACAATTTTGAGATCTCCCATCCGCTCTTCACCCACCGGCAACTGCAGCGTAAACGGTTCTCCACAGGAAAATGATGGACTGCGGGAATCCGATGTCGTCAATTCCTGTGACAACAGCTCACCCAACAACGGAACCAGAACCGGGGTGCGGGCGATATTCGATCGCTCAAGATCCACATTCATCACCGCCAGACGTCCGCGACCAACCGATGTGACCGTCAGGAACGCCGACTGATCGCTGAGCGTTGCACGGATATCATCCTTCAACCCGGAAGTGGTCGGTCGCGTCAGCAGACCATCCATGAACTGGAGTGATTTCACCGCCGAAGCCAGTTCGTCACCGAAGATCGAAAACGGAGGACGCTTGCGATCCACATCCGTCAAAAATCTCTCCGCCTGCGAACGACCAGCCGTTCGAGGAAGAAAGTCCACGGGCAGACGCACAGACGAACCGAGCGACTGCGCGAGATCATTTAGATTATTTGCGTCCAGCTGATCGCCCGCCACATACAACAAACTGCGACCACGCTGCAGCATCGCTGTCAACACCGTCGTCGTATCGTTGCTCAATCGACCGGGGCGGGCCAGCACAACAACATCCGCCTGTCGCAGCAGTTCGACGTCCGGATCAGCGGCATTCATGCGAGTCACAAGGCTCGACGAATTAGATCCCGTTCCTGAATTCGCCGCCCCTGATGTCGCCTGCCCCGCCTTGCCAGAAGCAGGCCGCGCAAACGTCGCGCTCAGCGCCCGTTCGACATAATACGACACGCTGGGAATCTGATCCGGCTTGTCACGAGTCAGGATCGCAATCTTCGGCTGAGGATAAACGTGCAGGCCGATCGCCAGTTGATTATCGTCGGGCAGTGCGTCAAACACATCCAGGAGTCTGGCAGATCCAAAGTGCCAGCCCTCGCCATTCACGGGGACTCGCCCGCCAACCGATGCCGTGGCACGAGCCGGACAGAATCCCTCGAATGCAATGATCGTGTTACCCAGCTGGACTTCGACTCGGACATTCCGAGGCGTGTCCGAATAGTTGCCAATCCGAATCGCGACTTCCGCCTCGCGGCCAGATTCAACGCGCCCCTGCGGCGCGAAGTCCAGCACGGCCAGATTGGCTGTTTCTTCCGTCGCCGCCATCGACCGCAATTCAATCTGGCATTCTTTCGGAAGCACAGAAAAATCGGCGGCCGCCCAGTTGGACCGCTGGAAATCGCTCACGATCACAAGTTCCAGCCGAGAACCCTGATCGGACTTCGCAAACATCTCCGCAGCAAGATTCAGCGTTTGTTGCAGTCGAAGTCGTTCGGGAAGGACAGTGGCCTTTTCGAGAGCTTCACGCAGGACGCCCAGATTTGTCGTCGGCGCGTCAAAGACCGCATTCGGCGACGCGGCGGCGAGCAGAAGATTGCACTTCGTCGATTGCTGAAACTTCAGCAGATCCGCAACGAGCGGTCGAGCCCGCTCAAATCGCACGATGCCTCCGTCCCGCGCACCCATGCTTTGGCTGCTGTCCAGCAGCACAATCCGCGTCACCGCTGCGGCGGCACTGGAGGACGCCCTCGCCTGATGATGCAGCAACGGTCGGGCAATCGCCGCAGCGATCAAGATCACCGCGACGGTTCTGAGCAGCAGAATCAAGAAGTTCCGCAGACGATAGCGACTGCGACGCTGTTCGACCGCTCCCCGAATGAAACGCAGCGTCGAGACCGGCAGGCGCGTGGGGCGCGGGCGCGTCAGCCAGTGAATCATCACTGGCAGCGCGATCGCCGCACACCCGATTGCGATTGCCCAGATGTTGGTAAACATCAGTCAGCCTTCATGACACTTCATCCGCATTACCGTGCTCGGTCCACCAGAAAACTGCCCAACACCTGCATCCAGGAACGCGCCAGCGACACGTTGCGATAGTCGCAGCCGATCGCCAGAGAATACGTCCGCACCTTCGCGACATGTTTCGCAAACTCCGCTTCATATTCCGCTCGAATCTCCGCAGGTGAACAGTCAATCTGGCCTTCCCCTTCCAGTCCCTCAAAGCGAAACGCGGCTCCTTCCGGAAGACGTTCTTCATTCGGATGTACCAGATGCAGCACGACAACCTCGAACTGCCGGTGCCGAAACAATCGCAGCGCGGCGAAGACCTCAGACAAATCGTCCACCAAAAAATCACTGAACAGAATCAGCACGCCGCGCGAACGAACTCGTTCGAAAAGTTCCTTCAAACCAGGAGCCAGCACGGTCGTCGCTTCGGTCTGCAATGACTCAACCATCTCCTGCACGCGAGCGACATGCGTCGGTGTGCCTCCCGGTGGCAGACAATCGACCAGTCGCTCTGACAACACCGCAGTGCCGACATGGTCCTGGTTCTGCGCGATGATGTGCGATAGGCCAGTCGCCAGGTACTGAGCAAACTCGAGCTTCGATCCCTTCAACCTTGTGTCGGACTCTGCTCCAAACAGCATCGAACGGCTGACGTCTATCGCCAGTGTGCAGAGCAGATTTGTTTCGTCCTGCAGAAGCCGGATGTAGGCCTTGCCGGTGCGGGCGTAGATTTTCCAGTCCAGCCGCCGCAGGTCTTCACCCGGCGAGTATTCACGAAAGTCAACGAACTCCCCCGCGCCACCCTTCTGCCGCGAGACGTGTCGACCACTGTAAGCACCCTCGACGCGATGCTTCGTTGTAAACCGCATCCTCGCCAGAGTGGCGAGCGCCTGCAGATCTAGGAAGCGGCTTTGTGCGGAGGTTGCGGACATGGCGTTACCAACCGACGCTTTCTTTCAACAGCCGCTGAACGACAGCTTCCGTCGAAACACCATCCCCAATGGCACGATGGTTCACGACGATGCGATGACGCAGGATCGGAATCGCCAGTTGCCGCACATCATCCACCGTTGGAGCGGTCCTTCCATGCAGCAGCGCGCGGGCTTTCGCGGCAAGGACCAGGTTCTGCGATCCTCGTGGCCCGGCACCCCAGGCGAGATAGTCCTTTGCGATCTGCGAAGCCGTGGGTTCGTCCGGGCGAGTCGCTCCACACAATCGCACGGCAAACTGGGCTACGCTTGCCGGAATCGGAACCGCACCGACCAACTCACGCAGCGACATGAAAGTGGCTCGATCAAACGTCGCCTCTGAGATCAGATGAGTCACGCCCGCCGTCTTCAACACAATGTCCACCTCCTGCGCCGGTGCCGGATAACCGATGCGAATCTCCATCATGAATCGATCCAGCTGCGCTTCGGGAAGCGGATACGTGCCTTCCTGTTCAATCGGATTCTGAGTCGCAATGACCAGAAACGGATCTTCCAGCGGATGCGTCACACCACCGACTGTCACCTGTTTTTCCGCCATCGCTTCGAGCAGTGCAGACTGCGTCTTGGGTGCCGCGCGATTGATTTCGTCAGCCAGCACAAGGTTGGCAAAGACCGGCCCCGGACGAAACGTCATTCCCGGTGATCCATCCTCATTCGGTCGCCCGAGCAATTCATAGCCAGTGATGTCGGACGGCATCAGGTCCGGCGTAAACTGAATGCGTGAAAATCGCCACTTAAATGCCGCCGCCAGTGCCTTCACCATGAGCGTCTTCGCGAGTCCCGGTACTCCAACCAGCAACGCATGAGAACCCGTCAAAGCACACGTCAGCAACAAGTCCAGCGTCTGATCCTGGCCGACAACTGTTTCATGCAACCGTTCCCGAATCTCTTTGACGCGATGAGCAAAGTGCTTAATTTGCTCCTGAGCCATCTCCGTCCCGGTCGCAACGCTCATCATTCACGCCCCTTCCACCGCCTGCCTGACACCACCGACACAATCAATTGTCTACAGGCAGCGATCGTATACCTCAACAGGCAACGCTGTGAAGCATTCTTGGAGCCGAATTTGTGCTTGTCGCCGAATTCGTGAGAATTCGGCGTCTCGGTCACTTGGCCAATGGCAGGGCATCCAGAAAATCACTCACGGAACGAAATCGATCGGATGGGTTTCGCGATAGACACCGGAGACACAGCCGCTCAAGTTCCGCCGGGATCTCAGGCCGCAACCAAGTTGGTGCGATGGGCGACTCGCTGACAACTTGAGCCAGCACGTCCGGCACTCGCAAACCGACAAACGGCGGAGCGCCTGTCAGCATCGAATAAAACAAAGCCCCAAGTCCGTAGACGTCGGTTTGCACGCTGACTGCTCCAAACACGGAATCGACCTGTTCCGGTGCCATCCATGCGGCGGTTCCCGCCACGAAATTGTCATTGCTCCTGGCATCGCTCGTCAGCCGAGCCAGACCGAAATCTGTGACGACGACTTCGCTGGAAGTCGAAAGCAGGACGTTTGCCGGTTTCAGGTCGCAATGGATGATTCCGAACTGATGGGCGTGCTGAATCGCTCCAGCGGCGAGCGTGATCCAGCGCGTAGCGTCGCTGATTGACGGAATGCCGCGCGCGATTTCCTCGGCGAGATTGCGGCCTTCGATCAACTGCATGACGATAAAGTAGACGCCGGCTTTCGTCCGACCAATACCCTCAAATCTCTGTATCGCGGGATGCCGCAGCTCCCGGATGACAGCCGCTTCGTTCAGAAATCGCTCCACGATTTCGGGGTTATCCTGAAGGGACTTGTGCAGGAACTTGACCGCCAGCAACTTGCCGGATGAACGACGAACGGCCTGATAAACTTTTCCCATACCTCCCGCGCCGATCAGTTTTTGCAGCAGCAGATCCTCGAACGGAATCATCGTCACCGCATCACGCGACGTTTCGACGCGATCGTCTGGAGACTCCGGTTTTACCACCGGGATCACACGAATGGTTTCACGGTCCGTAACTCCGTGTCGCTGTCGCAGCTGCAGTTCAAGATCCGCAAGGATCCTGCGAATCGTGCGTTCTGAAAGGTCGCACGCGCGAGCAATTTCGTCGATCAGTTCGCCCTGCAATCGCAATTCCACAATACGTCGATGCTCCGGCGGCAAGGAACGAAGCAGCGATTCGAGTTCATCGGCCAGAGTCACGGCTTCTTCCGGCGACGGTTGTTCAGAAATCACCCAGTCTCCGTCAGACGAAATTCGTTCATCCAGCGGCTGTTCCCGCAACACGGATCGCTTTTCCGCCGCATGATGAGCGGCCGATCGATAGAGTTTTCGCAACGTGATCTTCGCCAGCAGAGCCCAGAGATCACCCGATTCCTGAATCCAGAATCGCCCGGCTTTCGCACCGACAAAAAAACTCCGATAAGCCGACATCACTACGTCTTCCGCATCCAGCCGCTGAGCCAATCGCGGTGCCAGCCGAGTTTGCGCGAGTCGACAGAGTCGCTGCAGATAGCGATGGAACAATCGTGTCGCAGCGTCCGGCTCGTCGGCTACGACCCCGCGAAAGATCCGAACAGAGGATGAATTCAGTTTGGCCATCGGTAAGTTTCGGTCAGATCGGATTTTTCCGCAATTTGTTGTCCGCTCATGCTCAGACCATCTGCATCAGCAGGAGAGACGTTCGTTTCCCCGTCTGTTTTCGAGGATCCTGATATGACCCATGTTGTCGCTGAACCGTGTTTCAACTGCAAATACACCGATTGTGTCGTTGTTTGTCCGGTGGATTGTTTTTACGAAGGCGAATCTATGCTGTTTATTCATCCGGAGGAATGCCTGGACTGTGGCGCGTGTGTTCCGGAATGCCCGGTGAATGCCATTTTCTATGAGGATAATCTGCCTTCAGCCTGGAAGGAGTATCTCGCACTCAACGCCCAAATGGCTCCGCAGTGCCCCAACATCTGTGAAAAGAAGATTCCACTCTGTGAATCCTGAAACGAGTTGAATGGTAAAATGTGGAACTGCTTCTGGGAATTGTCCTATCCGCGTGTCTTCCAATGTTGGCGTTCAATCCGTTCGGTCCAATACTGTTGCCCCACCTAAAATCCGTAACGGACAAGCATCAACAAGAATGAAAACAGCTCATCAATGTCACGCGATTTCTATACTTTGGATGAACTGGTACAGCGACTGGGCAGGGATCGCCGTCAGGTTGAAAAACTTGTCAATCGAGGCGTCATTCCTGGTCGACGAGTTGGTGGCGATTGGCGGTTCAACGAAATCGAAATTACGCACTGGCTGGAGCAGGATCTTCGGGAATTGGACGATGAAGGACTGGCCCAGTTGGAACAATCTCAGCAATCGGTGGAATTGAATACTCAAAGTCCCATTGCGGCGCTTTTGCACAAGGAAACCTGTCAAGTTCCGCTCGATGCGGGCACCAGGCCCGCCGTGCTGCAGGCCCTGATTGAAGTTGCCGGTCGTACGTGGCAAGTTTGGGACCCGGCGGCCATCTTGAAGGCAGTGAAAGAACGAGAAGATGTGATGTCCACTGGCTTCGAGAATGGCGTTGCTATTCCGCATCCAAGAAACCCGCTGCCGGACGCAATCGGCCAGTCAATTATTGCCTTTGGGAGAACGCTGTCCGGAATCCCGTTTGGCGCGCCAGGCCGTCGCATGACGGATCTGTTCTTCCTTGTCCTGGCACGAGACGCGGCGACGCATCTGCAAATTCTGGCAAGGCTCGGTCGGATCCTGCAGCGAGAGGGATTCGCGAATGCTCTTCGAGAAGCTGAATTCGGGGCCGATGCCTACGATCTTCTGATCGGCGCGGATCAGCAAGTCGATGCGTGAGTGCAGGCGCAACGTTCCGGTTTTCGGAAACCGGGAAACACCTGAAGTATCCGCATAAGGCCAATCGCGGCAAAGTAGTGAATGCTGAAAAGAAGGGGCACGATAAATCGCCCCTCAACACTCCACGTCGCGGCAATCGCCAGACCATTGATCAAATGCAGGGCAATCAGCACTTGAGAATCCCGCTCTCGCCAACTTACGGCGAGACCCACGCAGAAGAAGATCGTGATCAATGTCTCAGACATATTGTGAGGACGGTATTCGTTCCACATTTTCAGAAACCCAAGAGACACCGCTTTCCACGGATTCTGCCGAATCCACGCGATAGCCTTCTTTCGGCTGAAGTTCGCCTTTGCAACCTCGCGTTCGAGGGTTGTCATCTCAGCGGAATCCACAGAGGCGAGAAATTCTGACTCCACTTGTAAGAACCAGATTCCACGTCGCTCGACGGCCTCATCCGAAAATCCTGCGGACAACTCCATTAGCCCCTGAGTGCCAAACGGCATGAACGTTTTCAAAACCAAAACATTGCGAACCACCCACGGAGATAACACAAGCAGTGTCGCAACGGTAAAAGCAAGTGAATGACGCAACGCCACTCTCCAGCCATGCTTCAAGATTTGTGAAAACCGCAGAGTTTGCGTGCCGCTCCGAAACACGAGAACAACATGCAAGATACAGAGAAATGGAAACCACAATACAAACGCGGACCTGTCGAGAATCAGGAAGGCGAACGCAACTCCCGCCAAACAGGAAACCCAAATCCTCGATGGATTGGCGAGCCTCATCAACAATAGGCTCAACACCGTCACAAGAAGCAGGGCAATTGGCTCTGTCAGAACCGTTCGAGCATACAACCGGGTGCGTGTATCGACAGTCGCAAACAGCAATATCCCGCACACGGCAGCCAGACCACCTCGCCTGGTGAACAAGACCGACCAAAGAATCCCGCCGACCCCAGCGAAAGCGGCGATGTTGACCAGTCTGATAAGCCAGAACTGCCGACCTGCCAGTAAATCCGTCGCGCAAACCACAAGCGGAAACAGTGGCGGGCGATAAGTCACGTATCCCGGCAACCCCTCTGGAATCGTCTCCGATTCCGGTTCCAATTCCGCAGCATGTTCATAGGGTCTCCTAAACTCAGGATCGGTAAAGTCTTCCCGAAATCCATTCCCCTGAGACAATTGCCAGCCAATCGAGTCATAGGACAACTCATCACCGCTGGCCGCCGGAGGAGAATTCAGGCCGAAACGAAGGCTAAACCAGCAAACCAGAAAAATGAAGAACGCTGCCGCAACCACACACCCGGACCAGCACGAGAGCCAAACACCGCGAGTCTGGCGCATCGTAGCAAAAGCTTCTTCTCGTCCGTCATTTCCTGCCACCGGCATTCGCATCGATACCCACAAGAACGCAAACAGAGCGCGCAAAAAAAAGCGACCACCGCAGAACGGTGATCGCTTTAGTATAAACAGATTGAGTTTGTAAGTTGGAGCTTTGGATGAATCGTTTCAATTAGTTATCAGCGAATCAGATTCGCCAATGGATATCCTTAGAAAGGAGGTGATCCAGCCGCAGGTTCCCCTACGGCTACCTTGTTACGACTTAGTCCCAATCACGAAGTTCGCCCTAGGCACCTGCCTCCTTACGGTTAGCACAGCGACTTTAGGCGCCCCCCGCT
>JBBQSE010000092.1:0-20396 GCA_038214195.1 Planctomycetales bacterium
GTTGGAAGCCAGGCTCTGAACAAACTCCCCGGTGACTTCGATCAAAGTGGAACTGAAGAGCGTCGGTTCGCTGCAATTCCAGAGAGGCATCAGGTCCTATCGAAGGTCATGAACAACACGACGACGGTCAGCAACTGCTTCATTATCTACGGCGTCGCCGCGTACTTCGAGGCGTATGAAGACCCGGCAACCGGGCTGATTCAGGTCGGGGGACGATACGACCTTGATGCCGATGGGGATCCTGCGAACGACGAACAGCGAGCCGTGTTCATTATCGACCGGACTGAAGCGTTCAACGCTTACGATCCCGGTTCAGGAAGTTTCGACTGGAAGCGGTTGGTGAAGAGTCAGTTAGTGATCAAGTAATGTTGTTGGAGGTGAACGCTGGCAGTCAAGCCCCCTCATCCGGCCTGCGGCCACTTTCTCGCCCGATCTCGGGGGGAGAACGACCAATGGCGTGGACTTAGTGAGCGGCAAGGCGCTAGCCGCCGGTGGTACGGGCTAAAACGCTGGCGAAACCGGCGGCTAGCGCCTTGCCGCTCACAAATCCGTCGTTAAGTCGACGTCATTGGATCTCGGGGAAGATAGGGAGAAATGGGGGCTGTTGGCTTTTTCACTCTGTTGCAAAATACAACATGAAATGGTTGCGGGTTGAGACAGAGTGGCGGGATGGAGTTGCAGGATGGTGACTGACGGGGTATCGTTTGCCGTTGTGAAAAACGCTGGGTTTGTATCGATTCTTGCCCGCGGACCTGGTTTTTAATAAAAATCACCGGATTTGACACAGGATTTGCGTTACTAAAGGACGTGTGCAAAAACAATTTCCGTACGATGGACTTCCAGTCCGTCGAAAACCCGCGACGGACTGGAAGTCCATCGTACAAATCGGGATGTTGTTTTTGTACGCGTCCTAAGTGGGTACACACTGGTTTTGATGTCGGATGTCTCACGGCGTCGGCTACGAATAGATCTGAGGTCTCGCGACTTCAGCTACAATAAGATGCGAAGTCTCATGGTTTCGGTCATGAGAAGAGAACAAGGCGGAGGCCGATCTCCGTCGTATTGAAGTGTTGAGTTAATTTTTTCAGGCCAATTCTGTTTTTGAGCGTTCTGCTTTCAGGGAGTCAAAGTCATGCAAAAACGTCGTACTATCCTTCAATCGAAACCGTCTCGACGCGGTTTTACACTCATCGAATTGCTCGTGGTGATTTCGATCATCGCGACGCTGATGGCATTGATTCTGCCAGCCATTCAACAGGCTCGTGCGGCGGCTCGCCGAACGGAATGCCAGAACAACATGAAGAACATTGCCCTCGCGGCACACAACTACGCCTCATCGAAAAAAGGCGCACTGCCGCCACTGGGCGTCTTTGGTCCGGATGCAGCTTCGGCCAGCGGTACTTACAGCGGGCTCCATAGCTGGGTCGTCAAACTCCTGCCGTACATGGATGCCCGAGCCGTTTACGATCAGTGGCAACAGGATCAGGCCTGGAGCAGTGCAACGAATTCGCTTGTCAATAAGACCTACATGAAGGTCTTGGCATGCCCGGACGATGAGACTTCCGTGAATGTCGGTGGTGGTCTGAGCTATGTTGCAAATGCTGGCTACCTGCTGGATGGACTTGGCACGGCATCGCCGCCCATTTGGGTTGAGCCAGGGGTCGATTGGAATGGTAATGGCGCGGTTAGCGCTGCTGGTGCGGCAGACTTGGATGCGAACGATTCAGACGCTCAACGAGACAGTGGCGTGTTCTGGACAGACATCACCAAGGATGGTTATCCAAACGCAGTTGGCAACACTCACGCACGAGCACAACAGAAAAACACAATTGGTCTCGAAGGTGCCTATGACGGTGGACGTCAGACAATCATGTTTACGGAAAATACCTGGGCTGGTGGGGATGGAAGCTGGGCTTCACCGACCTGGACCAATGTTGGCTTTGTCTTCATGTTGCCTGCAGCTGGAACGTCATACGCGACACCAGCCCCCAGCACCTACGTTTCGGCCGGTAAGACAACTCCCAAAACTCTGATCAATGCCGCAGCAAGTGGACCGGAAGCGAGCACTGCCAGCACTGATACGCGACACTCAGCCGCACCGAACTCTGGTCACACAGGTGGTGTCAATGTGGCTTGGGTTGAAGGGTCTGTCGGATTCATCAGTCAGGACATCGACCGCACCGTCTATGCCAAGTTGCTGTCTCCTGGCGGCGGCAAGCCTGCCTATCAAGGCTGGAAGCAGACGCCGCTGAGCGACAATTCGTTCTAAATCAGAACGACATGATCCATTGCATGAAATGACTTTACCGCCTGGTTTTGGCCTGAAACCAGGCGGTTTTTATGCGCCCTGAGGGTTCGTCCACTTCGAGTTTACGAATTAGCCGGAACGCGCTAGCGTCCGGTTCATCGAGAAAACCGGGGGCTAGCGCCCTGCGGCTGATTGGTAAACTTAACAAAGCCTGACCACTAAAGTCTTACACCTTCCAGCTTCAGTAGTGTCTGTTTGTGGTCGAGACCGCCGCCGTAGCCGACAAGTTTACCGTTGCTGCCAATAATGCGGTGGCAGGGGACAATGATCGAGATGGGATTGCGGCCGTTGGCCCGTCCGACGGCTCGGGAGGACGCGGCGTTGCCGATGGCCTTGGCGATTTCTCCGTAGCTGGCTGTTTTTCCGAATGGAACTTCACAGAGCGCCTGCCAGACACGCTGTTGAAATTCCGTGCCCTTGCCCACCAACGGCAGATCGAATGCACGCAGTTTGCCGGAAAAATACGCCTTCAACTGGCGAACGGCTTCCCGGAGAGGCTTTTCGTTCGCCGTCCAGTCCTCCCCCGGAACGGTCTCAGGAGCACTGTAGTGCGATTTGCTAAACGACACGTGCCGCAGTCCTTCGTCGTCGCCTGCGATCAGGAGATCGCCCACTGGAGTTCCCTTCAGGTATGTGAAAAACATGAGTTCCGCCTCGCTGAGAATGCTGACCCTGTGAGCATTGGAAACACGGCTGGTAAATCATACAGTTCCGGTCCCGGTCTTTGAATGGATTGCGGGGCGGTTCCAGATTTATGTCCCCCAATGATGGTAGTTGTATTTCATGTCTCAGGAATCAATTGCGGCCGAACTTCGTCAGTCCGCGGCCGAGCGTCAGGCTCTGGTGGAATCACTCCGCTGGAAGAAGTTTTCCGTGCTGGATGATGGTTTCGTGTGCCTGGTCGATGTGATGGGTGACGACAGCAGCATCGTCCAGGCCGCCCGTGTGAGTTACGGCGAAGGCACAAAGAAGGTCAGCGATGACCGAACTCTGATTCGTTACCTGCTGCGGCATCGGCACACGACTCCGTTTGAGATGGCGGAAATCAAGTTTCTGGTGCGTGTGCCGATGGACTGCTGGCGGCAGTGGGTTCGACATCGGACGGCAAATATCAATGAATATAGTACTCGTTACTCGCTGGCGATTGATGGAGCTCAGACGACGGACCCTGCCGAATGGCGCACTCAGGCTGAATCCAATCGGCAGGGCAGTGGCAACGCGTTGCCTGCCGAACTGGGACAGGAACTGACCCACGAAGAGACGGAACTGCAGGCAAAGATCCGCGACGTCTACCAAAGCCGCATTGCCCGCGGCGTCGCGCGTGAACAGGCAAGAAAAGATCTTCCGCTGGCGACGTACACGGAAGCGTACTGGAAGATCGATCTCCACAACCTGCTGCATTTTCTGGCTCTGCGAATGGACAGCCACGCTCAACTGGAGATTCGGCAGTACGCGACGACACTTGGCGAGCAGATCGTGGCACCACTGTTTCCGATCGTCTGGGAAGCGTTTCTGGACTATCGCATGCGGTCGATGTTCCTCACACGGTTGGACGCGGGGGTGATTCAGCGTCTGACAGCGAATGCCACAGTTGCGGGCCTGGTACCACCGTTTTCTGCGGCCGAATTTCTGGCGGCCCAGGATCCAACGTGGGTCAGCCTGAACCGAAGCCGCGAACGCGACGAATGTCAGTCCAAGCTGCAACGCCTCGGGCTAATCGCGGGCGACTGAGATTCCTGTCTCCAGGCTTTAATGCTGACCTCCCGGTTGGCGCAATTCCCCCAGATGTCGGCATTTTCGGCAAGGTTGGACCAGATAGGTTTAATTTGTGGGTGAACGCCACGTCAGATTCCGATTCGATGTGGGGATTCACCCTTTTCTATGCGCGGACGCTATGCGCAGTGATGTTTTTGGGGGGTGAGACTCCGAAAACGGAGCGTCATTCGCCTGAATTGTAGTTGCGAATTGGTAGTAGGATGTCCGATGATGAGTGCGAGTTGGCAATGAAACGTGGTATTTTGGCCACTGGTGCGTTAGAGAAACGGCGGATTTTCGTCGTTCGTCAATCAGTCATGTTGTTTTCCGCGTGAATGAATCCGTTGCGACGCAGCTGTAGGCATGGGCTGCAACAAAGCGTTTTCCGATTTTTTTCGCTAGTTCAGGGTCTCACAGATTATGTCGCTCAAAAACTCAAGTTTTCAGGGGTTTCTGCGTCAGCTAAATTCAATTTTGGGAAAAAGCACGCAGCGAAGAAGGCAGCAGACGGCGTTTGGAGTTCCTGCTGAACAACTGGAAACCAGGCAGCTGCTGGCGGCCGATTTGTCGAAGGTTTTGTACCAGGAAGCGATTCTTGATACGACCGGGCCTGACTCACTGGTGCCGAGCTACTTTGTCGCATTCAGCGGCCCGATGAACGCGTCCGACATTCAGGCAGCGACAGGGGCGTCTTCAGTGACACCGTATGAACCGATGCCAAACACATTTGATGTGGTGTTTGACACGCCGATCACGCTGCAGACGGCGGCAGACAAAATCTCAGTGCTCAATAATTTTCAGTATCTGTCCCCGAACATAGATCAGGCAGTTGAACTGCGCATGATCCCCAATGACACGTTCTTCGGAGCACAGTGGTATCTTCAGAATACCGGACAGACGAATGGAACGCCGGGAGCGGACTTGAATGTGACCAGTGTCTGGGACAAGTACAATGGGAGTGGCGTGACAGTCGCTGTGGTGGATGATGGTGTCGATATTCTTCATCAGGATTTGATTGGCAACATTTCGGCGGCGGGGATCGATCTAGTCAGCAATGATAACGATCCGACGCCGTTAAACTTTGCAACGCATGGAACCGCAGTGGCCGGCATCATTGCGGCGGTTGGAAATAATAATCAGGGTATCACGGGGACTGCGTTCGGAGCCGACATCGCGGGGATTCGCCTGATTTCATCTGGCCCCACCGGCTTAAACGGGGTGGCTGCGCCAAGGATCGCCTCTGCTCTGACGCACGCGTTGAATACGGTCTCAATATCAAACAACAGTTGGGGCCCGGACGGGAACGGAGACATCTCCGTCCTGCCCGCGCAGGTGGCCAATGCTCTCAATACTGGCACAGTAACCGGACGAGCAGGTAAAGGAATTGTGTACGTCTGGGCTGCGGGCAACGATGCGGCGACAAATGATCGCGTCGATTACGACCCCTACGCAAGTTCCCGTTACGTGATTGCGGTGGGGGCTGTTGATGATACCGGCAAGCACTCCGCCTACAGCGAGACTGGCTCATCGCTGCTGGTGTCAGCATATTCCGCTCCGGCGGCAATCATGACGCTGGACCTGGCAGATAACGCCGGCGTCAATGCAGATCCACCCACGGGCAGCAACGTGGACCCGGATCAGGAGCGTTACAGGGGTCAGCTGTTAAATCGAAATTACACACAAACTCTTGTGGGGGATACCTCGACTGCGGCCGCTGAAGTTTCGGGCGTAGTGGCTCTAATGTTGGATGCGAATCCCACATTGTCGTATCGCGATGTGATGGACATTCTAGTTCGTACGTCAAAGCGAGCGGATCCCAATGACACCGAATGGGTTCAGAACGGTGCCGGATTGTGGGTCAACTATAAGTACGGATTTGGAGTCGTGGACGCCCAGGCAGCAGTGACCATGGCGGAAACCTATACAAATCGGGCTCCGCTGGTGGTGGACTCCACGAGCCTGGTTCCGGTGAATCAACTGGTCCCTGACGGCACGAGCAGCGGCGTCACAAAGACTGTTGATTCCACTTCCGCGATTTCGCTGGAACATGTGGAGTTGTCGATTAGTGCGACGCATCAGCGCCGCGGTGATCTGCGAGTTACACTGATTTCCCCTGACGGCACGCGAGCCGTTATGGCGGAGCAGCGTGTGCTGCCACAGGGTCAGCCATCATCCAACTACAACAATTACACGTTCACCACGCCACGATTTTGGGGTGAAGAATCCATCGGAACATGGACCGTCGAAGTTCAGGACATGCTGACCGGAGTGACTGGAACATTCGACAGCTTCCAGTTGAAGTTCTATGGTGTGGAATTGCCGCTTGCCCTGTCCGTTGCGCCAAGGTCGATTGCGGAAGATGCCGGACCAAATGCGGCAATAGGAACTGTCTCGCGACCGGCATCAGCCAACCTATCACTTCCGCTGGATGTTTTTCTGGCGAGCAGTGATACAACGGAAGCCACCGTACCGGCGATGGTCACAATCCCCGCCGGGAGTCGATCGGTGACTTTTCCAATTGATGCGGTGGATGACATGCTGCTTGACGGCGTTCAAACGACTCGTCTCACAGCGACGGTGGGAGCGTTCACGGCTGGTGTCAACCTGGACGTACTGGACCATGAAGACCTGTTGGTAACGGTAGACAAGACGGTCTTCCCGGAAGATGCGGGTCCGGGTGCGGCGACATTGACAATTACTCGCAGCAACACGAACATCGATCCGGCGAATAAGATTGTCGTTGTGAATAACAAGTTACTGCGGTTCAACGAAGCCGGAGTTCAGGTGGGGACTGACATCGATATTCCGTGGCCAGGCGGCGTTCGTCCAGTCGGCCAGGATGCTCACGACGTCGCGATCATGGACAACGGGAATATCGCGGTTTACAACGGAACAACAAACGCCAAGTTGTCAGTGTATAACGTCGGCACCGGGGTCTGGAACCACACATCGCTCGCGGGCCTGTCAACAGTGCCAGGCGACAATGGAACGGGCGGCATCACAACGTCCGGAGATTTCGTATTCCTGACGGACACGGAAACAGGGAGCGGAGATCCATTTGGCCTCGTGCGCGTCGATGTAAAAACGGGAGTTGTGACTCGCTTCGGAACTAAATCCTTCGGTAACCGACTGTTCACAAACACAGATTTTGACGCATCAATCTACGAAATCAGTCCCGTCGACGGTTCTGTGCTGAAGCAGATCTCGCTGCCTTTTGGCACCAATACGGGAGATGCCGGAATTGCGTTTGATGGAACGTTCGTCTGGTACATTGCAGGCGGCACAAATAAGCTCCTCAAGGTGAATCCAGACACTTCGACCGTTGTGGACACATTCAATTTGTCGTTCAACTCAGTCTCTCGTAACATCGAGGGGCTGGGATGGCTGAACGGCAAGATCTACATGGCGGACACGACTCAGGATGACATTCTGGTTTTTGATCCCACACTCCGGTTGATTACTCAGGTCTTCGACGAAGATGTATTCTCCGGGCTTTATTTGCGGGACGGCCTGACTGGCAATCCGGCGAATAATTCGTTGTTCGTGCTGGCGCAGCTGGGTCTTTCTGGTACCTATGATGTATTCGAAATCAGTGCCGCCACGGGTTCAATCATTCGAGCGCTCAGTGGGAATGTTTCGGACTCCGGATTGGCGGTTGTTGGAAGTTCGTTGTACATAGGATCACAGAGTACCAATAATTTACGGATCTACAGCCTGCCAAATCTGACGCGACTTGCCGATATCGTCGTGCCATCGAATCCATTCCTGTTTCACACGTATGGACTTGGCTCAGACGGAATTCCTGGACTGGTTCCTACGTCGTTCCGATATCGCGACACAACCGTTGGGCTGGATGGCAATCTGTACGCACTGGATGTCGCCGGAATTAGCGTTGGCGTTTTTGATCCAGTTACACTTGCCCCGCTAAGATTTCTCCAGCTGGACAAAAGCGTTCGAACGATCGCGGTTGGAAAGAATGGCGAGATCTTCGGTGGCGATTCAAATGGGATGGTGCATGCATTCAATAACCTGGGCAAGCTGGTGAAATCCGCATCCTCCGGGCGCGGCGTAATCGACGACATTGAATTGAATGGTGCCGGAAAAATTCTGCTGAGCGACGCCGGGGGGGCCTATGCGACCACAGATGTCACGCTGTTGAATTTCACCAGTTTCTCCACACCTTATGTGGGTGACACGTTTGTTTCCTATGGCGAATCTCCCTTCTTTAGCACGGCCGATCTTGTAGTCACGATCACCAATTCAGACCCAACTGAGGTCTCTGTGGCGCTGACCGTGATCATTCCGGCTGGTCAGAGCTTTATCAATGTGCCACTGGACGCCGTCGATGACTTCATCCGCGACGGTGGCCAACTGGTACAGCTGACTGTGTCCGCACAGGGATATTTTGGTTCCGGCCTGTCGGTCGTTGTGTTGGATGCCGAAGGTATCAAGGTGGATGTTATTGCGAACAGTATCAGTGAAGCGGCGGGCAAAGCCGCAACAAAGGTAAGAGTGTCCAGAACTGATGTTGGTGGTCCTTTTGACTTTATTTCAACTCAGCAATTTAACAATAACACCGTTCTTGACATCCCTGATAACGGCAAAACCTATTCTCCCATTGTCGTGGCACCGCAGGCATCTTTACTCACTGACTTGAACGTCACCGTGAACTTTCAGCATCAATGGCTGGGGGATCTGGACGTCTACCTGATCAGCCCAAAAGGTACGCGTGTTGAACTCTTCACAGATCTCGTGTCAAATGGCAACTCGCTCGTAGGCACGATTCTGGACGATCAGGCGAATTCCTCGATCAACCTTGGCAGCTCTCCTTACACTGGTCGATTCAGACCCGAAGGGCTGCTCAACGCATTTAACGGCGAGTCTCCTGCCGGGACGTGGCTATTGGAAGTCGGGGATGATAATACGACGGACGTTGGCAAGCTCCTCAGCTGGTCGATGACCATGCAGACGGCGGGACTTGAAGGCGTCACGGTGACTCTCCAAAGTTCAGTTCCCGGCAAAGCCAATTTCAACGGCAGCGCCACCAAAACCGTCACAATCCCGGTCAATCAGTCCGAGATCCTGGTGGATCTCGACGCCGTGGATAACACGATTCTGGACGGCAGCACGAACGTCATCATCCGCGCCACCAGTACGAACATCGTGGACTTCAGCCTTGGTCAGGATCAGGTTGTTGTCACTGACAGCGAAACACTTACGTTCACGGTCAATAAATCGACGGTATCAGAAGCGGCTGGCCTTGGAGCGTTGACGGGAACACTCAAGCGAAATAACACGAATCTCGCTGCAGCGTACATCGTGTCACTCACCAGCAGCAACACGGGCAAATTGACGGTGCCGGCTACGGTGACCATTCAGCCAAACCAGACGACCGCGACGTTTGCGATCAATGCCGTTGACAACACGGTCGTTGACGGCGACTTTCTGGTCACACTCACCGCAGTCGCTCCGGCCTATGTCAGCAATCCGACAGTGAAGATTACGGTGCTCGACCTGGAACCAGTTCTGCAACTGACAACACTCACGCCGAATGTGGTTGAAAATGGAGGCTCGCTGAGCGTGACTGTGTCGCGTCTTGATCAGAGTCCAGCTCAACTTGCTCTGCCTTTGACAGTCATGCTCTCAGCTGATGCAGGCCTCACAGTTCCGGTAAGCGTGCAAATTCCCGCTAACAGTACCACGAAGTCGTTTACGGTCAATATTATCGATAATGCAAAACTTGACGGGATGCGGACAGCCAAAGTCTATGCGTCCGGAAATCTTATCCAGCCAGGTCAAATCACGATCTCGATAGCAGACTACGAAACGTTAAGCGTTACCGTGGATCATTCATCATTCCTGGAGAACGCGGGTGCCAAGGCCGCCACTGGGATGGTGCATCGGAGTAATACCGAAAATCTGGGTCAGGCCCTGATTGTGGCTTTGTCGAGTAGTGACGTCACCGAACTGACAGTTCCGGCTACGGTGACAATTCCCGCGGGCCAGATGAGTGCCACATTCTTCATCGCGGCCGTGAATGATCCTGAACTGGATGGGGCACAGAACGTAGTGATCACGGCCATTGCTGCCGGATATGTTAACGGAACCGTCGGCATTACAGTTCTGGACCACGAGCCACCAGTCCTGACGGGGCCAGCAAGCACGACCGTTGAACCGCGTCCCAAAGTTGTGTGGAATACAATTCCCGGTGCGCTGCGATATGACGTTTGGGTGTCTAATCTCAGTTCCGGCGTGGCTCAACTGCTTCGCAACGTGAAAGTGACGGGAAATACTTATACCCCACCCGAGAATCTGGGGATCGGTCGCTATCGCGTCTGGGTTCGTGCGATCGACAACCTGGAGCAGCCTGGATTCTGGAGCGTGGGCCGCAACTTCACGATCAATACGGCCCCCAGGATTACGGCACCAGTCAACGTGCTGATTACCGGTGGCACATTTCCGAAGATCACCTGGACTGCGATTGCTGATGCTGCGAAATACGAATTGTGGGTCAATAACCTCACCACAGGCAAGACGCTCGTGATCAATCGCCGGGGTGCCAGCGCTTTGAACACGACATCCTATGTTTCGACAGAAGGTCTCGGCTCCGGAACGTACAGTATATGGGTTCGTGGAATGAACGCCTCCGGTGAGTTCGGACTGTGGAGCGCTCCGGTCAAGCATACTGTCCTGGCTGCTCCCGTGATTGTTGGAACAACCACCGGTGGAACGTTTGACCGGACGCCGACGTTTTCGTGGACAGCCATCACCGGTGCCACGAATTACGACGTCTGGATCGGCAATGCGAAGACGAATGCGATCACCATCCGAAACCAGTTTGTGAAATCAACGTCATTCACCGCCCCCACAGATATGGCCATTGGAGACTACACAATCTGGGTACGGGCGCAGAGTGGAAACACGTATAGCGCCTGGTCGGTGGCCAAATCGTTTTCGATTGGATTGCCTCCGAAGATCACGTCTGTCACAACAGTCGGTACTCAGAATGCCGCGCCGAAATTCACATGGACAAGCATCGGTGAGACCGAGACCTATGAATTGTGGGTCAACAACGCAGCCGGGGTCCGAGTTCTGTACTCAAAGTCAATCACCACAACTACGTACACGTCTGCAGCCAACCTGCCGTCTGGAAACTACCGTGTTTGGGTACGTGCTATCAGCAAGATGGGCGAAATCAGTGCCTGGAGCAGCCCGACCAATTTCACGATAGCGTCTTCAATCATTCCTGAGTCATCGTCGTTGCCAGGCGAATCGGCTGTGTTTGCTTCACTGGTCTTTGATGATCAGCAGTTGACTCCGGACGGTTCACCAGCTGTTGATTCAATTCTGATCGATACACAGTCAGACAATCAGACGGAGAGCGGACCAGTTCAACAAGTTGCTCCTGCCACAGATGCGATGGCCGCGATTCCCGTTAAATTTGACGAACCTGCGTCGGCTGGCACCGCCGAATTTGACGCAGTGATGGCAGAGTGGCAGTCTGCGGACTGGTGGTCAGAGACGCCGCAGCAAAAAGACGACAGAGGCTTCGAAACAACGGCGGCACTTGCGGCGGGACTTGGATTATTCGTCCGCAATGGCAGGACGTCCGACAGTCGAAAGAAACGCACTCTCAGCTGATTTTGTCCGAAAGTGAAGAATAGAACCAGAGGCCGATCCGAAGACGATCGGCCTCTTTTATTTTACGTCAGTCCCGTTGCTGAATCGTCCCGCAATGTCTCATCGTGTTTTCTGTGAATCACTGCAACCAGACATTGTTGTCATTGCGGACACCGAAGCGCATCATGTGCTGCACGTCCTGCGACTGAAAATCGGCGATCCGATTTCGCTCTTCGATGGATGCGGCACAGAAGCGGACGCCACGATCACTCGCAGCACTCGAAGTGAGGTCTTCTGCACGGTAATCAGTCGTCGACAAACGGCGACGACATCGTCAGTCCGCCTGACTGTGATTGCTGCACCTCCGAAATCCGACCGTTTGAGGTGGATGGTGGAAAAGCTAACGGAAATCGGCGTTGAACGACTGATCCTGCTGCAGTCGGAAAGAACCGTTGTGACGCCGGGGGAATCCCGGATCGACAAGCTTCGCAGTATCGTAATTGGAGCCTGCAAACAGTGTCGGCGTAATGATCTGATGCTCTTGTCGCCACTGCAATCTCTGGCCTCCGTGCTGGAAGACGTTGGTGCCGGACGTCTTGTCGGCGACTTGCGGCTCGCTCACCCATCGCCTTCTCCCTCACTGCAAAGGTCGTCTGAGCTGGATTCAACATCAGAACGACTGCTCCTGATCGGTCCTGAAGGGGGTTTCACAGACGGCGAGGTACAGGCCGCTATAAACGCCGGCGCGACGCTGCTGGCCTGGCCCGGTACGATTCTGCGGATTGAAACTGCTGCTATTGTTTTTGCATCACAACTGCTGGCCGATCATGACAGGCTGGCAAGTTCTTGATGTCGAAGGCTCCGTCCGAACCGTGACAATTGGCCAGAATGCGGATTACCCGTTGCTTTCAACGGAGATATCGGGAAAATGGCAGACAGGATTTTACGGGGGCGGTCTCCTGTGCTCCGGTCGATGTGTTGCGTTCTCGCAGTTCTGGCGGTCGAATCGTCATTTGGAGTCGAATCAAAGTGAGTCTGCCGCGACACCCGCGAATCGATATGCGATACAGTCACCAGCTTTGCTTTTTGGCCGGCATTGCTTTGGTCATGCAAAGTTTTACGGCCACTGCCTGGGCTCAGCAGGAGACCTTTACGTCACCCGCAATTTCGGCAGGCAGCGTCCAGGTACAATTGGCAGCGCCAACAGACGAGCCCCCATCGACACCGCCAACCGCCAGTACCGAACCTTCGGCGACAAGTCCGAACGGGGCAAAGCCTGCCGCAACTGCGGATGCGGCGACGCCTCCAGCCGTTCAGGATTCCATCAAACGTCCACCGGCAGCTCAGTACGTGCCAATGAGAATCGACGCTGAGATTCGCAGGAATCCGGATGGGCTTGTCGCATTCAACCTTATCGGTCAGCCCTGGGAAGCTGTCCTGCGGTGGTTGTCCGACGCATCCGCGTTATCACTTGACTGGCAGGAACTCCCGGCAGATTCCCTGAATCTCATCACGACTCGTGAATATTCGATGGAGGAAGCTCGGGATTTGATCAATCGCCATTTGTTGATGCGTGGCTTCACGATGATCGTCCGAGGAGAACTCATGTCGATCATGCGCACGAAGGATCTCAACTCCGCGATGGTTGCGCGAGTCTCACCGAGCGATCTGGCCACGCTGCCTGATCATACGATCTGCAAGGTGTCCTTTAATCTGGACTCGCTGATTGCGGACGAAGCTGTCGAAGAGCTTAAGCCGATGCTGAGCTCTGCAGGGCAGATTCACAAACTCAGTCGTACCAATCGACTGGAGATCCTTGATACCGCAGCCAGCCTGCGGCAGATCTGGGAACTGCTGCAGGATGAACAGTCTGAAAGCGGCGACGACCAGCTTGTCAGGGCGTTTCGCCTCGAACACCGCCGCGCCGAAGATGTGATCCGTCTGTTGCGGGAACTCTTGAAATTGCGGGATTCCGGGGGAGCATCAGAAGGTGGCGACGGTATGGACCCCAACATGGCGATGCAGATGATGCAGCAAATGCAACAAATGCAGCAGGCCATGCAACAGGCTGCCGCACAACCCGGAGCTGCCGGTGGCGGGAAGGCGCCAAAAGAAACCCGGCTGGTGCTAAATCAGCGTGAAAACATGATTCTGGCCCAGGCTGCTCCCGACCAGATGGCCGTTATCGAACGCGCCATCAAGGAGATCGATATCCCCCGTGGAAATCATGAAGGGCTGCTGCAAAATATCAATCGCATGAAGATCTATCGTCTGGAATCCGTTGATCCCCAGACGCTCGTCGATTTGCTGCAGCAACTGGGTGATCTTGATCCCGCCACAGTGCTGAAAGTTGACCGGAAGAAGAAGGCGATCATGGCATGGGCGTCGCTGGCCGATCATCTGACGATCACCACGCTTGTCGAAAAGCTGGACCAGTCGTCACGGCAGTTTGAAGTCATCACGCTCCGACGTCTGGATGCAGAATACGTGGCAGGCACCATCAGGATGCTGATGGATGTCGAACCCAAAGAGGAAGATAATAATAATTCACGCCAGCGGTACTTTGGCTTCTACGACTTCAATCAGGGACAGCAACAGCAGGAAGAAAAAGAACGGAGTTTCCGTATTGAAGCGGATATTGAAAACAACCGATTGCTCGTAAACGCGAATGCTCTGGAAATGGACGAGATTCGCAACCTCCTCGTCAAACTCGGCGAGCTTCCGGATCCGAATGCCACGGACGACGGTGTACGCGTGTTTGAAATCAATAAAGATGAAGATCTGCATGAACTGCGGCGACAGCTGGAACAGTACTGGCGACGAGGCAATCGCCTGGAGTTTGATTTGCCGCCGGAATTGCCAAAATCAAAGGAAGAATCAGACGCACCTGCCGATGAGACATCCGCCGACAGCACTAAGTCCAGCAGCGGCAAACCTGCGAAGAGCGAGAAGAGATCCGCACCAGGTGCCGTGACTAAGTCCAACATTCATGCGCCGCGTGTTTCCATCTGGAACGACGGACACCGACAAGCGAACGGCGGTTCCAGCTCGGCATTTGATGAGCTCTTGCGTCGCGATACCGCCTCGCAGTCTGCGACAAGTCCTCTACTCAGTGATTCCGCAGCAGCTGTTCTCACGAGAAGTACCATTGATGAACCAGCGACAGCGATCGAAAACGAAGAAGCTGCCGAGCCACCGGCTACCGAGGCTCAGACGAAAGCGGCTTCTGATGAATCCAATTCAGAACCGGCCGGGCCAGTTATTGACCGCAAGTTGATCGACCGGCTGCGCGAGAAGTTGCAGAAGACACTTCCGCTGAAAGACGAACCGGATGCAATCACCGACCGGTTGCCGAAGAACGCTGCAGCTGACGAGCCCGTTCGACCACGCGATGCGGAACGATTCCCAAGTGAGGAGACTCGCGATGCTCCGATCCGGTTTTCGATCACTCCCGATGGAAAGCTCATCGCCAGCAGTCGCGATCTTGCAGCGTTGGCGGACCTGGAAGCACTAATGGGGCAAGTCGCGACGCCGCGACGCAGTTACAAGCTTTTCCGACTGAAGTATGCGACTCCATCGTGGGTGACGCTGAACCTCAAGGACTTTTTCAAATCCGAAGAACAGACAAAGAGTGGATTCGAATACGATCCGTACTATGGAATTATGCCATCGCAAAAGAAAACCAAAGGCAACCATAGCTTGTCGAAGCGTCGCCAGCCAATGTTCATTTCGGATAACTTCACCAGCACGATTCTTGTGCGGGATGCGGATGCAAAACAGCTGCAGACCATCGAAGACCTGATTGCGATCTATGATGTTCCCGAACCTTCGGATGCGAGGTCGATGCGGGTCACGACAATCTTTAGACTGGAGCATGCCCGCGCAACGTCAGTGGCTGCGGCCGTAAAAGATGTCTTCCGCGATCTGCTCAGTTCAAACGACAAGGCATTGGCGACCGATGACAAGGGGGAACGGCAGGCCAGTAGCGGGCTGGTGACTTTCCTCCGAGGTGCCCCATCGACCGGCGGCGAGGACAGCGAAGAGGAACCGATCCGCTTCAAAGGTCTGCTGTCGATCGGAATTGATGAATCCTCCAATACATTAATCGTCTCATCGACTGGATCTTTAATGGATACGATTGGCGAGATGATCGAATCACTCGACAAAGCTGCCGATTCGTCATCCGTCGTGCAGGTGATTCACGTCGATAAATCGGTCGATTTGGCTCTCATCCAGGAACGTCTGCGGGAGCTGATGAACCCTCCCGTGACGCCCCCGCAACCTGGTCAGCAGCCGGGGCAACCTGCGCCAGGACAATTTCCCGGCCAGCAGCCGCCCGGTGGTCCTCCAGGAGCCAATCCGGCGGCAGCGGAGTAGTCGCCGGGTTTATCGAGCCTGGATTTATACTTCACGCGGTCAGAAATGAAGCTGTGGAGCTTCTTGCGATTGTCCCCTCTCCCCCGCAATTGATTTTCCAACTTGACACGTTTTCCACGGGGGGAGAGGGCCAGGGTGAGGGGGAAGAATCAGCCGTTTTCTGGTGCATCATATTGACTCCAGTTCAGCCCCCTCATCCGGCCTGTCGGCCACCTTCTCCCCCCTTGCCACGGGGCAATGGCGTGGACTTAGTGAGCGGCAAGGCGCAAGCCGCCCCAGGTACGGGCTAAAACGCTGGCAAAACCGGCGGCTAGCGCCTTGCCGCTCACAAAACCGTCGTTAAGTCCACGCCATTGTTGCCAAGGGGAGAAGGGACATGGAAAACGTTGATTATGAGGCGAGCGGCAGAAAATAATTTACCACCAGTTTTCTCGCTCACCATCATGTTCACGGATCCGAGCAAGCAGGATGGCGTCTTTGAAACGAACTTGGGACAGTCAACTAATACTCATCCCGCGTCTGCATGAACAGCGCCTTCTTTTCGCCTGGCAACGTGAAATCGAATCCGCAGGCCAGGAAGAATTCGTCGGATGACGTGATCGCCATGACTTCCAGGACATTCCGATGCCTGGCGAGATCCACGCAACGCAGAACAAGTTCGCGACCAATGCCTTGGCCCTGATGTTCCGAGCGAACAGCCAGACTGCGAATTTCCCCCAACTTGGCTGAATAGATTTCCAGTGCTGCGAATCCCACGATTCGTCCCTCAAATTCGGCGACGAATCCAAATGGGATCAAATCGCAGAGTTCATCAAAGGTACGCGGAAGCAGGCGATTGGCGGTCACGAAATGGTCGAGCAACGCTTCCAGTTGCGGAAGGTCGTCACGATCGGCGGCCCGGATGACGCACTTCGGTGTCTTGGATTCACTCATCAATCTGTGTTTCGAAAGAAGGGACTTCATTCTGGATCAGAAGCCGCAGGCGATTGATCGCGATGCGGGCGGCACGTTGTCGAAAAATGGCCAGGTTGCCAGACATACTGACATCAAAAGTTGTGAAGTCGTTCGCGGTCTTAACTGCCACATAGCCTCGGCGAACGATGACTCCGGAATCCAGCGATTCATCATGAAACGGCGAAGAGAGTAGCACGAAGTCCACCTCGTGGATAAGGCGAGTTTTCTCCCCGACAGTTTCCGCGATGCTCCACCAATCTCCATCGTCGCCTTGCGATTCAATCCCCAGCGCCCCGCATGCAGCGGAATTCAGGGTTCCTGGTACGACCATCGCCGATTTTACGACACTTGCTGCGGTCGCATTTTCCGACATCCACATCGCTATCTGTCCGCCTGTCGTGGCCCCTTCCATCAGTGCCACTGAACGACATTGACGCCTGAGCATTTCAGCCAGCACATCGTGGAGTTCCTCGTCGCCAGTGGCATAGACCGCTTCGCCCAGTCGCTCGCGAATCTGTTCACATGCCTCATCGCACAGGTGATCTGCTTCTTCCATCGACGAAGACCGAGCCGACACCCACAACGAAATAACGGCCTCGCTCGCGGTGATTCCGACTTCGGGATTCCTGCCACGTTCAGTCAAATCGCCCAGCAGCCGTTCCGCATCCGATTCGCCGAATCCAAATGTGCGAATCACTTTTCGCCGAAGGATCATGCCACTGGACGGCAGCTGCGGACGAACATGGTTCTCAAACATCGGTTTCATCTCGGCCGGAACTCCAGGCATCACCGCGATCAGGCAGTCACCGGATTGTGTACCGATTTCAGCGTCCGGGTTTGCCAGGTCGCCACCTGTCACCCTCATCAGAATACCGGGCGCTGTTCCACACGAATTTGGCAACACTGTGGAATGTTCCGGGCGGTCAGCCTGTCGCTGGTTGCGTTCCGGCATCTCCCGTCCACGGGCCAAAAACAACGCCTGAATGTGTCGTACAGATTCCGAGTCGCGTATGAGTTTCTGTCCGAACGCCTGCGCCAATGCGTCGCGAGTGATATCGTCCAGCGTCGGACCAAGCCCGCCGGTGATCAGCACGACCTGAGCCCGCAGGGCCGCCTGCTGAAACTCCCGAACCATCGCGTTGAGATCATCGGCCAGAGTCGTATGTCGCGTCACCGTCCAGCCCAGCGACTCCAGTTCGCGACTGAGCCATTGACTGTTGGTGTCCAGTTTCGAGCCGCAGGTCAATTCAGAACCGATCGCAATGATCTCAGCATTCATGAAACGCCCGCAATCCCGCACAATGAAAAGAGTGAACCCGGAAAACCGTCTCAGAAGCTGAATTCTCCGCGCAGGTTATCTATTCAGCAGGTCATTCTGCAACTCAGACGCTGAAACGCGGCGGTGCCGGAGCCTTGCCGTGTCTTGCCTTGCCTGGTAAGCATACCCAGTTGATTTCTCGCTCAGATTCATGGCGGAAATCAGTGCTGCAATTCACAACGGGGTTTTCAAACTGTATTATGTCGGTGGAGTACGGCCACTACTGCCCTCCAGGTTGCAGATTTCGTTTCAGGATGAATCGACTTCAGCGAGTCTTAGAACTGTTTCCAATTTCATGCGGCTGACCGCCGCAGCTCAAGGAGTTTCCGGATGTCAACATCTTCGATTGAGCGAACGACTGAGTTCGCTCCGGCAGTTGAGAAGTTTCTCGCTACTACGATGCACAAATCATTTGTTGGCGGTCGCTGGGTGGAGGCTGCTGATGGGCTGACCCTGGATGTACTGGATCCCGGCTCCGGTGAAAAAATTGCGTCGATCACCAGCCTGAAGAAAGCGGATGTTGACAAAGCCGTTGATGCTGCCGTTGATGCATTCCATAACAGCGGTTGGGCAAAGATGCTGGTCGCGGAACGAGCCGCCTGTCTGCATCGAATCGCAGACGCTGTCGAGGCCCGGCGTGATGAATTCGCCACGATTGAAGCACTCGACTGCGGCAAGATTTTTACTCAGGCCATCGGAGACGTCCAGAACTTCATCGACACATTTCGATATTTTGCGGACCTCTCTCAGGCCGTCAACTATCGTCAGGTCATCGCGGTTAAGAACCACGAAGCGTGGGTTTCACGGCATCCGTGGGGGGCGTGTGGGTTCATCATTCCCTGGAATTTTCCGTTTCTTCTCGCTGGCTGGGGCATCGCCCCGGCGCTCGCCGCCGGTAACACCTGCGTACTGAAACCTGCGGAAGATACGCCGCTGTCCGCGTTGTATCTGTGCCATGTTATTCAGGAATTGGATCTTCTCCCAGCAGGAGTCCTCAACGTTATCACTGGGCTTGGTGAAACAGCTGGTGCTGCACTGTCTCAGAATCCTAAGCTGCGTCGCATGAGTTTCACGGGCTCGCCGGAAGTCGGTCGCCTTGTGGCCGAAGCGGCGGGACGCAACCTCATTCCCGTCAAGTGCGAACTTGGCGGCAAAGGCGCGGCCGTCATTTTCAACGACGTGGACATTCAGGAAACAGCCGACAAACTCGTGCAGGCCATCACGTTCCACAGCGGACAGGTCTGCTGCGATGCCACTCGCTGGCTCATCCAGCGAGACATTTACGACGATTTCGTTGATGAGTGCATCACCCGGATGAAGTCAGTGCAGATTGGCTATCAGTTGGACCGAGACGCTCAGATGGGACCACTTGTAAACGCCAAACAGCGGGCTCGTGTACTCGGATACCTTCAGAAGGGTGTGGCGGACGGAGCTGACCTGATTCTGGAAGGCGGCGAGGCGCAGATTCCTGGCAAGAACGGATTCTACGTGAAACCGGCTTTGCTGGCAGGTTCACTGAACAACGTTGCCGCACGCGAAGAAATCTTTGGCCCGGTCGCCTTTCTGGCACCTTTCTCGAACGAAGAAGAAGGCATCCGCCTGGCGAATGACACGGAATACGGACTCGGCAACAGCGTCTGGTCACGTGACTTGCAGCGTTGCGCACGCGTCGCCGAAGCATTCACCGCTGGCAACGGCTGGATCAACGCTCACAACGTAATCGTCCACGGCGTCCCATACGGCGGAGTCGGCAAAAGTGGTCTTGGCGGCGGCGTCGTCAGCCCGGATACACTCAACGACTACCTGCGTCCGATCTCAATCGTTCGCCCATTGTAGTTGACAAGTTTCAGTGATGATTCTCCAATCCGGCTCGCGAGTAGTTCAAACTGTTCGCGAGCCGATTGTGTTTGAGCCTCCAGCCAACAGGATCAGGACCCTGACTATCGTTTAACCCTTGAAGTTGCACATTTTGTGACTTACGGTCGTTACGGATAGAGAAACCGCAGAAAAACACACTAACCCGAAGCGCCAGCGAGGCAAACACTTCACGCGGAAGGGCAGACG
>JBBQSE010000093.1:0-20348 GCA_038214195.1 Planctomycetales bacterium
ACGATGGGGATTATTGGTGTGAAAGTGTGGATTGATCTGGGCGACTATTCGAACGAGGAGACTGCAGATGGCGCTAATGCCAAAGCGGGTCAAGCATCGAAAAAGCCAAAGAGGACGTATAAGAGGTAACGCGACTCGCGGCAATACTGTGGTCTTTGGTGAGTGGGCATTGCAGTCTTTGGATCCAGGTCATATTACTGGTCAGACGATTGAGGCATGTCGCATTGCGGCCACGCAGTATGTTCGCGGAGAGGGTCGAGTTTACATTCGTATATTTCCTCAGAAATCGGTGACTGCTAGGCCGCTGGAAACCCGAATGGGTAAGGGAAAAGGTGAACCGGATCGTTGGGTTGCTGTAGTCAAGCCCGGCACGGTTTTGTTTGAGTTGGCGGGTGTGTCACATGATACAGCTCGGAGCTGTTTTCAACGTGTGGCCCACAAGCTTCCGGTGCGGGTGCGTCTGGTTGGGCGTCGCCCTGAAGTTTGATGCGTATTGCAGAGGTGCGTAGTAATGTCCAGGGCGACCTTGATTCGTGAAATGTCTGATGAGCAGCTGGAGCATGAGCTTCGCGAGACTCAACAGTCTTTGTTTCGTCTGCGTTTGCAGGCGGCGACAGAGAGAAATGACGTGCCGAGCAACGTGAAGAAGTCGCGCCGCAGCATCGCTCGTATTCGTACAATCCAACGTGAACGTGAACTTGCAAAGTCCTGATTTGGTATCAATTAAGATGAAGAAGACTCTGGTCGGAATTGTGTCTGGTAGTCAGGCGAAAACACTGCGGGTTGAGATTGCTCGCCGAATGAAACATCCTAAGTACGGGAAGATCATTCGGGGCCGCACCGTTTGCCACGCTCACGACGAGAGCGGACAGGCCAAGACGGGCGATACGGTAGAGATCGCGGAGGCACCGCCGCGATCGCGTCTGAAGCGCTGGGATTTGGTGCGGGTTATTAGTGCCGCGGCGGTGCTGAACGATCTTGAAGCGTCTGAAGGTTGATGTCCGCGTTGGTTTCGTTAGGTGTTTAGATCGGGGTTGCTAGATGATTCAGATGCAAACAATGCTGGATGTGGCCGATAATTCGGGCGCGAAATCCGCTCGCTGCATCAAGGTGCTGGGTGGTAGCCGTCGGCGGTACGCGGGACTTGGCGACATCGTCGTGGTCGCCGTTCAGAAGAGCCTTGCCGGGAGCGCGATCCGAGCTGGGTCTGTGGTGAAGGGTGTTGTTGTGCGGACAAAGAAGGCAGCCCGTCGACCAGACGGGTCTTATGTCAGGTTCGACAGGAACGCGATTGTGATCATCGATAATGATGGCAATCCCAAAGGGACCCGAATTTTTGGAGCAGTGGCCCGTGAACTGCGTGATAAGAAATTCATGAAGATCGTGAGCCTGGCAAGCGAAGTTGTGTGATTCGCAATGTTCTGTTCATGCCGTAGTGGCTGTTTTTGAAGAGTTTATAAGATGACGCGGTTGCTGGAAGAGTACAACAAGCGAATTGTTCCCGAGCTGCAGCAATCGCTGGGGCGGAAGAACATTCATGCCATTCCAAAGCTGCAGAAGATCGTTGTGAGCATGGGTGTTGGAGAAGCTGTCAACGACCGGAAGCGGCTTGATCAGGCCGCTGAACAATTGACGCTACTCGCGGGTCAGAAGGCTCAAATCTGTAAGGCAAAGAAGTCGGTGTCCGGCTTTCGTCTGCGGGAGGGGCAGCCAATTGGTTGCCGCGTCACTCTGCGAGGGAAGAGGATGTACGACTTTCTGGACCGACTGATTACCTTGGCTCTGCCGCGGGTGAGAGACTTTCGCGGCGTCAGCCCGAAGGGGTTTGATGGTCGTGGAAACTATAATTACGGCCTCAATGAACAGTTGGTGTTTCCGGAAATTGACCCTGAGACGGTAACGAATACCCAGGGAATGAATATTACGTTTGTGACAACGGCTGAGACGGATGACGAGGGCAGGGCTCTGCTGCGGGCATTCGGTATGCCGTTCAAGACGGAAGAATAATGCGTTTTTACGAGATTATGGATCTGGGACGAGTCAATGGCCAGTAAAGCAAAAATTGAAAAGGCGAAACGGACGCCGAAGTTCAGCAGTCGAATCGAGCACCGCTGCATGTTGTGCGGCAGGCCTCGGGCGGTCTATCGAAAATTCAAAATCTGTCGCATTTGTTTTCGTGACCTCGCTCTGGATGGCTTGATTCCTGGCGTCAAAAAGGCCAGTTGGTAGAACAGGGGAATGGTGTTGATATGATGACTGATCCGATCGCAGATCTACTGACTCGAATTCGCAACGCAGTGCGCGTTGAGCGACCGTTTGTAGATGTCCCTCTGTCAAAGATAAAGGTAAGTATTGTCGCAGCGCTTTCGCGAGAGGGCTTTGTGTGGGACCACGAAGTTGTCGAAGGCGGCGCGTTCCAGATCCTTCGTGTGAATTTGAAATACGGCCCCAACGGTGAGCACGTGATTCAGCATATTGAGCGGATGTCAAAGCCCGGTTGTCGGGTTTACGTGGGTGTTGATGACATGAAAGACGTACGGCAGGGAACAGGGATTTCTGTTGTGTCGACGTCTAAGGGTGTTTTGAGTAACCGAGAGGCCCACAAGCAGGGCGTCGGTGGCGAGTTGGTCTGTCAGGTCTGGTAGAGAATTTTTGTCCTGCTGGTCGTCTTTGGTCGGCTAGTTGAGTCTGTCTGGGTATTGAATATGTCGCGAATTGGCAAAAAACCCGTTCCAATCTCTACTGGAGTCAACGTGGAGATTTCCGGAAATCGGATTTCGTCCAAAGGACCTGCGGGAGAGTTGAGTTTCGAGTTTCATCCGTCGATGCACGTCGCCGTTGATGGTGCAAATGTAGTGGTGACTCGTCCGGATGATAAACGCAGCAGTCGTGCGCTCCATGGGCTGACGCGAAGCCTCATTCAGAATATGGTCAATGGGGTCGTAAAGCCCTTTGAAAAGAAGCTTGAGATTATTGGCGTGGGTTACAATGCCACGATCGCAGGGACCAAACTGACTTTACAGGTGGGCTTTGCAAACAAGATCGTGCTGGAAGTACCAGCGGGTGTGAAGTGTGAAGTGCCAGATGCAACACATGTGATCGTCAAGAGTTCAGATCGGCAGGCATGTGGACAGTTTGCGGCAAATATCCGGGCGGTTCGTCCGCCAGAGCCGTATAAGGGCAAGGGTATTCGTTACCAGGATGAATTTGTTCGTCGCAAATCTGGTAAGGCGTTCGGATCTAAATAGTGATTTCTTTTCTGTTTGTTGATATTGGGTTCAGCGATGGGTGTTCGTTCTCGTCTGGCGAAACAGAATCAGCGGCGTCAATTTCGCGTGCGTAATCGGGTTGTGCGCGATGCCCATGGGCGTCCGCGACTTTCGGTGTTTCGCAGCAATCGTCATATGTATGCTCAGATCATTGATGACACGGCTGGTAAGACGCTTGTCGCCGCAAGCACGGTGGAAAGTGACATCGCGGGGCCGGGCGGCGTCGGCAGCGACGCAGAGGCGGCTGGCAAGGTTGGTAAATTGATCGCCGAGCGAGCCACGAAACTGGGGATATCTCAGGTTGTTTTCGATCGGGGTGAATTTCGCTATCATGGCCGCGTTGCGGCATTGGCGGATGCGGCTCGTGAGGCTGGTCTTGATTTCTAAATTGGTCATGTTTTTGAACCTGAGGTGATAGGTGTCCACGGCAGAAAGCAGAAATGATTCCGGCGAACGTGTCATTCAGATTCGTCGTTGCGCGTGTGTGGTAAAAGGCGGACGACGTTTTAGTTTTGCGGCCTTGGTAGTGACAGGCGACAGCAATGGGCGCGTCGGTTACGGCTACGGCAAGGCGATTGAAGTGCCGCTTGCAGTCGATAAGGCGACAAAACAGTCCAACCGATCACAAATGTCGGTGCCGATTGTTGGGACAACGATTCCACATCAGGTACTTGGTGAGTATCGTGCATCCCGCGTGTTGCTGCTTCCGGCAAAACCAGGTACTGGCGTGATTGCTGGCCACTGCGTGCGGTCCGTGGTTGAAGCTGCGGGGATCACTGATATTCTGACAAAAGCCTATGGCTCGACCAATCCGCTGAATTTGGTAAAAGCCACAATGGACGCGCTGAAAAAGCTGCGAACTCGGGAACAAATCGAACGATTGCGAGGGGTGTCACTGTGATTTTGAATGACGTGCATGTAGGAATTGAGCCTCGCAAACAGCGAAAGCGAATTGGTCGTGGACCAGGGTCCGGGCACGGCAAGACGTCGGGGCGCGGGCATAAAGGTTTTTTCAGCCGATCTGGTTCATCTCGACGTCGTGGATTCCACGGCGGGCAGATGCCGTTGTTTCGTCGTGTCGCAAAGCGAGGATTCAACAATAACTTCTTTGCTGCAAGCGTTGCGGTCGTCAATGTTGGTGAGTTGAACGATTCGTTTGAGACGGGTGCCGAGATCACTCCGGAATTGCTTCTGGCCAAAGGGTTGATCAGAAGTAAGTTCGATGAGCTTAAGGTGCTGGGTGACGGCGAGTTGTCCAAGAGATTTCGAGTTAGCGCACATCGCTTTTCGTCGTCGGCTGAACAGAAAATTTCGGCTGCTGGGGGATCATTTGAGCGCATTCAGACCGGGGCTCTTTAGGATGAGCCAGCGATGGATTCGTCGCAGGAAGGAGTTGCACGGTGCTTGCTAAATTGCTGACCGTCTTTCGTGTTCCGGAGTTGCGCCGAAAGATTATTCTGACGGTTGTGCTACTCGCCGTGTACCGGCTTGGTTTTCACATTACGCTTCCGTTTATTGATCATGAATCCGTCGGTAAAGCGATGGAGAACGCTCAAGGTGGTCGCGGAGGGCTCGGCGGGCTGCTGCAGGTGGTTTCCGTATTCTCTGCGTC
The DNA here is from genome assembly GCA_038214195.1 of Planctomycetales bacterium. Lineage (GTDB taxonomy): Bacteria > Planctomycetota > Planctomycetia > Planctomycetales > Planctomycetaceae > SXXK01. The sequence goes on from JBBQSE010000093.1 coordinate 4,882, forward strand.
AGATCTGCAGAACGGCTCGGTATTCGGGCTGGGGATCATGCCGTACATCACGGCATCGATCGTATTTCAACTCCTGGCGACTGTATATCCTCCGCTGGAACAACTCCAGAAAGAGGGGGAGTCGGGGCGACGGCGATTGAATGAATATACCAGGTACGCCACGGTGGTGGTGTGTCTGCTTCAGAGTTTTTTCCTATTGCGAACGATGTCCTCTGGCGGTTCCGGAGCTGCTGTAATCCTGCCAGATTACGACGGGTTTCACTGGCTGCTTTTCGGCACCCTGGTGATGACTGCCGGGACCGTGTTTCTGATGTGGATTGGCGAGCAGATTGATGCGTACGGTATTGGCAATGGAATCAGTTTGCTAATCATGGCGGGGATCTTGGCTCGGATGCCCGAAATCGTGAAGAAATGGGTCGAAGGGATCGTCAATAAAGGGGTAGGCATCAGTACTGAGTTTGGTATTGAGAAGCTGCTGGTTATGGCAATCGTGTTTGTGTCGGTGATTGCTGTGGTTGTGTTTATTACACAGGGGCAGCGCAGGATCCCGATTCAGAGCGCGAAGCATGTGCGTGGTCGGCGGGTGATGGGTGGAAATCGCCAGTGGTTACCATTGCGTGTGAATCAATCAGGGGTGATGCCGATTATCTTCTCGTCTAGTTTGTTGATGATACCTTTCTTTGTGTTTCGTCAGCTGGGCCAGGTTTTTATGGGGCAGGATGCTTCAGGCGGTACTTGGTGGGCCAAAGGTCTGGCGTATCTCGGTGAGTGTTTTTCTCCAGGGCAGGGTTTCGTGTATAGCCTCGCCTACATTATTCTCATTTATTTTTTCTGCTATTTCTGGACCGCTATCACTTTCAATCCGAAGGACATGGCGGAGAATCTGAAAGACAATGGCAGCTTTATCCCTGGATACCGGCCTGGCGGTCGGACAGCTGCTCATCTGGAGCAGGTGATGTTGCGGATCACCTATGTCGGTGCGGCATTTCTAGCCATCGTGGCGGTAATCCCAACCATTATCTCCAATACGATTACAGGTGACTTTGTCACTGCCAGCTTTTTTGGCGGGACGGGTCTGTTGATTATTGTTTCAGTGGCTTTGGATCTTGTTCAGAAGATCGATTCTCATCTGGTGATGCGGAACTATCCGGGTCTGCTTGATTCCGATAAGTAGAAGTTCCGTGCGTCTGGTATCAGAATCAGTCCAAAGGTGGTACGATGAAAGTTCGGTCAAGCGTTAAACGGATTTGTGATCATTGTAAGCTCGTGCGTCGTCGCGGGCGGATTTTTGTGATTTGCTCGTCAAACCCACGGCACAAACAGCGTCAGGGCTGATTGAGAAGTTGGTTGGCGGTTGTTTGTTTCGGAGCCTTTAGATGCCTCGTGTTCTGGGTGTTGACATCCCGAATAACAAGTCGACGTACATTGCGTTGACTTACCTATATGGAATTGGCCCTTTTCTGTCCGTTCAGATTTGCTTTGAACTGGGGATTGATCCTCACGTTCGCGCCGGTGAGTTGACGGAAGACGAAGTCAGCCGGATTACGAATCACTTGGACAAGAATTATACGGTCGAAGGTCCACTGCGTCGTAAAGTGCAGCAGGAAATCGGGCGGCTAAGGGAGATTCAATGCTATCGCGGAGTGCGGCACCGCAAAGGGCTGCCGGTTCGTGGCCAGCGGACGAAGACAAATGCGCGTACACGGAAGGGGCGTAAGAAGACTGTCGCCGGTAAGAAGGGCGTGAAGGACAAGAAGTAGGATTGCCTGACGTCTGTTGGATTTAAGTTTTGCCATTTCGTGTTCAGTGAGAGAGTTGCGTGGCTAAAGTCAAGAAGAAAAAGATTCGTCGTAACGTCAACAAGGGCATCGCCTACATCAAGGCGACCTTTAACAATACGATCGTGACCATGACAGACGCCGCTGGGGATGTGATTTGCTGGGCAACTGCAGGTACGGTGGGATTTAAAGGTTCACGCAAGAGCACGCCGTTTGCCGCACAACGAGCGGCGGAAACTGTCGCGGAAAAAGCCGCGAAGCTGGGCGTTCGCGAGGTTGAGATCCGCGTTAAGGGGCCTGGTGCAGGTCGTGAAAGCGCGATTACTGGCCTGCAGGTTTCGGGGATGTCCATCAAGTCTATCGAAGATGTTACTCCGCTGCCGCACAACGGCTGTCGTCCGCCGAAACGTCGCCGAGTGTGAGGCGTTTGAATTTGCGAGAAGTGTTGATTTAAGCATTTGGTGGTGGGGGCAGATATGAGAATTCGTTGGCGTGGTCTTGAGTTGCCAAGTCGTGTGGCGGTTGATCGGGAAACCAGGACTGGGACGTACGGTCGTTTCGTTGCTGAGCCGTTTGAGCGCGGTTTCGGTGCCACGATCGGTAACAGTCTGCGACGCATTTTGCTGTCCAGCCTTGAAGGTTCGGCGGTTACGCGAGCCCGCATTCAGGGCGTGCAGCATGAATTTACAACGATTCCCGGTGTTGTCGAAGACGTTACTGACATTTGCCTGAATCTGAAATCATTGGTAATTAAGAATCACAGTTCTTCGAGCAAGACACTTCGGATTGAAAAAACGTCACGCGGCGTCGTCACAGGTGCCGACGTGATTTGCGACGATCAGGTGGAAGTGGTGAACAAGGATCTCGTGATCGCCACGATGACCGATGACGTGCCGTTTCATATTGAAATGACTGTGGAGAACGGTCGAGGCTATGTGCCTGCCACGGAACAATATCAGCACGAGCCGGAAGTTGGCATCATCCCGTTGGACGCTGCGTTTTCGCCCGTCAGTCGAGTACGGCATCAGATCGAAGAAACACGCGTTGGTCAAAGGACGAACTACGATAAGTTGAATCTTGAGCTTTGGACGAACGGCACAATTACGCCGGAGATGGCACTGGTGGAAGCGGCCAAGATTCTCCGCAAGCATTTGAACTGTTTCATCACGTTCCGTGAGCCTGGGCCCGAGTCGGGTCCGGAGGGTGGTCTGCGGGGTATGATGGAAGCCACTGGCTACTCGCCAGTGGATATGGAACTGGAAGAAAAGCTGAACAAGAGCCTGGCGGAGCTAAATCTTTCCGTTCGCGCGACAAATTGCCTTGAGTCTGTCGGGATCAATACCGTTCGTGACTTGGTGGTTCGCACGGAAGATGAGTTGCTGCAGGTTCGAAATTTTGGGGAGACGACCCTCGATGAAGTTCGTGAGCGTCTCGGCGGGATCGATTTGCGACTGGGAATGCGGTTGCCGAATCAGCAGCTGAAGTAGAGAATTTGATTAGTCGGTTCGAGGCGGCTCGAACGAGATTCGTATTGGCGCTAGAGTGGGTGAGTGTCTGACATGAGACACCGTGTTGCTGGAAGAAAACTGGGCCGAAATGCGTCACATCGTAAAGCGATGTTTCGTAATATGGCGACAAGTCTGATTCGTACGGTCCGCGTGGAAGAAGGTGTGGCAGGGCAACCGAAGGTTGCTGGTCGCATCATCACGACGGTGCCGAAGGCGAAAGAGTTGCGCCCGATCGTGGAGAAGTTGATCACGATGGCCCGCAAGGCACTGAAGATTTCTGAAGCGGCGGCAGAGTATGGCGCGACTGCTGAGCGCGGTTCGGATGCCTGGAACGAATGGCGCGAATCCGAGCAGGGCAAAAAGTGGGTGACCACCAACGCACCAGCTCTGACACTCCGTCGCCGTGCCTTTTCAGAGTTGAGAGACACGCTGGCCGTGGATATCCTTTTCGATGATCTGGCGAAACGATTTGCTGATCGTGACGGCGGGTACACTCGGATCGTGCGGCTCGCGGCTGTTCGGCTGGGTGACGCCGGTCAACGGGCGATTATTGAATTTTGCGGAGAACGGGACCGTGTAAAGTCTCGCAAGCGAACGGCACCGGTGGTGGAAGCGGCGGCTGGTTGAGTTTATGCGGAGCGTCTTTGAGTCACAAACCCTCGTTCGATCGAACGAGGGTTTTTTTGTGGAGCAGCGGACATGCCGCGTCGTTGCGGAATCTGGGTGCATGGCATCGAAATGTAGTCAGTAGGCGTTTGCGGTCGGCCATGGTCGCAGAAGTCAACGGCTTTGACAGCGAGGACGTGATTTGCGCCCGCTGGATTGTCCAAAATTTCTCCGTTCGCTTCACTTTAAAGCTGACCTCTTTGATCAGGGATTCCATCAAAGTGCTCGTGGTCGGCAGACCCTGCCAGCATGCGTGAATCCATTCTTCGCAAAGACAGGCTGGCCTGATACGTCCGCATGGGTCGTTGAGGAGCCCGATGTTTCACGTTCGCCTGTGGAGATTCGGATTCGGAAACATTGTCCTTCGTTGACGAGTTCCCGTCGTTGGTCGAAGGGACTTCCATCGACTTCGCATTTGCGACTTCGTTCGTAAGGTTGCTCAGACAATGGCGATTTTGCTGGGAATCTGGATTGATTGCTGACTTCAATCTTCAGTTTTCCCATCGCGTGAAGTGCGGCTCGCTGCTGCTGTTGTCCGGTGAACTGCTGAGGCACTCGTTTACCAAGATCGTGGCTGAGCTGTTCGATCGTCACAAACTGGTGTTCTTCAGATTCATTTGTCCGCTTGCGACCCGTTCCTCGACGCGTTCCTCGGCAAATCACTTAACAGTCGCATCGAACGCAGAGGGAGCTTTTGATTTATTTCTTGCTCGTTCCCAAAGATGTCGTAAGACGGCGACGAGCAGAAGTGCCGGTCCTGCAACCGGGGCTCGGTCACGATGGTGCTACGCGGTTTGCTCTGAATTCTGACGAGTCCGGCTAGATTGCAACGAATTCTCGCAAATTCGGCTACTCCGGTTTTGTGTCGTCTTTTCGCGTTTCCTCTATCGCTTCCGGAACGGGCGTTGGTTCTTCTTTTTTCTTCTTGGGTTCGATGTTGAACGGAGGGCCAGTGCGATGGCCCACTGGTGGTTTGAATTCTCGGACCCAAATGTTGCGGAATTTGACAGGGTCGCCGTGGAACTGGAGTGAGATCGGACCGGTTTCGGCGTGTGGCTTGTAATTCGGTGCGGCGGTGTAGCCGGTGGGGCCCATCATTTCGAAGTGATTGAGCATGAGGACGCCGTTCTGTATCAGCGTCACGTAGCCGGGCTTTTCGACGTCGCCGTTGCCCTTGAATTTGGGCGTGTTGAAAATGATGTCGTAGTAGTTCCATTCACCGGGCTTCCGCATGGCGTTTGCCAGGGGTGGCGTTTGTTTGTAAATCGATCCGGCCTGACCGTCGAAGTAGGTCTCGTTCTCATACGAATCCAGAACCTGGACTTCGTAAAGTCCCATCAGGAAAATGCCGCTGTTGCCTCGTCCCTGACTGCTGCCGTGAATCTCCGTCGGAGCCGACCACTCGATATGCATCTGCATGTCGCCGAATTGCTGTTTGGAAGTGATCTGGGACTTTTGGGGGATCGCCACGCCATCTTCGATTTTCCAGTTTTCGCCATCAGTCCACTGGTCAAGATTCGTGCCGTCGAACAACACAACAGCGTCAGACGGAGGTGCCTCATTCGTCGCGCCCGGAGTCACCAAAGGCGGTTCCTGCCACTCTACACCGCTCTTCCATTCCTGGGCGAGCAGACTTCCGGAAACGGCGAACAGGCCACAGACGGTAAACAACAGCAGGCAACATTTTCGCATCAACATGAAACAACTCCGCAAGAAACTGGAGGAAGGAAAATTGACATGGGATAAGCTTGCCCCACGTGAAAGCCTAAGTGTCCATTATCATACCCACACTTCAGCAACGCCAAAACCGAGGACTCGACGAAACATTTCATGTGAATACGTACACAATGAAATGCCTCGTCCTGACGAGAATTGTGTCCATCTGCCTGAGCAATCTCGTAGCCGTCGCTGCAACTTACGTTTAGTTCGGTCTACAATGGCGATGATGCTTCACAGGCAAAAATTGAGTTTTCTAAAAGATGATTTGCGATGGTGATGACGCCAATCGCACTCAAAGGAGCAAGTTTCCTTGAACGAAGTGTTTGGTGTGGGAGTTCTGTTTGCCGGAGCTCTTTTGGTATTGATTGGATTCCTGTGGCTGATTCGCAACGGCTGGAAAACGCGGCGCTGGCTGGGCGTTTTGCTTGCGCTCACAGCGTATCTTGGAACACCGCTCATCTTTGGTCTCATCCGCTTTCGCCAGAACAAACGGCCGCTGTTGTTGGTGATTGCCGGGCTGTTGCTGGGAGCTGTTCCGGTTGGTGCGAACCGGGCCTATGAATTTGTCTTCGGGATTGGCGAACGCGACCGAATCATTAACGGCGAACGGCATCTGACACTGACGGGCTGGGATCGAGACGACTACGCCGGATTGCTGTCGTGGAAAAAGGACACGGTCGTATTGGAAATGGGTAACGCCGACGTGACGGACGCGACGCTCCGTCTTCTTCCACAACTGACTCAGCTTAAAGAACTCACGCTGAATGACACGATGATCACCGACGAGGGACTCGAAACGCTGAAAAAACTTTCGTCCCTGGAAAGTCTGCGGCTGGCTCGAACAAAAATCACAAAAGAGGGCATCACGACGTTGCTTGCCGATCCGCCTCCGAAACTTCTGCAGATCGATGTCAGCGGCAACTCGATCCCGGCTTCGGCCCTGCGAAAATGGAAAAACGTTGACGGTGATCATCGGCGGTACCTGTATTGAGCCTCGGAACGCGCGTCGCAATGCCCTACACTGGATCCTGAATTCGAACTTTCACTTGACCGTTTTCACCAGAGACAGATCTCATGCAACTTATCGAAGACGCCGCTGGTGATCCTCGCAATGCTCAGTTTCTTTGCCGGGCCTGCCAGTTGGCATATATGCCCGACGCGGAGGGCGTCAAGGGCTTTCGCGAAGATCTGGGACTGTCCGCGAAGCTGATCAGCGTTGATAATACACAGGCGTATGTCGCAGAAAGTCCTGATCACATTGTGATCGCTTTTCGCGGCACAGAAAGCCCGACCAGCATCGATGGACTGAAAGACATGCTGCTTACGGACGCCATGAATTTGCTGGTCGTTCCGGAAGGAAGACTGGGGCACGACCTGTCGGCCGCTGGCGTGGGCGCGAAATTCCACAAAGGCTTCGTGGATGCGATTGCGGAAATTTGGGAACCGCTGCGAGACGATGTTGAAGCCAAAATGAAAAAGGCCGACCGACCGCTGTGGATTACTGGCCACAGTCTCGGCGGGGCGCTCGCTTTATTCGGGGCATGGCTGCTGAAGCGACGATTTATAGCCGTGCATGGAATCTACACTTTCGGCGCGCCGATGATCGGCAATCAGAAGGCAAGTGACGCTTTCAACAAAGAATTCAAGGGCCAGATTTTTCGGTACGTCAGCGGCAGAGATCCTGTTCCCAAACTGCCAGGGCTGAGTTTGGTGGCCAACGAGTTTACTCATGTGGATTCGGCTAACGTGCTGGGATCCGACCCGATGACAAGTCTGGGCGAGTTCCTTGGATCTATCGGATCTCAGGCGGTGCAGGGATTGCTGGCAGGCAGCCTGATCGATGAGGTCTGGAAGTATATCAACGCACAGGTCTCCGCTCATTTTCTGGACAATTACGATGGGCTGTTAAAAAAATAGAAAACTGCAACCGATGTCGTCGCTGGCAATTCTCAATGGAACGGTCGTCCTGCCGGATCGCGAGCTTGACGACGGCATGGTTCGCTGTGAAGGTTCAAAAATAGTCTCGGTAGGAAAGCGCGAACCGCTGCCGCCCGACGTTCAGATCATTGATGCAAACGGCGGCGTGATTGCTCCGGGATTCATTGATCTGCATGTGCATGGAGGTGCCGGAGCGGATTTCATGGACGGCACTCGCGAAGCCGTGCTCACAGCCTGTGGTGCCCATCTTCGGCACGGCACAACGACCATCTTTCCGACGACTACAACGGGCAGCTCTGAACAGATCATGACTATGATCCAAGCCTGTGCCGAGGCCGGAGAATGGATTTCAGCGGAGCAGGGCAGGGGGCCGTTCATCGCAGGCGTGCATCTCTACGGTCCGTATTTCGCGGAAGACAAGGTCGGTTGCCATTCCTCGGAGGGACGTCGCAGCCCGGTCGTCGCCGAATATCAGGCGTATTTCGAATCGGGACTCGTACGAATCGCGACCTGTGCGGCGGAACTGCCGGGAGCCGAAGATTTTTACTCCATGGCGCGTCAGCACGATTGTTTTATCACGTGCGGACATTCGAATTCGACTTGGAGTGAGATGCAGCGGGCCTTTGATGCCGGTATGCGGCATGTGGATCATTTCTGGTGCGCGATGAGCTCCGTGCCATCGATCCGGCAGCGATGCGGCGTCCCAATGCAGGGCAGCATGGCGGAGTTCGTGCTGCTGAACGACGCCATGAGCACCGAAGTGATCGCCGATGGCTGTCATCTGGCACCCGAGTTGCTGGAATTTGCCTTTCGCATGAAGGGTGCCGAGCGATTGTGCCTTGTCACCGACTGCAACCGCGCATTGGATATGCCGATCGGCGACTATCGCTTTGGAAACTTGGCAGATGGCACGATGTTTCACAGCGACGGCGCAGTGGGGTGGGCTCCCAATGGCAGTCTGGCAAGTTCGATCGTCGGCATGGACCACATGGTTCGACACATGAAGCAGGCAACGTCGGCGAGCCTGCATGAAGTCATCCGAATGGCGAGTCTGACGCCCGCCGAAAGAACGGGAATCTCAGACCGGACGGGAAGCCTGGAGATTGGCAAACGAGCAGATGTCGTCGTACTGGATCAGGCGCTGAATGTGGTTGACGTTGTCATTCGCGGAGTGAAGGTGTAAACCAAGAATAAGGGAGTTCAGTCAATGCAGGGACAGCAGCGATGAATCGCATACGCATTCCGGTGGATTTGGCAATCGCGGCAATATCACTGCGGCGTCAAGGTGATCTCTCCTCATCGTTTCGCTGGCGAACAAGCTCAGACACAGATGGCGAAAACCTCACTACATAGAGGAAAAAAATATGGTACAGGACGAGTGCAAACAAGAATGGATTTCCTGTGCTGACGAATAGCGGAAGATCCAGCAGGATGGCAATCGCGTACAGAAAGGCTCCGACCATTCTTGCCGCATCGCTGCCATAGTAGATTTTCACGATCAGAAAAACTGACAGCACAGTACGAATCAGGGTGGTCACGATATGGATGGTGTCCCCGAGGTTGATCCAGACCGCGAGGAATAACAGCGACACCACGATTTGAGCGACAAAGAGGATGGTCAGCAGCGTCATCCCGCGCTCCGCATTTTTGACCTCGGCAATTTCAACTCGATCAGTTTCCATCGACCAGACTTGCTCGGTCCGGCAAACAGGGCAGGTTGTCTGATCTTTCGAAAACTGAATATGGCAATCGGGATTCTGGCATTTGACCAGCATTTGGAAATTTTCCTCAATGTTGCCAGCCTGATCTGCGACCACTGGTCAAAAGAGCAGAAGAACTATCCCGCCAGCGTCATCAGTCGCTGTTCAAGTTCATCCACCAGCTCGCCGAACGTGCGACCGGTGCAGGAGGTTGGCAGGTCAGGAGTTTCTCCTTTGGCGATGAGGTCTTTGACTTTGCGTTCAGCGGCGACGACGGTGCTGTGGTCACGGCCTCCGAAGTACATGCCAATTTCGCGGTAGGCCGATTTGGTCATGCGGCGAGACAGAAACATGGCGATCGCGCGGGGCAGGGCAATGGCTTTGCGGCGGGAGGGCGATCGCAGGTCGGCGGCGGTGACGCCAAAAGCGTCGCAGACAACTTTTTCGACATCACTAATGCGGACCAGACGCCGGCATTCTTCTTCCATTTCGCCAAGCACTTCACGGACCACGTTCAGCGAGATGCGTCGTCCGGTTAGTGCGAACTGGCCTTCGAGCTGATTGAGTGCGCCTTGGATTTCTCGAGTGCTCCGGCGGCAGCGACGGACAATATAGTCGAGTGATTCGTCGGAAAAGACGGCTTTCATGCCGACGGCCATGGAACGCACCAGTTTGTGTCTTGTCGCTTCGTCGGGAGCTTCGATGCGGCAGACCAGGCCGCTGACGAATCGTGTCGTTAGTTCTTCGCGGTGTTTCGTGAGCATCCGCGGATGTCGGTCGGATGACACGACCACCTGACCACCGTGCTCGATCACCTGCACGATCGTGTGCAGGAACTCTTCCTGGGTCGCGCGTTTGTTGTCGAGAAATTCGATGTTGTCGATCAGCAGGACATCCACATTGCGGAATCGCTGCCGGAATGAAGGAACGGTCCGAGATGTCAGGGCGGATGTGAAATAGTTGGTGAAGGCCTCGCTGGTGAGGTACATCACGTTCTTTGTCGGATGCGCGCGGCGGGCTTCAGTGTAAATGCCTTCCAAAAGATGCGTCTTGCCGGTGCCAGTGCCGCCGTGGATGAACAGTGGGTTGTAGCGTTCACCTGGAACGGCAGCGACCTGGCGTGATGCAAGGACCGCCAGATCGTTGCACTCACCAGTGACGTACGAGTCCAGGCTGCGAAACTTGCGGCGGTTGTTCGACAGCGTCAGACCGCTGGGGCGATCAAATTCGGAGGCTGGATTTGATGCAGGAGCGTTTTTTTTTCGATGGGACGGCGCGGAGCCCGCCACTGGTGCAGTCGTTTGGTCAGGGCATTGATTGTCCTCAGCGATTTCATCAGGACGGGTTGCGGCTGAAGTTGCGGCATGGACGAGCAGCGATTCATCGACTTCCAGCTGACACGAAGCGGAAAGTCCAAGCACGATTTGAGCGGCGCGATTCAGTGCGGATCGAAAGCGACGCAGCAACCAGTTCAGAATGAACGGGTTGGCGACATAGACCAGAACACGGTCTCCGGAAACTTCGAAGCGCGTACGTTTGTCGAACCAGTGCTGAAGATTTCGATCACCGATTTCTTCGCGCAGGGCGGCAAGCAAAGCGGCCACGGGATCTTGCTGTTGCAGGTCAGCGGAGTTGATCTGGGCATCTTCGGTTTCTTCGCCCAAAGCGCGCTGCTCATTGAGCAACAGTGGTACAGAAGCTGGCATGTCGTCGTGACGTCCGGGCTGCGTCATGCGCCCCCTCCCTCTTTGCCGGCGCGCAGCATCACCTCAGACAATGACAGGGTATTTTGCGAAAGCACAGGGCTTGCGCAGGCACTCCATCGCTCGTCACCACAAGGGCAGGGCGGTGCTGACAGACAGGCTATTGATAACAGGTATTCTTCGCGGACAAGTGCAGAATTCGTCCGCGCAACTCACTCACTCAACGGGCGGCGATGTTAACCATGAACGTCGCAGTGTCAAACGACGTTGTCAAATTTTCGAGCAGGTCTCTCGACTTCAAAACGCTAAGTGTTTCCATGTCAACGCTCTGCGAATTTTGAATTCCTGATCGCTCTTTTTTTCTTCAAAGTTGGGCATTTGGATTGACACAATTTGCTCAACAAAAAATGTGCTGAGGAGGGAGCGTTTGATTCATGTTTGCCGGTCTGAGTGTCGTCCATAATGTCCTTTTAGGAAAGAAAGGACGACGCATCCTGCGTTCGTCTCTGAGCGTTACCTCTTTGCGTCGATGACTTCTATTGACACCTTCGACTCACCAAAAACCCTCGCAACCCGCGTCCTGCTCCCGCAGAATCTCCATCCACAGAATTGAACTTGTTCGAAATCGGGCCTCAATCTACCCTTCGTCAGGGCTTGGGGGTGGTTTGGTGAAACTCGTCGATCCCATGGATGGGGAGAGTGACTGGCGTGGCGCAGTATTTTGATTTTTGCCGGGCGATGACGGCGTTGTGCGAAGATATTTGCCGGAAGCATCCGGAGTTTCAGCATGTAAAAATGCCCGAAGTTGCGGTTACCTATGCCCAGACTCGTTCGCCCGTTGAATGGGGTATTCAGGCCAGGCTCACACCGCTTCGATTTGAAGGTGGATCCGTTGTGGAGCGGCGTAACGGTCGGCTTTGGACTGTGCAGCGCGTATCGCATCACGGCCGCGAAGCCTTGTACATATTGACGTTCTTTTTGCCCCGGTTTCTGAATCTCTCGTTTGAAGAGAAGCTCGTTACTGTGTTCCATGAGCTGTATCACATCAGCCCGCGGTTCGATGGCGACATTCGGCGGTTTGGTGGCGCGTGTTACATGCACACTGGAAGCCAGAAGAGTTACGACCGTCAAATGGGCGTATTCGCCGACCAGTACCTGAAAATGGATGTCTCTGAAGATACGATCCGGTTTCTTAGGTTCGACTTCTCGGGCTTGCAGCAGCTGTGCGGTGCCGTTGTCGGATTGCGGATTGGAATTCCTCGGCTCATTCCACTGGACAAGGTGGCGTAGTTCGCCTTATTACTTCTGTGCGAACGGCTCCATCAACTCGCCATTGGCGATCCATCCGAGGAACCAGGGTTGTGTGCCGGTTGGTTCTTTCATGGCAATGAAGAACGGGCGATTGAAGATTAAGCGGCGGATGCGATCTGGTTTGTATTCCTCTCCACCATCTTCACCGACGATGCCCGCCTCTCCAGCACTCATGAAGTCAGCGCCGGTTTCATCAAGACGCAGACGAAGATCGATAAAGGCCAGAACGATCGTGGCGAGATCACCAAATCCCTCGATCGCATGACCTTCGAGTTCAGTGAAGTGCTTTTGGAGTGAGAATTCGAGAATCGGAATCTGCAATGTTTCCTTGCCATCGAGCGATCGGCGATCATGTTTTGGATTCGGTTGGCGGATTCGGTCGCTGACGGTCTGCCATGTGGCTTCGAGTGATGATTCCGGCGGTATGAGCGCAAGAATGATTTCGTCACGTTGCGGTCCGACGCTGTTGAGCTGAATGATGAAGTTATCGTCACCGTAGTCGTCCCTGATGACAATCTGGTCGCGGTAGATCGGATGATCGTCACTGGAGTCTCCCGGATCGTGACCAAAACTGTTCACTGGAATGACGGTCTTGCCCACCGAAAATCTTAATTCTGTTTGAAACCTGTCGAATACGGATTCAAACGGCATCTTTTTTCGTATGAGTGCGTAGAGTCGCAATCCCCATTGACTATCACGTTTCTGAATGGGATTGAGCGGAGGATTGATGTCCGGGAACTTCTTCTTCAGATCAGCGAGGAGTCTCGCATCAGCCTCAGGAGTGACTCCAGCACGAGCGGTGAAACTTGCGGCTGGTGACAGGGAGGATCGGTCAAAAATGAAGCGGCATTAAGTTCATCAACGATCGTTAATTGTTGATCGAGCTGCACCGGTCCTTTGACTTCCTGTTTGAGGTCGTCCCAGACCATCTGAAAAGTGGCGGCCCAGAGTTGATTATCCGTGGAGTTCAGTTCGGCCGTTGCAGCGGCAACGATCGTCGTTTGTCTGAGTGTGGATTCATCCACTGGGGCACGCAGAGTTTGTTCGCTGGATGTGTCCAGGAGGTCGGTGGGCCAGTCAGTGCCCTTAAACGTATCAGACAAATATGAGGGCGTAATAAGTCCTGCGAGTGTGACGCGGTCCAGTTTTACCGACAGAAACCTGACAGAATTATCTGCAAGTGCAACGGATCGGCCTCCGATTGCGCATGGCATGCCGTGGTAGAACGAACGGAAGAATTCGCCCGGCAGCATGTCACGTGGTTCCAGCCATGAGATGTCAGTTCGGGAATCTTCGACGACGGTAATCGTATTCGACATGCCGTCGAGAATGTCTCGATACCCCAGGCTTTGATGAGCTGGCCACAATGTTCGTTTTCCGACGACGGCAAAGTAGCTGGTTGCATTTTCCGGCGGTTCGACGCAGTCCGAACGAAAACTATCTGGCGCGTGTGCCAGCAACTTTGAGTTGTGCGGCCCGTTCCAAGGTTCGTCGAAGTGATACTGCTTCGCAAGTTCAGGTTCCAAATACGGAAGAATCAGGGCGCGCCAGCTGTGCCAGCGTTTTCCGTCAGAGCCAACCGTGAAAGCTGGAGGAAAGGAATCGTATTCGTCGTGATACTGGTGCATGGCGACCATGATGCGTTTCAGGTCGTCTTTGGTCGCTGCTCGAGCTGAGGCCTCCCGATAGGATTGAACTTCCTTTTTGGCGAAGAATACCAGGACCGCTGCGAGAGCGACTCCGCACAGCATTCCAGCGATTATCAAGATTCGTCGGGGCGGCATGCGGAAACTCACAATTGTACTTCACGCAGTCCAGACTGAGGTACTTTCAAAGGCAACGTTTTCCATGTCCCTTCTCCCCTGGCAAGGGGGAGAAGGTGGCCGACAGGCCGGATGAGGGGGCTGACCTGGAGCTATAGGATCTATCAGAAAACAGTTGATTTCCCCTCTCACCCTAGCCCTCTCTCCCGTGGGAAACGTGTCAAGTTGGGAAATCAATTGCTGGGGAGAGGGGACAATCGCAAGACAATCCACAGCATCATCTCTGACCGCGTGAAGTATAAATATTGAAGATGCGTTGGACGAGGCAGTAGAGCGCGGACGGCCCGCGAATTGTTTGTCGAATTCGCAAACGACGCAACTCGTGATACAACGTAGTGCGGGGCGGCGATATCAGGGACGGCTTTGGGAGAGTTACGACGTCAAACGCTCATCATTGTGAACGTGCAAACTTACATCGCGGGCCTGCTGTGCGAGAATAGCGTGGCTGCGGCGAAGGTCGCTGAGAATTCGGGGCAGGTAGAAGGTTTGTGTGAGCAGTGGTTCGTCGGGCATGAAGCCGGGGACGCCGTGTGCGTATTGGGTGAAATCGCGGGGTGAGATGGCCCAGCCTTCGACGGTGGCCCAGCCGAAGACGATGGTGACGTCACGGTCTTCGCGGCGGAGGGTCAGCCAGCGAGTGTATTCGTCGGAAAAGTCGAAGGGCAGAAAGAGTTGCTGGCCGTCGCGGAGTTCCGTCAGAAGTCGAATCCATTCGCTGACAAGTTGCCTGGTTCCTTCCGCCGGTCGGAATTCGTGATTTTCGCTGTTCGGCTGGAGTCCCAGATAATAGCTTTCCCCCGCGCGGGATTCGGTTCCGACGTTCACTTCGATCTGATTGTCGGCGTTGAGACTGACTGATACGGTGTGCATGAATCGATCCGGCTGTTATTTAATGAGAAGGAACTGACATGGTACGTGTTTTGTGTACGGCGTTAAATGCTGAATCTGGTCCGCATTTCAAACTGCTGGCGGACGCCGGTTACGAATGTCTGGTTCCCGATCGATCCAGGGATCTGTGGAACAGCGATGTATTGATTGACGTGATCAATGGTTTTGACGCGATCATCGCGGGGTCCGAACCGTATCCGGCCAAAGTAATCGCCGCCAGTCCGCAGCTCCGCGCGCTGGCTCGTGCGGGCGTGGGGTTTGATGCGATTGATCTAAAGGCGTGTGATGAACACAAGATCGTGGTCGCGACGACACCGGGCTGCAATCATCATTCCGTGGCGGAACATGCAATCGCGATGCTGATGGCACTTGGTCGCGGCTTTCCGGCTTTGGATCAGGAAGTGCGGCGCGGTGAATGGACACGGAATCCGTT
>JBBQSE010000094.1:0-20262 GCA_038214195.1 Planctomycetales bacterium
CATCCGCGCCGTCCGGGAAGATTCACCCGCCGCCGCCAGCGGGCTGCAAACCGGTGACGTGATTATCAGCGTCGGAGAAACCAAAGTGGAAGGATATCAAACGCTGATCGAAACCCTGATCGCGGCAAAACCCGGCGACAAACTGAAGTTTACGTTCAAGCGTGGTGAAGAAGAAAAGCAAACGGAAGTCACCCTCGGCGAGCCACGACGCTGATGGACGGCCGGAAGCCTTACCTCGCGGCCAGGAGTGAGAAATTCTCGGGAGTTGACGATTTTTTGCATGCCCGTTGGCGGTTTCAGTCGTAGCCGGACTCGTCAGAGTTCGAGACACAAGTCTCACAACATCTGCTACTTCCGGCCTCGCCACCAGGACACAGGCAACAAACTTGAAACCGGCCGAAAACGAAATACGGTGCCATGCACTTTTGACTTTCATCGCACTTGCCTAAAATTGCACCGTTTCGGATTTCCCAGCCTGCAACAGGCTCTAAGGAGGACCAGGTGGAAAAATTCACTGCTCAAGATTCAACGATCTATCACGGTGATTGCCTCGCAGTGCTTGAGGAAAACATTCCGGACGACTCTGTTGATCTGATTTTTGCCGACCCGCCATACAACATCGGAAAGTCGTTCGGAGATTTTAAAGATAAGTGGCCAAGTGACACTGCTTATGTCGATTGGTGCAGACTCTGGCTGGATCTCTGCCTTCGCAAACTTTCACCGACTGGCAGCCTTTATGTGATGACAAGCACTCAGGCGATGCCATACTTTGATATTCATCTCCGAGAAAAGTGTCATGTGATTTCCAGACTCGTTTGGCACTACGACAGTTCAGGGGTGCAGGCAAGGAGCAGCTATGGGTCCATGTATGAACCGATTTTATTCTGTACAAAAGACGCGAAGAACTACATCTTCAATGCCAGCAGCATCGAAGTTGAAGCGAAGACTGGCTCGGTTCGCGGCCTCATTGATTATCGAAAAGAAACGCCTGCGCCGTACAACACCAAAAAGGTTCCCGGCAACGCCTGGTATTTTCCACGCGTCCGGTATCGCATGAGCGAGTACGAGCAACATCCGACTCAAAAGCCTGAGGCATTGCTGGAACGAATCATCCTGGCCAGTAGCAATGCCGGACAAACCGTACTTGATCCCTTCTCAGGAACATTTACGACTTGTGCTGTCGGCCAACGATTGAATCGACGAGTCATCGGAATCGAACGAGAACGACAATACGTCAAAATCGGCCTTCGTCGCCTGGGAATCTGTGATGAACTGGACGGTGAAAAACTGGTTCCTTTAGAAAAGGAATACAAACGTAAAAACTCGAATGGTAAACACTTCGTCGAACGGCCTGAAAAGAGTCTATTCGATGAGTAGTAAGCTCAAGCGTCATGTGTTCACGGTTGTTATCGAGTCAATCCTGCGGGCTTCGTTTGGCGATTCGGGGCCTGAGATTTTTGAGAACAGCCCGCTGCTTGGGTACTTGAATCACAAGACGGCGTCAGCATCGCGTGGTTCAAAGTCACGAGGGTCTTTCGCCAATCACTTTGCGCTGTATGTTCTGATTGAAGACTACCTGAAAGGCGGATTCGGTCCTGGCGGCCGGAAGTCAGGAAAGTATGCAAACTCTGCTGGCGCTCGATTCAGCGACTTGTTCGCAAGACAACGTGAACTTCCGTTCGGACAAAAGTTGCAGAATCATGCACTCAACGCTCGCCTCAACGACGAGTTTCGGAAGTTCTATCCATCGATCGAAATCCAGCCAATCGTTCGAGATGTCGCGGCCCAGCGATATTGGATTCAGGAAGACTTATTGAAAGTCGAATTGCGATCCAAAACAGGAAAGCGGAAGACGATCAATATCGCGTCATCAATCATCGAGATCATTGATGCGTATGTCGCGGCGAAACGAGAGGCGTTTGAGTCATTCATCGAATCGTGCAGCAAGATGTCTGCTGTCGATGCGTCAGATACGTCAAGTGTTGTTGAATTTGTCCGTTCTCAACTTTCACCAGAGATTGATGCAAGAGTTTTCGAGATTGTGAGTTTCGCAATTCTCAAGGCAAGCTACCGCAATCAAGTCATATACTGGGGCTGGTCGAGAACAGACCTCCGTGAGGATAGTTTGGAGTTGTTCAAGACGGGGCGGACAAACGCCAATGATGGCGGGATCGATTTTGTGATGCGTCCGCTAGGAAGATTTTTCCAGGTGACCGAAACAATCGATGTCCGAAAGTACTTTCTGGACATCGACAAGATACAAAGGTTTCCGTTGACGTTTGTTGTGAAATCACTCGATAAGCCTGAAATGATCCGAAAGGAAATCGAGGAAAATGCGAGAATCCGATATCGAATCCATACGGTTGTGCAAAGTTACATGGATGCGATCGAAGAGATTATCAATATTCCGATGCTTATCGAGAACCTTCAGTCGGTTATCGAATCGGGGCGTATCACCGACGTCATGCAGGAAATCATTCTCCAAAGCAAGGTTGAGTTCAATTACAATGGCTGAGCCTCAACGAGACTTATGGTTCGTTCCCAATAGCACCCATCAGTGGCTGGTTTTCTAGCGTCCAATGACAGAACTACGGAATCGCAGGCTTTCCATATGACTGGATCTTTTTCCAGGTCAGATCGGTGACCCGACGTTGTCCTTTAGTAAACGTGTCCAGCATGATTTTGCCTGCAGTGACTTTGCGTTGCGGTTCAGTTGCAGATGCACTTCGATATCGAAGTCTGATCCGGCTTCGAATTGAGTCACGTACAGGGCTCTGGAAGTTCGACCATCGCGCGGTAGGGTCACCTGCATGCCAGAGGGAGTCTGGGTTCTGGACGCCGCAGCCTGTTCATACTCCAGAATATTCGATTCAACGGCTGCGGCATCAGACAGGTCAATGATCTGTGCAGGAAGTTCGCTCCGTTTGTTGTCCAGAGCGGCAATGATTCACGATTTTCCGGCACTTCAATCGGTCATCGCGACCGTTTTCGCAGACTCCATCGGCTGAGCGAAAACGCCTCGGGAGTGACACTGCAGATTTATTGTGCGATCATTGCGGCAATCCTCTTGTCGCTGTGGATCGAAGCTAAACAAAACGAGAGAACTTACGAAATGCTCTGCCACTACCTCGGCGGCTGGGCCACACTCGAAGAACTCGAACTGCATCTCATCAGGCAAACATCAAGGACTCTTTTCAATGCGTTGTCTTGGTCTGGACATCGGTTCCTCATCCATCAAAGGGGCTGTCATCGACACGGGGACGGCCAGCGTTTCGCATATTGTGCGAGAACCATTTCCCGATCCGGTGGCGGGATTGCCGCCAGGTTTTCACGAAGTCGATCCCGAAGAAGTTTTCACGCGCGCAGTGAATGTCATCGATCGTCTTGCTGAAAATGCGCCAGATGCGATCTCGTTGCTGAGTTGCGGTCAGATGGGCGGGATTTTGCTGGTGGATCAGGCTCAGCGCCCGGTGACAAACTATCTGTCGTGGCGTGACCAGCGAACGACTATTGCGGATTCCAGCGGTGCAACAACTCTCGATCAGCTTCGCAGTTGCTGGTCGGATTCTGTGTTTGAAGAACTTGGCAAGGAACTCAAACCGGGCTCAGCGACAAGTCTGCTGTACTGGCTGGCGCAGCGCGAGCAGCTTCCGGCCGATGCAACTCCCATCACCATCGGCGACTACGTCATTGCAAGGCTCTGCAATGCTGTGCCGAAAATGGAACGGACTCAAACCATCGGGATGCTGAATCTTCGCACGGGCGACTGGCATCTCGAAGCATTTGCCGCACTCGGGTTGGACTGTCTGCAATGGCCTCGATTGACGAACGAAAAGGAATCCATCGGCACTGTGAAGCGTAACGGCCGAACGCTGACATGTTATCCGGTGATCGGTGATCAGCAGGCGGCCCTTCGCGGCATCAAACTGCAGCCGAATGAATTGTCGGTCAACGTATCAACAGGCTCGCAGGTCAGTCAGATCACGACGGAGTTTCGGCCCGCCGACTGTCAAACTCGCCCCTGGTTTGGCGATCATTTCATGAATACGATCACGCACATTCCGGCCGGTCGATCCCTCACGGTGCTGGAAGCCCTGTTGACCGAATTGCCGCGACTGGCGGGCGTGAAGATCGAAAATTCCTGGCAGCTCATCCAGCAGGCGACTTCCACCGGCAACGCCAACGGCCTGACCTGTGACCTGAGTTTCTTCGCCAGTGCGATGGGCTGCGATGGTGGAATTTCCGGCATCACCACGGAGAATCTGACCGTTGGCAATCTGTTCAATGCCGCGTTCGAATTTATGGCGGACAGCTATCTGACATGCTCCCGCCGCATGAGTCCCCACCCAACATGGAGCCAACTCGCCATTTCCGGCGGACTCGTTCAGTCATTTGCTCCGCTGCGAAAGAAGATCCAGGCCCGCTTCCTGACGCTGCCGATCCGCGACGTGGCTGAGCAGGAAGAATCATTGCTGGGACTGGTGCCTCAATGACAATCTGTCGCCGAACTCGTCAGAGTTCAGGGCGTCGCCAGGAGCACTCCAACAAGCAGATCGTACGCGGCGTGACAGCCCACCGTGATGCCGAAGCCTCGGAGCAGGAACACGGAGGCGAAAAACAGTCCCGCTGCGGCGCGAAAGGAGAACGCGAATAGATTTAGCGCTTCGGCCGAGGGACCAATATGATGGGCCATCGCGAACAGGAAACTCGTGCAGACGGCGGCCATCGCTGCGGCCCATTTTGGCGGAAACTCGAACATTCGAAACACCATGAACGCCGCAGGCACCAGCAACAGCCGAAACATGACTTCCTCATACACGCCCGCGCCGATGAACGAGACGGCTCGCGTGACTGGACCAACGGCATTCAGCAGCGCGACAGACTCGAACGCATCCGAGGCACTGTGTCTAAAGAGCATGTCGTGACATTGGCCGACCGCCACGAGACCAATGGCCAGAAGCACGCTCTCCGCGAGCATTCCCAGTTGCGTTTCGACGCGAATCTTCCACGGGTTTTTCCGCAGGATGTGCCATGCCATCAGCATCGTGACGACAATCAATGGCAACAACAGGTTTTGTGTCAGCCCCATATGGGACAGCAGCGAACGCATCCAAAAATCCGCGCCGTTTCGGACCGCGTCCGGTTGATCCTGACCCATGACCAGCACGCCGAATTCATAAACAACGATCCATGGAATCAGGAACAACAGGCTGGAAAGCGGCGTCCTGGCGTCGCTCCAGTAGTCGGAGGATGGTGATTGAGGCTGCTCGTCGTCCATTTTTGCGTTACTGAATTGCTGGCGTGGTCGTCAGATCAGGTCGGTAAGTCATCTATCGGCTGTCAGCTGCTCGTCTCATTGGACAGCGCCACTCTTTGGAGAAAACACGGCGACTTTAAAGCCTCGCTGGCACCTGGGATTGGCAGGTCGTCGTACCGGCAGAAACTGCCGCCATTTATTTGTTTCCAGTGAGGCTGGTTAATCCTCCCGTGCGAACACTGTGAGTGTTGTCGTCGGTAAACCTGTCGCGGGAAAATGCGGACGGCGAGAATGCGCCGGGCGAAATACGGAAGCGGACTTGCCATCGCTGGACTCGGCATCGTGCCATCGCAATTTGTGGGTCAACACGATTGCGGTATCCGCGGCGGGTTCATCGTCGATTCGACTCGTCCCAGCTCTCACATCGGTCAGGCCAAGAGCCTCGCAGACCGCGTGCGCCATCTCGATCTCAGATCCTGAAATCTCAGGATTTCTATCAATGGCTTCATGCAGTCCGGCAAAGAATTCCGGAATGGCTGGTGGGGCGATGTGGTCCACGGCCGAATTCGACAATGTTTCAGCAACTGTCAGAAAATGGCCAGCGACTTTGATGAGTTGCAGCGTCTCCACAGTCGGAATTGCAATCGCCGCTCGCTGCTGCCATTGCGACTGTGCAAAGACGGACGAATCACGATTCCGATCGACAAGACGCAGCAGGTGTGACGAAGCTGCGTGCAGTGTTTGAGCCACGATGTCGGCGCCCCGCTCATCGGGCAGCAGCTTCATCGCGGTAAACACAGCCAGTCGAGCCTGCTCGAGCACAGCTGCGCAACGGGCTGGCACATCGTCGGTCGGCAACAGCAGACCATGCCCGGGTTCGGGAAGTAGCAATAATCCAGTCGGCAGAGCCTGTGTTTCACGCGCCACGACTTCGCAGAGCGACCAGAGTTCTTTGTCGCTCGGCGGCTGCTGTCCCAATACTTGCCTGAGACGCTGCAGCAGGGATGACTGTGATTCCAGCCGCCAGATCTGGTTCTCCAGCCGATCCGTCCAGCGTTCCTGAGTCTGCAACAATCCGCTCAGATCGCCGAACAATTCACTGAATCGCTGGTCGCTGGCCGATTCCGCATTCAGCAGTACGGCATCAATGATCCGCGAAACGTCACGGATTTGCTCGCGGAGTTTTGCAAGAGAGCCGCGTGTCGCGAATGGATGACTGAACGGACCCGCCGCGCGGCGGTTGGCCTGGCGGAACTGGTCCCGCAGGATTTCAAGACGACGCGATCGACGCAGCGTTTCCGAATTGTGCGTCAAATCCGCAGCCAGCCGCAGGCACGGTATTTCAGTCACGTGGACCTCTCGGGAAATCGCCTCTCGATGCAACCAGACTCCGTGTCGCTGCACTCAAGTTCCAAACAAATGGGCCGTCCTTCCCGCATCGCTTGTTCGACCACCGCTGCCTGAGCGCTTCAAAGATTTCCGGAAAAGTAGTTTTGGCAGGATACAGACGAGTTTGCGGGCCTTGCGCATCGCAGCGGCTAAGGCACTCAATCCGAATGCAGGTATTGTGCCTGGAATACAGAAGCCTCCTCCTGCGTGCCGATGGATTAACTCATCACAGGAGTTTTTTTTTGTGGTTCTCCGTTTTTCCTGAGACACCGTTATGCCTGAATTCGACGACACGTTGCGAACACCGGATCAGATTGCTGCACTGCTGATTGCCCAGCAGAGCTGTTGTCCTGGTTCCGTTGATAATACGCCACTACCGTCGGTGGACGGCGTGATGTCTGTCGTGTGTGATCTGCGAAGCCTGCTGTTTCCGGGTGTTCCCGCGTCAAATGCGGTCAACGTATTGCCAGGGATCAACGGTGTGCGATTGCAGTTGCTTCCAATCCAGGCCCGGCTGAAACAGCAGATCGCCCGCGCTTTGGAACATGCGCGACTGGCGCAAGTGAGAATCCACAACGCGGCACCGTCAGTGTTCGAACAAGCCAGCAACTACGCGGGACTTGCTTCCTCAATGACAAATGCTTTCCTCAGCCGACTTCCAGAAATTCGGCAGACACTGGCCAGCGACGTGGAAGCGGCTTTCAATGGCGATCCGGCGGCAAAGACGCGGGAAGAAATCGTGCTTTGCTATCCGGGTATTGAAGCGATCACGATCTATCGCCTCGCGCATGAGTTGCTGACGCTGGGCGTTCCTTATCTGCCTCGGATTATGACCGAATGGGCTCACCGCGAGACCGGAATCGACATCCATCCTGGCGCGCAGATCGGTCCTTCGTTTTTCATTGACCACGGGACGGGCGTGGTGATTGGAGAAACCGCCGAGCTTGGTGCAAACGTCACGATCTATCAGGGCGTGACTCTGGGAGCCTGGTCATTTCCCCGCGACGAAGACGGTGGTTTAATTCGCGGCGCGAAGCGCCACCCAACGCTTGAAGATCGAGTGACGGTCTACAGTAACGCGACGATCCTGGGAGGGACAACGGTGATTGGTGCCGGTTCTCAGATCGGATCGAGCGTATCCCTCAACCGCAGCGTGCCTCCCAATACGATTGTCACGATCGAACGCCCGTCGCTCAAGTTTCGCGAGGCCGCATGAGACCGGGCCGAAAGTCCCCTACTCCGGTTGTCGCTTAGCGTTTTCCTCGCTCATCTTCATTGTCTCTTCCACGACCGCCGCCCATGCCGGGTGGGTGTGAATGGCGACGAGATCTTCGTCATTCTGCAGATGTTCAAAATCGCCAAAGTTGGTGGCAATGGTCAGTCGCAGCAGTTCGATTGCGCGATCTCCGTAGCGTTTCTTCTGTTCGTCCGTCACGTTGGCGTTTTCGATCGCCCGTGAATAGGAACAGGCTCCGTTGTACAAACTGGAAAGATCCCTCGGAGCCGTCACCACCAGTTCTTCAGCGTGCTTCAGGCCTGCTTCTGTATCACCGAGGCGAACTTTGCAGAGCGCGATCATGCTCACCACATCCATGTTCTCCGGTGACAGACGATCGGCGATTTTCAGGTCGTCCATCGTTTCCTCAAATCGATTCAAATGCATCAGGATGGAAGAGCGCCGAATGTACATTTCCGGCAGATACGGATCCTGTTCGATACAGTCAGACAGAAACGCAATGGTCTCTTCGTTGTCTTCCAGCTTGAATTCCTTCCTGGTTGCCTGCAACTGACGCTGAGCCAGCATCTGGATCGCAGGAGAACGCCGCATGGCATCCTGCATCTGCCGTATCGCCTTGTCACGCAGGTCCTGATTTTCGCAGCGGGCGACACGATTCAGACAGCGGCGACATTCGGGATGGGCGAACAACGCCACCGTTTCGATCAGACGATGCACAAACATTCGGTTTTCAATGGGAACGTCTGTAGCGGATCCAATTTCCTGGACTGCGGTTTCCAGGCGACTGGTCAGCATCGCGATCGCCTCTTCAGACCCATCGACCGCCAACAACTGGACGGTTTCAGTTGCGAGAGACCTGGCGATTGATCGCGAGGTCGTGTTGTTTTCGGGCGTGCTGTGCAGCGGCATTTCAATGAGTTTCTGCGCCAGCGATTTCCAACGCGGGTGATCGAGCAACACCAGATGTCGCAGTGTTTGCTGCTTTGCCGACGGCGGCAGCGACTCAAATTCATCGATGATTTGATCCAGTTGTCCGGCGGATGCGCAACGCAGGAGCGCCTGCGCGGACAGTGGCTGATTTGCGGCGTCCAGGCCCGATTTCACATCCTTTAGCAGCGATTCCGTCCATTGTGGTGACGGCAGTTGGGCAACCGCCTGGCGAATGCTGTCCGTGATCGCACCGGCTCGAATTCGTTGGTCCAGACACTGACGAATGAGCGAGTCGTCTACTGGATCTCCAGTTCTGACGAGGGCAGTTAGTGCAAGATCCTGAAGACCCGCATCGGAAATTTGCAACAGATGACTTCTCAGTGCCTCCAGCGTCCCCGCATGTCCCTGCTCCTGCAGGAAATTGAGCGCTGATGCGATCAGGTGGCGATCTCCCGATCCCGGCTGAGGCGTTCGCGAGACCGAATCCGGGACTTCTTCGATTTCCGGGGCGGATAATGAATCGTTATCCACGTTCATCGTTCCAGTGCTGACGGCAGATCTGGCGACTTGCTCAGCGACGTAACCCGCAACCAGGGATGTCCATCGTTCGCTGTTCAGTTCGATGATGGCAGCAAGAATCTGCCGCCGCAAGTCCGGCTTGCCACCGCCAGCCTGCCAGAGTTCCGTCATGGCTTTTTCCGCAGTCGGGTCCAGACTGCGAATCAGCGATCGCAGAGCAACGGTGGAAACCAGCGGATGACTGCTCTCACTCAGAACTCTCAGAATCTCAACCGACCGAGAGCCGGGTATCAGGTTGAGGTAACCCGCAATCTCCGCCTGCAATTCTGGTGATCCCAGCAGAGCTTCATTGATAATCGTTTCGGCCTGATCAGGCGTCAGGCGATCGACGGCACCTGCCATTGCCGCTCGACGAACACCGGGATTCTCGCTTCCCAGATCGGCCACCGCTGCCTCAGCGGAAACGCGTCGGTACACCGGGATCAGCAAAGAGGCAACAGCGGCCTCTGCAGATGGCAGTACAACGACGGCATTCCGATTAAAGACATACTGACGGTTGGCGGCTTCATTCAGACCTCCGATAGAGATTTGTTGAAAACGAAAATCTGACTGAGGAAAGGGCGGCGAGACTCGGGGTAGAAAACGCATGTTCGGGTCGTTGGCAGCGGCACTCGCATCGATCATCGAACTCAGCCATAACTTGAATTCTTCGACCACTACAGGCGGCGTTTCGCGTGCCGATGAAAACAGCACGCGGCCGATTTTTTCTCTGGCAGCAGTCTCCATGATCGTCGCCACAGGCCAGATGGAAAGTACGTCAAGGTTTCGATTCGTGGAGATCTGCAGCAGACAACCTTCGGGCCCGAGTCGAGTTTGCTGGAATGCACTTTGTCGGCGTATTTCGTCGTTCAGGCTGATGTCAACGGGTTGCCGCGACGGCACCTGCAGACGCAGGATCATCGCAGGCTCTCTGCCGTCGTATGGAATTGCGCCAAATCCGACCCAGCCCTCCGCCCTCTTCCCAGGCTGCAGTTCGGATCGCGGAAACGTTGGGTGGGCATCCACAGAACTGATCTCTGCGGGTTCACCGTTGATCAGCAGCTGAAACTGCTCTCGCGCGACCGTGATCGTTTCGTTCGTTTCGTTCTCAACCTTGACTTCGACGACCAATCGGAACGTGAAATCCTGCGCCGCGCGTCCTCCAATCAGAGCGCATTCAATGCCGGGGACGGCGACATTCAGTCCGGGGACGGCGTCGTTGTTTGCCGCCGTCGGTCGTGCGATTTCGTCGCCGAGTGCCAGTCGCAAGTTTGCTGTGACGCTCAGAACGCCAATCAGCATTGCAACAATCGAGCCCGGTTTATGCAGCCATTGAACCATCATTGCACCCTAACCCCGTCAACTCCGAGTTCGATAGTGATACTGAGTCGTCATCTTTGGCAAAGTCATGTACTTACAACCTCCCCGCGACCAAACCGCACTTCGCAGCATAACGCCAATTCCACTGGCTGCGAATTGCAGATTGGCAAATCTGTGGAGGCGGGACAATAAAGGTGGCTCATTTGCACCGCGTTTGAGCCAGTGGCCTCACGATCGCCTCCGTAGATTGGCCGCTGCATCGTCCTCCTGAGTCGTGACTGGCCGAACGATTTCGTTGCACCTACACTTGCGGACGGCCAAATCGACATTCAGAATTGGAGAAACGGCTATACGAGTTTGCGGGGCAAAGTTCCGCAAAAAGGAACTCATCTGGTGCGCATCATCAAGGAAGGTAACTCGGTGTCATTCATCGTTGATCCGGAACACGATGGCCCGACAGACGATGACCTGGAACTTGTCATCCCGGACATTCGCGAGTTTTCGCCGTTCCTGAATTCCAAGAACACCAATCTGTTCATCAGCGGCTCCGGAACCTTCGTCGCCACTCGACTTCAGGTCAGTCCATAGGGAGTGGCTGCGGCCATTGCGGAAATAGTCGTCGTTCGCTCCGCGAACGAAACGCAGAAACCATTAAGCGAACCAGGACATTCGGAGATTTCGATGAACAAAAAAGATTCGGCTCAACAAGCCAATTGGCTATTGACTACGCTGGCATTCACATTCGTCTCAACGATCGCTGTCGCGCAGGACGTCCCTCTCCAACAGCCTCGGCAGGCGGATGGCGCAGGAAGCATCGTGATTGATGGCGAATTGAAACAATGGCACAAGGTGACTCTGACGCTCGACGGGGCCATACGCGCACGAACTCGACAATACGCCGAATCCGTTCGTGAATTACGAAATGAATGTCACGTTCACGCACGAATCCGGATCACCGTCGTACACCGTGCCCGGTTATTTCGCGGCGGATGGCAACGCGGCGGAATCGTCGGCCAAAAGCGGAACGAAGTGGCGGGCTCATGTGTCGCCTGACAAACCCGGTCGCTGGGACTACAAAGTCTCGCTTCTTAAGGGAACATTGCTGGTCGAGACGGACTATCCGGTGGCGGAGCCCGCAGTTGGTGATGGTAAATCCGGCAAACCCTGGGTAGTCGCTTTCGATGAATCCGGCACCGCAGCCCATGGACAGTGTCCAGATCTGGGATACAAAGGGTTTGACGGTCACGATAAGACCGGCAAGATGATCTACACCGAACACGAAGTCCGCCAGCAGACGTTGTGGGGCGCGCTGATGGGCGGCGGTGCCGGGGTTGAATACTATTTCGGCTACCAGTTCGCGGAGAATGATCTGGTTTGCGAAGACTGGCGAAGCCGCGATCAAAGCTGGGACTACTGCCGCATCGCGCTTGACTTTTTCCGGGACCATAAGATCCCATTTCATCAGATGCAGCCGACGGATGAACTGGTGGGCGCTGACGGCAAAGACAACTTGCGTGACTGTTTTGCGAAACCAGGCGAACTCTACCTTGTTTATATCGCGGACGGCAAAGAGCCTTCGCTGGATCTGTCCCGTGTTGAAGGAGAATTCGCAGTGCAATGGTTCAATCCTCGCAGCGGCGGCAAGCTGCTTGATGGATCAAAAAAGTCTGTCAGCGGCGGCGGACCTGTAAAACTGGGAACACCGCCCAGCGATCCAAACGAAGACTGGCTCGTCGGTGTGCGACGGCGGCGATAACTTCTTTCTTGAAACTCCTGCACATAGTACAGAGCGACTTTCAGCTGAGACAAGCAGGCGATGGCACAAGAAAACAATCGCGATTCGTCTCCATCGTTTTGTCCCTAACGCATCAATTCGATGACCAGTGAGTGGGACGCCTGGGCTCAATGGGTCGGTGTTATCTGGGAGGATGATAAGCAAGAGTAGGTCAGGCTTTGCCTGACGAACATTCAGAATCCACGCAGTGTTGAATTCAAAGGTGCCGCTGAAGCCGGAAGCGTCTTGAGAACGCATCAGGGAATC
Organism: Planctomycetales bacterium; assembly: GCA_038214195.1. Classification (GTDB taxonomy): domain Bacteria; phylum Planctomycetota; class Planctomycetia; order Planctomycetales; family Planctomycetaceae; genus SXXK01. Next base: position 12,733 of record JBBQSE010000094.1, read on the forward strand.
GGTAATGTGTATGAATGCCGCTCATGCAATATTCCACATTCTCTTCCTGCTGCTGAAGTACTGCCCGCCCCGAGCAGCAAGAAGGATCCGCAGATGACCCACCTTCCCGCCAAACTTCGTTCAATGCATTTTCTCCGGAATCAAATCCTGCTGCTGATCGTCTGTTGCAGTCTTTGGACGTCGGCGCACGCGGATGAGGCAGATTCGCTGTTCGAAAACAATATTCGCCCGGTGCTGGCTGGAACCTGCTTTCGATGTCATGGAGACGGGAAAACTTCGGGAATGTTGCGCGTCGATTCTCGGGAGGCATTGCTGACCGGTGGAGATTCAGGCCCCGCGATTGTGCCGGGAAAGCCTGAAGAGAGCCTGTTGATCCGGGCGATACAGGGACAGGACGATGTGTCCGCAATGCCGCCAGAAAAGGAGCAGACTCTCCGACAGGATCAGATTGCCGCCTTCCAGCAGTGGATCAAAGACGGAGCACTCTGGCCACAACAGTCGCGAAAGTTCGAAGGTCATCAGCACTGGTCGTTCCAGCCAGTTCAAAATCCAGAGCGACCGGTTGTTGGCGACACAGCCTGGGTAAAGAACAGCATCGATGCTTTCATTCGAGCGAAACAGGAAGCTGCGGGAGTTCATCCGGCTCCGGCAGCCGATAAGCTCACTCTGATTCGCCGCGCGACGTTTGATTTGACTGGTCTGCCGCCGACGCCGAACGAAATCGACGCTTTTCTCGCGGACTCGTCGCCGCAGGCATTTGACAACGTTGTGGATCGACTGCTGAAGTCGCCGCATTATGGCGAACACTGGGGACGGCACTGGCTGGATGTTGTGCGCTACGCTGACACGGCGGGCGAAACGGCCGACTATCCGGTGCCGCTCGCATGGCGATATCGCAACTACGTCATTGATGCCTTCAACGCAGACAAGCCATACGACCAGTTCCTTAGAGAACAAATCGCCGGAGACATTCTGGCGGATGATGAATCTGATGAAACCTATGCCGAGCAAGTCACGGCCACGGGATATCTTGCGATCTCACGACGCTTCGGCTTCGATTCTGAGAATTACCATCACCTCACGATTCAGGACACGATCGACACGCTGGGACAATCCGTGCTGGGGCTGAGTCTGGGCTGTGCCCGATGTCACGATCACAAGTTTGATGCGTTGTCGATGATGGACTACTACGGTTTGTACGGAATTTTCGACAGCAGTCGCTATGCCTTTCCGGGATCGGAGCAGAAGCAGAAATTTCGCTCGATGGTGCCGCTGCTGCCGCCCGCTGAGGCCATTCCAAAGTGGCGAGAATTCGAACAACAGGTCGCGGCGATGGCGGATAGTCTGGAGAAGCGAAAACAGCCCGTGCCGACGGCAATCCTGCGCTCGCTGAATGATATGGACGGCGACTTTGAAATGCAGGCTCCGGCGGCGGGAGGCAGCAACGGCGTGCTGGTTCCACCGTGGCTGTTTGAAGGCAAAATCGCGGTGACTAACGCCGCACAGAGTCCGTTCAAGAATCTCTACGCACGCGGCAAAGTCGGAGCAAGTCTGGCGGTCGGTGCCGGGCGATATCGCATCGCACAGTCGCTGTATCCTCGGCGGACTGCGGACAATTGCGACACGATGTACTTCAATCTGGACTTTCGGATTGGTTCATCAAACGCCACTACGGGCGGCGCCCATCGATTTCGCATTGGTGCATTCCCGGATTCACTGGCGGTTGTGCTGCTAATAACGCCCGAGGCCGTGTCACTTCAGATCGGCGATGCCATCGAACCTTTGGCACCGATCAAGCCGAACGAATGGCACAATATTCAGTTGAGTCTCAATCTGCGGAAGCGAACGGTGTCGGGCACGATCGTTGAGCCCGCTGCACTGACGAAGTTTGACACATTGCCGCTGTCGCCTGACTGGAACGGCGTCGTTGATTTCGTCGAACTGGACTCATCAGATGCCGCAGCCACGCTTCCTGCCTTTGAGTTTGACAATCTCGGCGTGCAGGAACAGCCAATTCCTCCGGCATCAAAGGAGATCATTTTTGCAGCCTCACGCATCGGAGACATCGACATTGTTCAACTGACGCACGAGTTGCAGGAATTGGCTGGCCTGGACGGTGACTTTGAATTGCAGGCCATTGATGCACCGCCGACAAGTCCGTGGAATCCCGGCCCAAACAGCGTGGTTAAGATTTCAGCCAAGTCCCAAAGCCCGTTTGCCAACATGTATCCGGTCGGCACGCATGGCATTCACATGCCGAATCGAGCCGAATACGATGGCTTCGGTTTGACACTGCCAAAACCGTGGCTGGCACAGGACACAAAACAACTGTTTGCCAGTTTCGACTTCTGCTGTGCCGACGTTGCAGCGGGCGGAGATGGTTCGTGGCGATTCTACATGGGTCATGGTCCGGGGAATTCCGCCGCTGTCGAACTCTTCTTCAACGGCAAAGAATTCTTCCGCCGCAGTGCCGATGCGCGGGAAGCCGTCACGAGCCTGACCGTGGGCGAATGGTACCAGGTCCAGTTGCAACTTGATCTGCAGGAACGCACGTACTCCGGAACACTGACATCGCCAACATCAGCGATGGAATTCACCGGTCAGCTGGCCAGCGGCTGGGATGGCACGATCGATTATTCGTTCATCGACAGTTACGGTCATCTCGGTGGAGTCCGTCCGGGGCTAAATATCGACAACTACGAAATCGCTGACCACAAATTTCCGTCTTTCGACGCCACTCCGCGCATCGAAGAGTCCTCCGATCTGGCCGAACGGCGAAATCGCGCTGATGAAATTCGGAAACAACTTGCCGAGCTTCAATACCAAACTCAGCAGCAGGCTCAGGAACTTCAGACGCTGTTGATCGACGGTCCGTTTCCAATGACGTACGGCATGGCAGAAGGCACGCCGCACGATGTGACCATGCAGTTGCGAGGCGAACCGTCTCAGCCGGGTGATGTTGTGCCGCGAGGTTTCATTCGAGCGCTGGGCGGCGAACGGTTGCCTTCAGACACGCGAGGCAGCGGACGACTTGAACTCGCCAACTGGCTGACTCGCCCCGAGAATCCGCTGACAGCGCGAGTGATGGTCAATCGAATCTGGCAGTATCACTTCGGTCGCGGTCTGGTCAAGACACCAAACGACTTCGGCGTTCGCGGTTTGCCGCCGACGCATCCCGATCTGCTCGATCATCTGGCGACGCAGTTCATTCAAAGTGGCTGGTCCGTCAAGGCCATGCACCGGGCGATCATGCTGAGTTCAACGTATCAGCAGTCGGCGGGGACAGAGACGAGCGGCGATGATCTCTACACGCACTTCGCGCGGAGACGTCTGAGCGCCGAGGAAATTCGGGATACAATCCTGATGGTCACGGGAGAACTCGATCCGGAGCCCGGACAAGGGCACCCGTTTCCGTCTCCGATCAGCTGGGGATTCAGCCAGCACGGTCCGTTCAATGCCGTTTATGATCACAACAAGCGCAGCGTGTATTTGATGACACAACGGTTGAAGCGTCATCCGTTCCTCGCCCTTTTTGACGGGCCGGACACGAACGCATCGACGCCGGATCGCCTGGGCACGACAGTCCCCACGCAGGCGCTGTATTTCTTAAACGATCCATTTGTCCACGCGAAAGCCGACGCCTGGGCCGGTCGATTGTTGTCCGATTTGCCCTCGGAGAGCGAACAAATTGACCGAGCCTGGCGAACGTCGCTCGGTCGCTCGCCGACGGCTGAAGAAGTGCAGGACGCTTCGAAGTTTATTGCGACGTATCAAACAGAACTCAGCCGTATAAATCAGGACAACGTTCAACGTCGCGCCCTTGCGGCGTTTCTGAGGACCATCATTGGAAGTAACGAGTTCTTGCATGTGGATTAGGCCAACAATGAAAACAAACCCCAACAACCTCGCCTCTCGCCGCGGCGTCCTGCGGTCCATGGCTGGCGGTTCAGTGCTGATGCCAGGACTGCTGTCGCAGTTGCTGGCGGAAGATTCATCGTCGAAGTCTGACGATCCACTCGCGCCGAAGCCCTCGCACTTTCCGGCAAAGGCGAAACGCGTCATTTTTCTGCACATGAGCGGCGGAGTTTCGCACGTCGATTCCTGGGACCCAAAATCAAAACTCGTGGCCGATGCCGGGAAGACGATCCCGGTCAATGAGTTTCAGGGCCGCAAAGGGAACTTCAACATGTTCCTCAAGCCGCCACAGTGGGAATTCAAACCTCATGGCGAGTGCGGCACGAAAGTCAGTTCGCTGTTTCCACATCTGGCGGAATGTGTCGATGATCTGTGTGTGATCCGATCCATGAAGTCAGACCACACGAATCATTACGAAGCCACACTGGGAATCCATACTGGTTCGTTTACCTTTGCCCGGCCAAGTCTGGGCTCATGGCTCAGTTATGGACTGGGGACACTCAATCGCAATCTGCCGTCGTTTGTTGTCATCGCGCCGCATGCACCGTACGCTGGCGGCCAGGTGTGGGGCAGCAATTTTCTTCCGGGAACCCATCAGGGAACGCTCGTTGTACCCGGCCCTGAACCGGTGGCCAATATTCAGCGACGCGCGGCCAGCGGTACACTTCAGGAAATGGAACTGGCCGCGATGTCCAGGATGAACCGGCGACATCTGGAATCGCGCCCGAACGACCCTTTACTCACGGCTCGCATTCGCTCGTTCGAAACGGCATTTGGGATGCAGGCGGAGATGCCGGAAGTATTCGATTTCTCAAAAGAAGACGACGCGACTCTTGCGATGTATGGTCTTCCTCGCGGCAGCACCGCTGGCTTCGCATGGCAATGTCTCGCTGCCCGTCGCCTGGTCGAACGCGGAGTGCGTTTTGTCGAACTCATCGATGTCGGTTCGTCTAGCAACTGGGACGCCCACGGCGATATGCTGACGCACGCGCCGCTGGCAAAGAATGTCGATCAACCCATCGCCGGACTTCTGAAGGATCTGAAGCAACGCGGGATGCTGGAAGACACGCTCGTCGTCTGGACCACAGAATTCGGCCGTACTCCGTTCAACGCCACTGCTGGTGCCGCAGGTCGGGAACATCATCACTGGGTCTATTCCTCATGGCTGGCCGGAGGTGGAGTAAAACCTGGCATCACCTACGGCGAATCCGACGACTATGGCATTGATGTCGCCAAAGATGTCGTTCATGTCCACGACTTCCACGCCACAATCCTGCACCTGATGGGCCTCGACCACGAACGCCTCACCTACCGCCACACCGGCCGCGATTACCGACTGACCGATGTGGCCGGAAAAGTTGTTGACGGAATTCTTGCGTAGATTCCTGTGCTGACGATTTCGGCAACGCTTCAATTTCATGAACCGAACTCTGACGAGTGCGGCTACAATGCGTCTGACACTGTCATTGACCGACCAATTGTCACCACTCTGAAACTTAAACTTCAATGGCCACAACATGAACATTATCGAAATCAGCAACGATCAGGGTTCACTGGCTCACATCGCCGTGGACCAGGGATTCAACTGTTTCCGCTTCAAGGCAGTCACCAGTTCCGGTACCAGCACCGAAGTCCTGTCGGCGGCGGATGGATTTGAAGCGGGCGGGCATCCAGCCAGTCGCAGTGGAATTCCCCTGCTGTTTCCTTTTCCGAATCGCATTGCCGGCGGACGTTATTCGTGGGATGGACGGGACTATCTGATGAAACCTGATCAGGTCCCTTTTGACAAGACGGGAAACGCGATCCACGGATTCTGTATCGATCGCGCATGGAGAATCACTGCGCGAACAAAGTCGGCCGTGACCGGCGTATTTCGAATCAGTGTTGACGCTCCTGAACGGCTGCCACTCTGGCCCGCAGACGCGGAGATCCAGGTCACGTATGAATTGCTGGGCTCATGCCTGCGGTCGGTGATTCAGATTCACAATCCATCCGCCACACCACTTCCCTGGGGCTTCGGAACACACGCTTACTTCCGACTGCCGCTGAGTCCCACATCGGCAGCCGACGAGTGTACGATCTATGCTCCGGCGGCGAGAACCTGGGAATTGAATGAGTGCCTGCCGTCCGGAAAGATTCAATCCTCGCCCGCCGTTGACCTTGCATCGTCACCGAAGTTCGGCGGACTCAAGCTGGATGATGTCTATACAGAATGTTCAACGGAACACGACAACATCGTGTGCCGTATTGCTGATCCCGCAGCGAAGCTAAGAATTGAACAGCGTTGCTCCAGGCGTGACGCGAACGACTTTCGCGAAATCGTGGCTTTCACACCGCCATGGACGACTGCCGTGTGTCTTGAGCCATACACCTGCGTCACCAACGCGATCAATCTGCAACAACGAGGCATTGATGCCGGTCTGCAGATCCTGGCTCCCGGCGAATCGTGGACCGGGTGGATCGATATTGACGTGTTGCCTGATTAGTCTGCCCTTCAGCAATTGGCACCTCGCAGCCGAATTCGTGAGAGTTTGGGCCTGACGTCTCACGACTTCTGCTAATGTCAGACGTGAGTTCATCGATTCGGCCAGGCGATTCTCCAAACCTATCGGAAACGTCAGGGGCTCGGTGATCACAACAGAACATCGATGCCCGTAGGGATCCATTTGCAATGCCGCCGCGCGCGTTTCTCTATTCCCACTTCGACATACGTTCTCACGATTTACGCTGAACCAATACACTGAGCCGCCCAAGTTGGAAGACGACTCAGCGCACGCTGCCACGCACAGCAAAGCCAGTGGCGGGAGTCCGAGCCCGCCCAACAAATTCACGCCCGCTGTCCGCACGCTCGTGAATCTGCCGTCCAGCCCGGCAGAGACTGACGGGCCTGCTCTCGCGGCAACTCGCCGTCCGTTGCTCTGACCACAACGAAAAAAGCCCGTCAATTGTGTCACGATCAACGGGCTTCAGTCGAATGATTCTGTTTCCCGCCAAACGCAACGGGGGAAGTCTGTGAAATTTTCCGGAGATTCAGGAAGCTGCAGAAAGGTGCGATCTTTTCCGCGTTGCTGTCTCTGGGGGCGGGTCGAAATCTTTCAGGTCGCACTGCAAGGCGTCGCGCAGGTGCAGCGTGTACGAAAGTGAGGGGAAGTGCAGCCCTCGCCTGATTTACTAATCTTGGAATCATCTTCGCAGAGCAAGCTCGCAACGTCCGCCTTCGTAAGACCGAGTGCATCCATGCGTCGCGTGATGAACGCAGAAAAATGTCGGCGAACTCAAGCACTTCGATAAGCCACGTCGAACAGTTGCGACGTTGAACGCCTGATTCGCCAGATTATTGCGGTCGGCCAGGAACAGAATGCGCGGTCGGCGAGTCAGTTCGTTGCCTGCTTTCCAGTCCGCCAGGTTCCAGCGACTCTGAAACAGCTTCCACGCCAGTTGAAACGCGATAAAGGTTTTTCCGGTCCCGGTGGCCAGCGTCAGCAGAACGCGATCCTTCCCTGCGGCGATGGATTCCAGAACTCGATCGATGGCGATGTCCTGGTAGTAGCGGCCCTGAAAGTATCCACCGCGATCTTCAAACGGCACCGCTGCGAACCGATCACGCCAGGCGTT
>JBBQSE010000095.1:0-20223 GCA_038214195.1 Planctomycetales bacterium
CACGTTATCGCCGCGGCATGTACACATACTTCTACCGCAGCGCCCCGTATCCGATGCTGGAAACTTTTGATGTCCCCAAGTTCAACGCGACTTGCACTCGACGAGATCGCTCCAACACACCGCTGCAATCGCTCACAATGTCAAATTCGACTGCGATGTTTGAACTTGCCGCAGACTTTGGAAAACGCATCGCGACAACCGCCGCCCAAAATGATGACCAGCGACTGACGTTTGCGTTTCGCGAATGTTTCGCTCGACCGATGACGGAAACCGAACTTCAGTTCCTTACTCAGTATCTGACGCAGTCCCGCGAACGATTTTCGGAAGAACAGGCATGGATCGCCGTGGCGCGGCTGCTGTTGAATCTGGATGAGTTTATTACTCGCGAGTAGCACAGGTAGATTAGTCATGACACTTTCTGATCGCATCACAAACAACCGTCGTGAATTCTTTGGTCAGGCGAGTCTCGGCATTGGCTCAGTCGCGCTGGCTTCGTTGCTGGCGAACGAACAAAGCCAAGCCGCTGATGTCGTTCCACAGTCGCACTTCGCTCCCAAAGCCAAAGCCGTGATCTACATGTTCATGGCTGGCGGTCCAAGTCAACTGGAACTCTTCGAAGATAAACCAAAACTGACAGAACTCTCTGGCCAGAAACCGCCGGACAGCTTCATGAAGGACCGCCGATTCGCGTTTCTCAAGGGCACCGAAACTCTGCTCGGTTCACGCCGCACTTTCAGTCGCTATGGAGACAGCGACGTAGTCCTCAGCGACCTGCTGCCATATCACCGCAACATCGCCGATGACGTCTGCTGGCTCAAAGGCATGACGACGGACGTCTTCAACCACGGTCCGGCGAAACTCTTCATGCAGACCGGTTCACCACAGCCGGGACGGCCGTCAATGGGTTCCTGGGTCACATACGGGATCGGCAGCGAATCGCAGAATCTGCCTGGCTTTGTGGTCCTGCAATCCGGCCCCCGTGGCCCGCGCGGTGGATCGGCGCTCTGGTCGAGCGGTTTTCTGCCGACCAATTATCAGGGTGTGCCATTTCGTGGCCAGGGCGACCCGATTTTAAACCTCGAAAGCCCCGCCGGATTCAATCAGAGTGCTCAGCGGGAATTTACCGACGCCGTGCGAAACTTGAATCAGGCCCGATTCGACGTGGTTGGCGACCCGGAGATTCAGACTCGCATTTCTGCGTACGAAATGGCGTACCGCATGCAGGTCAGCGCACCGGAACTCATGGACATTCAGGGCGAACCTGAGCATGTACTCAAGCTCTACGGTGCCGAACCTGGCAAAGCCTCCTTCGCCAACAACGCGCTGCTCGCCCGGCGACTGGTTCAGCGCGGCGTGCGGTTTGTGCAGCTCTACCACACCAATTGGGACCAGCACGGCGGAGCGGAATCGCTCGATGAAGAACTGCCGATCCGCTGCAAAGAAGTTGATCAGGCATCAGCTGCGCTGGTGCAGGACCTGAAGCAGCAGGGCATGCTCGACGACGTGCTTGTCATCTGGGGCGGCGAATTCGGACGCACGCCAATGGGCGAAGACCGCACGCCCACCGGCCGCGACCACCACATCGACGCCTTTACCCTCTGGCTGACCGGCGGCGGCGTCAAGAGTGGCTTTTCGCTTGGGCAGACGGATGAACTCGGATTCGGAGTCACCGAAGGCAAAGTACATGTCCACGACCTCCAGGCCACGATCCTGCATCTCCTCGGCCTCGACCACGAAAAGCTCACTTACCGGTTCCAGGGCCGTGACTTCCGACTCACGGACGTACATGGCAAAGTGATTCAGGAGATCATCGCTTGACTGGGGGTGACTTCTGACAAGCTCGTACTGTGTTTCGCTAAAGCTGCCGTTCCCTCGAAGGAGCAAAATGATGCAAATCCTGCACAAGAGCCGCAGTCGTTGAAGCGAGAATTCCACAGTCGGGAGGTGTGGACTCAACGGTGCGATTCATCACATGTTGCGTTCTTCTCATTGCGTGAGAACCCCCAGTTTTTCGACCACATGTCCCGAGTTGCCAGGGTATAGACCAGAAGCTCAACATTCCAGAAATTGCAGCCGTTCAGAGTTCCGGCGAGTGAATCGAAAAGACTGAACCGCGCCGAGTCTCCACGATTCGATCATTTCTGGTTGGCATTTTGAGTGGCCATCTGGTGATCTTCATGACAAATCCCTCCCACAGCGCCTCCTATTCGCTTTACTCCCCTGGCGCAGTTAGCAACACGGGCACACTGAACCGTGTCTACGTGATCGATGAAAACAAGCCCGTCATGAATATCGTTTCACTGCTGCTGGAGCAGGCAGGGTTTGTCGTTCGCGTCTACCGATCCGCTATTGCGTTCGAAGAGGAATTTGTCGAACTGCCTCCCGGAGTGGTTTTCACGGACCAGGTGATGAGTCCGGTGGACGAAAGCGACGGTTGTTGCAAAGTGCTGTCGCGCCCGAATCATTTTCGGGTGATCGTGGTTCTGGCATTCCCCAATACGAAGTTGACTGTGGCCGCGATGAAATTCGGTGCTGTGACGGTGCTTGAGAAGCCATTTGAGCGGCAGGAATTGATTGCGGCCGTGAAAGAAGGCTTTCGGCAACTTCAGGAATTCCAGGCATCACGCGACGTTCATACTCCTGGGACGCCAGGAAATCTTGCTTTGCTGAATAGTTTGACACTGCGCGAACGTGAAATCATCGAGCTGGTTTACGACGGTCAGACGAACAAGGCGATCAGCCTGCGTCTGGGAATTCACTGCAAGACTGTGGAAAAGCATCGGAGCAACGTTATGAAAAAACTGGGCGTCTCATCGCTTGCAGAGCTGATTCGCCTCTTAACAGTTCGCGAAAGCACGGGGCGATAGCGATCCCAAACACTTTCGGTCGTTGTCGATCATGCGAAACGCCGCTTCCATTTCCGCGCGACCATCGGCGGCGGCCAGCCGGTATGCTGAGATTCGGATTGGCTTCAAGCTCTTTCAACCTCTTTGTCAGCCGACGATTGAGCCGCATGATGCACTATTTGCCAGAAGATGCCTGTGTGGTACAGTGAGCCTGCCGGGGCTGTATTTCGCCGTGTTTTCTCCCTAAACCGGCGCTGTCGAATTGGTAAGTCGTGAAACGGAAAATTCAAGACTTTTCCGAAATACATGGAGGTTAGTGTGTCAACAGGAGCGCCCGTTTCCCGATCTCTCAGAATCGTCGTTCTGGCGGGGGGGGATTCGTCTGAAAGAGATATTAGTCTGGACAGCGGTTCGGAAGTCACCACAGCATTGAAACAGCGTGGTCACAAGGTCCTGCAAATCGATCCCTCAATTCTTGCGCTGCACGAAATTCCCTGGAACACGGATGTCATTCTTCCGTTGCTGCATGGCACAGGCGGAGAAGACGGCTCGCTGCAACGTCGCCTGGATTGGCTGGGAATTCCCTGGCTCGGAAGCAGCGCTGCTGCGTCGGAAACTACGTTCGACAAAGTGGCGACGCGAAAAATCCTCGCGGACGCCGGGCTGCCATTGCCTCCCGGAACCGCATTGCCGTGCAATCTTTCGCTGGCGGCGAAGCGTTCGGCGTCAAAGAAAATTGGTTATCCACAGGTTGTGAAACCTGCGGCTCAGGGATCAAGTGTTGGAATTTCGATCGTCGATGCCGCGAAAGAATTCGATGCCGCCGCTGCGGAAGCCGCACGCTGGGGGACGATGTTCCTAATCGAAAAGTTCATTGCAGGCCGAGAGGTCACTGTGCCAGTCGTCAATGGCCTGGCATTTCCTGCGGTGGAGATCGTCCCTCAAACCCGCTGGTACGACTACTCCGCCAAGTACACCGACGAGAAAACTCAATATCACGTGGCACCAATGGACCTTCCTCCTCAGCTCGACAAAATCGTGCTGGCGGCCTGTGAAGTCTGCGGAGTGCAGAGTATCAGTCGCACAGATCTCCGGATCGATGCGGCTGGCAATCCGTTTATTCTTGAAATCAACACAATCCCAGGCATGACGTCGCACAGTCTTGTCCCGATGTCCGCTCGTGCGCTGGGAATTAGTGTGGGTGATTTGTACGAACAGCTTGTACTCGAACGATTGGGGCGGATTTCAGCACCGTCCTGGGCGCGACGTTTCACTCATTCGACCGCCCGTGACGCTGCGTGAACCGGCTACTGTACGCCCGCCGCTCCGTCGGCGGGAGAGACTCGTCTACATGACTTATGATTCACAGTAAAACGCATTCGCCGCTGCAATTGCGGCGCCGGGCGCTGGCCGGATTCCCTGGCGGTTGAGGCACTGTTCCAGCGCGGCGAGGAACAGCAACACGTTGGACTTCTTCGAGGCCTCACCCATCAGTCCGATTCGCCACGTCTTGCCCTTCATCGGACCGAGTCCGCCGCCAATCTCGATGCCGAATTCATTAAGCAGCTGACTTCGCACAGCAGCGTCGTCTGCACCGGCGGGGATCAGTACCGAATTCAGCATCGGCAGGCAATTCTCGGTCGCGACCGAGTATTGAATTCCCATGGCTTCCAGGCCACTCTTCAAAGCGCGGTGATGAAGCTGATGACGGGCATATCGCACTTCGAGTCCTTCCAGCAGCACAAGTCGCAGGGCCTGATGCAGCGCGTAATTCATGTTGATCGGGGCGGTATGGTGATACGCTCGGTTGGAACCCCAGTAATTTCTTAACAGGGCGATATCAAGATACCAGCTGGAGACTTTTTTCTTCCGCGAATCCATCACTTCCAGTGCCCGTGGGCCAAAGGTGACCGGCGCCAATCCTGGTGGACATCCCAGGCATTTTTGCGTTCCGCTGTAGGCCGCATCAATTCCCAACCTGTCAATTTCGACGGGAAGTCCCGCCAGCGAAGTTACACAATCGACGACCAGCAGGGCTCCGGCGTCGTGGACGATTTTTGCGATTTCATCCAGCGGCTGGAGAGCCCCGGTGGATGTTTCCGCATGGACGATTCCCACGACTTTTGGTCGCGTTTTGGCAACCGCTGCGGCGACCTCCTCTGGCGAAAACACCTCACCAAATGGACGTTCGATTTTTGTGACATCCGCGCCGACACGTTCAGCGACGTCTGCCATGCGACCGCCGAAAACACCGTTGACTCCCACAATCATCCTGTCGCCGGGCTCAATCAGATTCACGACACACGTTTCCATTCCAGCGCTGCCTGTGCCGCTGATTGCCATGGTCATCGGATTTTTTGTCTGAAACACTTCCCGCAGCATTGTCTGCACTTCGTCCATGACCTTGAGGAAATAGGGGTCAAGGTGCCCCACTGTCGGAGCCGCCATGACTGACAGCACACTGGGATGAATGTCACTGGGCCCTGGCCCCATGAGAATTCGCTGTGGAGGTGAAATTTGCGGAACGGTCATTCGGGATCTCTCTCTTCTGCTCAAGGCTCAATGTTGCCAGGCACGATCCAATGGCAACATTGCGATGTAAAATACGAGGCAACGGGACTATTGTCACGGCTGCGGCAATTGCTTTATCACATTGAGTCCACGATCACGGGTATTCAGTTCACCTGCGCCGATGTGCTGCCAGCGTATCTGTTGCGGAAAAACACTGAGCCCGGATCGACCCACGGTGTCTGCTGACGATGCAAAAAAAAGCCCGGCCTTTTGATAAGGGCCGGGCTTCTCGTCGAATCAGACCGCTCACGTCTCGAAAACGCGGGATCTTGATTGCCTCAGGGATTTTTTACTACTTCTTTTCCGCCAGGTCTTCGATCTTGATCTCGACTGGCTTCAACTTGTTGTCGCCTGCCACGACCTTGACGACGTATTTACGGTCCAGATAGCCCTTGCGTTCGTGCCAAACTCGAAATTCATGTTCGCCGACGGGCAACTTCGGGATCGTGAATTTTCCGTCTTTGTCTGTAACTGCGGCGTATGGATGATCGACGATCATCCAGTGGGCCAACATCCATGGATGAAAGTCGCACACGACTCGCGTTGGAACTGATTCAATGTTCTTGTAGGAAACTTTCAGAGCGTCTTCCGGCTTCGTATTTGGCGCGATCAGTACGTTGATCGCGGGATTCTTGAGCGGATTGGTGTGAGTATTGTGTGCGATTGGGTCACTCGATCTTACCTCGACTGTTTGCCCACCAAGCACCACCATGCAGTGCGGTGTAAACACGCAGCCTTTCTGGTCGAAGATAACCAGTGCCGGATCTGGCTTCACCAAGTCCGGATGGATGCTTTTTGGCTTCTTCGGGAGATAAATGAAGACGTTTGCCAGGCCTTTGGAATCGGCGTCAATCACCAGATCGTCTTTGAAGGTGGCGATCGCGGCACAGGTTGCCGCATCTTTGACCGGAGCTCCCTTCTCGTGGAGCAGGACTGGTTCCGGAATTGAGCCGGACACCACAAATTGACCGGAAATCGTCCCCCAATCTTCCGCAATGGCATTCACGCCAAAACAGCAAATCAGGGCAGCGCTGAGCAAAGTTTTTTTCATGTTCAAATACCTTTCAGAGGACTGGTGAGCAATTTGAAGAGGCCGATTGCAGAATCTTTGGACGCAGACAGACATTGACTTCGCCATATGCCTTTCAATGAGTATTCGCCGACCCCCAAGACACAACCGTGTCGGTGATTTTAGGACGGTGGCCTCTGCAAGTCGAATACGACTTTTCGATTCTCCCTGTTCCCGCAGACCTCTTCCCAGCGTTGGGACGATTGTCGCCGAACATCGTCATCGAGCACCGCCAGATAACGCGCGAGCTGGAAATGTGACATGGACTGGCCATCACCAACCGTCGTAAAACCCGCCGTTTTCGCTTCCTCGGGAAGTTGATCGGCCCTTGGAATGTCAATCCCGAGCGGCCTTCGGGTCAACCTTGTCAGCATCCGCAGGCGGCATTTCACGTTAGTTGACGCGATCAAAGATGCGAACCCAGCGGGTCTCAGTGGCGGCATCCGCCAAGTCCTCGCTGAGCGTCGTCAGGTCCAGTCCACCTTCGGCTTCTGCTCCGTCATGGCAACTGACACAATTCTGTTTGATGAAGTCGCGAGTTCTTTCGGGCTGCGGTGGTGATGCAGACGATTCCAATTGAAACAACAATGTGACAGCCGGTACCAACATAAGCAGAAACAGCATGGTCACCTCAAGCATGGGAGCCTCCGAAGTCCATCGAACGAAAAGTATCATGATGAACGAAGTCGTTTACGACGAGACTTCAGCCCGCCGAGAGGCGGGCTTCACACGTACGTTCCGAATGAACGATTCTTCGAAGTGCTTTGGCGGCACAATTGTCTGTGCGGTTGGGAGTAAGGCAACCGGCAGATTAAAGAATACCAGCACGCAGCGCCAGCAAGTGAGTACCCTATACACTCGATCGCGCTTCGTGCTGGTAAATCCTTTTCCGCCGATCGCCTAAGGAGAACTACTGATCGTACCTGGCAGGAGCGGCATTGACCATCGACACGGATCGCGGATGCATGGAATCGCAAAGGGGGAACACTGTGATTTATAGAAAAAGCACAATGTCCCCCTATTTCCTCCTGACAAATCTTGGTGGTGTCGGCGTCTCCCTTGGGCTTGATGTCGGGGGAAATGACAGGCTGGGCAACCATAAGAACACAATTTATCTCCTCAGTCCAAAACTCTATCAGCTTCGAAAAGATCAATTCGACAGAGACAGCGTGTCGCACAAGAGGCGAATCAGTGAAGGCAATATCGACTACAAATTCATTGAGGAGTTTTTGGTTGGATAAGCCCCAGGTAATTGTAGAAAATTGCTAAATCATTGTGTCAGGTCTTGCGCTGGAATTGCGACATTGGTCCGGCCTGTTACCGCCGGACAGGAATGCTGCCCGTGTTTGCTGCTGGTGATTGATTCGAAAGTAAAACAGACGGTATCTCTGACAGTAATTTCGAAGTCAAAAAGCATTGATTGCCATCGTGCGTTGACTGTGAAGTCCGCATCCTGTCGAGTAGACTTCTGTTCCCTGAAGGGAAATGACTGCACGGCCTGATGTATTACCGGTGAAAAGCAGTGCCGCCAGAGTTTTTGCGTCAGCAAGATTTACCAATGCCTCGCGTGAATGGATTACGTGACAATTGTCGACGGAATGTGATTTCAGGTACACGAGAAGATACTTTCCGCCATGACAACTGACGAACTGGAAATGCTGGTGTGCCTTCGTGTTGCCGTGGGATTCCTCGGCGAAAAAGATCAGTCAGACTGGTGGGGCAGCTCGTTTTTCAGCAAATCAGCCGTGTCGTACCTGTCGCCTCTGTTTCCGCGAACACAGTTGCTGTCTCAGGCAACAGGCGTGACTGCAGCGGCGTCTATCCTTCACGACGAGCGCATTGGGGTTGGGCAGGTCTTTCATCTGTTTCGGCTTCCGGAGGATCTTGAACAAGCACTCCACCGAGTTCTAAGTGTCCCTTCAACACTTTCGAAGATTACACCTCTGATCGCTTCGTCGGAATCGGCGATGGAAGGGCTGAAGGGAATCGGGGCGACAAAAACCAAGCCGACAACAGGTCCGGTTCGTGTTGGCAACCTGGACAACCTTCGCGACACGTCTACCTGGAAAACTGTTGCCGCGATTTACGCAGATGCAATTACGTCTGACCGTCAGTCGTTTCCGTATTTTGCGGACCAGAACTGATGCTGGCTGCTGAAAAATACAACGCTCGCCTGACTGCTGGTCTTGGGTTGCTGGACGAAACGCATCAGTTGTTGGGGCTCTGGCGGGACGGCATGAACGGAGCTGCTCTGACTGCCGCTGCGCTGGAGACCGGGGTTTTCCCTGGAACTTCAGCCCGTTCACTCAAGAACGTCGTTGGCGATGCATTCGCATCTCGATATCTGGTCGATGCAGGCGCTCCTGCAAAGCTGTTGAAGCAGGTGCTGTCCGAGGACCTGTCAGTCGTTTTTCGCCAACTGTGTTTTGTTTTCACATGTCGGGCGAATCGGATTCTTGCGGATTTTGTCATGGCTGTTTATTGGCCGTCCTATGCTGCGGGGAAGGACTCAATCACTAACGAAGAGTCACTGCAGTTCATCAGGCGAATCAACAACGAGGGACTGACAACAGCTCCGTGGTCTGAATCCATTCAGCGACGAGTGGCGTCATACCTGACGGGTTGTTGCGCAGACTTCGGCTTGCTGGAAAGCGGAATGAAGAAGGTTCGCAGGATTCTTCCGTTTCGAATCGATGCACGTTCGACCGCCGTGCTGGCGTATGAACTGCATTTTTCGGGCTTAAGTGACCAGGCGATCATCGCAGACGAGTTGTGGGGATGGTTTGGGTCCGACCGTCGTGACGTGATGTCAGAACTACAGCGATGGGCGAGGCGGAATCTTTTGGTGGTGCAAAGCGGAGCCGACATGGTGAAAATTGACTGGACCTGCAAGTCGATGCGGGAGGTGATCAATGGCATCCGTTGAAGAGAATTTCAAGGAACTGCTGGAACGAGTTCGACACGGACGTCAGTTCCTTCATGCCAGCTTCGAACCGGTCTACTACCTTGTCTTTCATCCCAGTGAGATTCTGGAAGTGAAACGGAAGATGCGAGCCTGGAAAGCAAGGCTGACGAAATCAGGATTCAAAGTCCATCAGTTCTCAATCGCTGATGAAGTCAATGAAATCCTGTCGAAGGCAAAAGCCAGAAAATTATGGGTGGGGTCTGATCGAAATTCGCCACTCGACTGGGACAGAACGAACAAAAGTCTTGCCAATGCGTTAGTACCGAGAGAAGACGGCGATCTGATTGACGGACCAGAATCTACAAAGGACTCACTGTTTGCCAGGTTGAAAGCCTTCCTGCGAAAGGCGGGTGAAGATCCAAATTCTATCGTGCTTGTTTCAGACCTTGAGGCTCTTCATCCCTACCTGCGAATCGGCACGATTGAGAGCAGTTTGTATGGTGAGTTTAAGACTCCGACGATCTTTCTTTATCCTGGCGAACGAACCGGAAAGACTCGATTAAAGTTTCTTGGGTTCTACTCAGAAGACGGCAATTATCGTTCGGAACATGTTGGCGGCTAAAAGCAGTGCTGTACCTTGGGCATTCCTGCCCGAGTTTGCGATTTTGTTGTTGGTTGAGACAGAAGAGAAAGACAGACGGGCAGGAATGCCCATCCTACAGAAGACGGCAACGAAAAGATTTCAGGACAACTTGAAAAATGGCTCAGCAGATCAAGACGCTGTTCGATACGTCCAAAGACATTTATCGAACAATCGAAAAGGTCATCACCTACAGCGCATCACAGCAGAATCGGCTGAAAGATGAACTGTCGGAGTACCATGTCACAGCCAGCATCAACGGACACTTTGATACCTTGCTGCGAAAAATGCAGGCCGCGATGCAGGATGGTGGTGCGAACGAAATTGGTGTTTGGGTCTCCGGATTCTACGGCTCCGGTAAAAGTTCATTCACGAAATACCTGGCCATGTCGTTGGATGATCGCCGGACAATTGATGGCGAGCCGGTACTTAAACATCTGCAGAATCGGCTGCGAGACAAACAGACAAAAGCATTGCTGGCAGCGGTCGCAGGTTCATATCCGGCCGCCGTCGTCATGCTTGACCTCGCCGCCGAAATGCTGGCTGGCAATGCCATGGAACCTGTTTCCAATGTACTTTACTACAAGGTACTGCAATGGGCAGGATACTCACGCAATCTGAAAGTGGCTGCCCTGGAGCGTCGATTGAAAAAGGACGGCCGTCTCGACGAATTCAAAAAGCGAGTCTACAAAGATCTGGAACTGGACTGGGCCGATGTTCAGAATGACCCACTGGCACTCGACAGTGTGATTCCCGAACTGGCCCACGATTTTTATCCGGCGCTGTTCAAGACGCCGTCAGCGTTCACCACGGCAACTTCGGAGATCATCACGTTCGAAAATGAACGCGTGAAGGAAATGATTGAAATTGTGCGTGAGCACAGTGGCAAGCAGTACGTGATTTTTGTTGTTGACGAAATGGGTCAGTATGTTGCACCAGGTGACTCTCTCATTTTGAATGTTGATGGTCTTGCAAAGAATCTGAAGGCATTGGGTGACGGGAAAGTGTGGATGATTGCCACGGCCCAGCAGATGCTGACCGAAGACGATCCCAAGGGAACGGTGAACTCACAGAAGTTATTCAAACTTAAAGACCGGTTCCCCATTCAAATTGATCTGGAATCTTCGGACATCCGGGAGATCTGTTCCGAACGACTCCTTGGAAAATCGACCACAGCAAAAGCAGTGCTGAAGCAATTGTTCGATCTGCACGGGCAGAAACTTCGCAACAACACAAAGCTGCAGGATGCAAAATACTACGACTCAGACTTCACTGAGAAAGTGTTTACAGATCTGTACCCATTTCTACCTGCTCACTTTGACATCCTGCTGCATTTGCTGGGCGCACTCGCAAAATCAACTGGTGGCGTTGGACTTCGATCAGCGATCAAAGTGATTCAGGATATCCTGATTCACGGACCGGACGGAAAGACGCCGGTTGCCGATCAGGAAGTTGGCTGGCTGGCCAATACCGTCACTCTGTATGACGCGTTGGAAAAGGACTTTCGTCGCGCGTTCGCTTCGATACATAGTGCTGTAGGGAAGGTTGCGATCGCGTTTCATGGTTCCGAGATTCACCAGCAAGTGGCAAAGACGGTTGCGCTCCTGCAGATCCTGGGCAATATACCGGTGACCATTCCGAATGTCGCCGCTTTGATGCATTCGTCAATTCAGGGAGCTTCCTGCCTGGATCAGGTTGAGACCGCTGTCCAAAATCTGATCGACATGCCTCAGGTTCCATTCGGAGAAAAAGACGGCGGTCTTTGTTTCTTCAGTGAAAAGCTGAACGACATTGAACAGGAACGCGGACAATTGCCTGTCATCGGTGTTCATGCAAAACGGATTCAGAACGAAGCACTAAAGGAAGTCCTGAGCCCGCTGCCATCGACGCGAGTTGACGACACTCTGCCGGTCGCTACCGGGCTGAAGGTTCAGATTGGAGCGGTGACAAGTTCGATCGCCGGAGAACGGAACCCAATTCAGACCATTGTGGAATTTGTGGCTCCATCCGACTTTGAAAATGCTCGGGCTCGACTGATCGAAGAATCTCGACAGCGAATCTCTCGAAAGATGGTCTTCCTGCTCGGGAAGCAGGACGAGAAAATTGACGCCCTGGTTGCTGACATCTTTCGCTCACAGGAAATCTCGCAGCGATACCGCAGCGACGTCGATCAGGAAGTTCGTGACTACTGTTCCGGCCAGGCAGACCGGGCCGCTCGGCAAACGGAAAAGCTGCAAAAGGCCATCGAGAAAGCTCTGCTCGAAGGTGTGTTGATATTCGAAGCTGATCCAACGGCTGTCGAAACACTGCATGAGACAGACCTGAAGGAAGCTTGCAAATCGCACCTGAAACACGTCGCGACAAAAGTGTTTGAACGTTACAAGGAAGCTCCCCATCGAGCCGACACGGAACTTGCGGATCAGTTTTTGAAGGTCGGCAACCTGAATGCCGTCACAACGAAGATCGACCCGATGGGACTTGTTAAACGCAGTGGCGGTCAGCCTGCAGTAGATACCAATCACAAGGCTCTGGTAAGTATTCGCGACTTCATTGATCGCAACGGCACCGTCGATGGTAAACGGTTGACTGATACCTTCACCGAAGATCCGTATGGCTGGTCCCAGGATACGCTGCGTTATCTCATTGCCGCAATGTTGGTGGCAGGGGAGATTAAGCTGAAGGTTTCCGGCCACGAAGTAACTGTGAATGGTCAGCAGGCTCAGGAAGTACTGCGGACCAATCAGGCATTTCGAAAAGTCGGCGTATCATTGCGAGACGGTAAACCATCCATGGAGACGATGGCCAGAGCCGCAGAACGACTGACCGACCTATACGGCGAGCAGGTACTGCCGTTGGAAGATGTGATCGCAGAAACAGCCGCAAAAGAGCTGCCGGATTTTCAGTACAAGGTCGCACCGCTCGGCACAAAGTTGCAGACTCTGGGCTTACCAGGCACCGACGCTGCCGATTCGCTGGGACGCGAAATTGCCGAAATGCTGGTCACTGATGCTTCGGATGCTCCGACTCGTTTTGGTGGCGAAACATCGGCCTTGTACGATGGCCTGAAGTGGGCTGCAGAGATCAATACGGCGTTTCGCAACGGTCTTGATGTCTCGATCGCTGAATATCGCAAATTGTCGTCGGATATCCGCAGTCTGCCAGCGTCCGGTATTCCTCTACAGCTGCACGCGGATCTTACAGACCAGTTCAAGGTCATGGATGAAAAGCTCAGCGAGATCGGATTTGTAAAGCATACGGCGGATCTCAATACGGCTTTGACAGATATTCGGAGTCGAACCAAAAGCGCAGCCGCGTTAATGCAGACTGCTCATTTGCAATTGCTGAAAGATACTCAGTTAGAATTGCGACTGGTGCCTGAATGGGACGAACTGACTCAGGAAGAGCAGGGCAACTGCCAGGCGTCACTGGATGACCTGCGGACTGAAGTGACTCTGGATGTGTCCGGAATTCAGAAGCTTGTGAACAGCCAATTCGTCATCAGTTCCAAAGCGAACGATCTGAAAAAACATATTCAGGAACTTGGTGCGAAACGCAAACGAGACCGCCTGGAGGAGGACCGGAAAAAGTCCGGCAAAGGCGGAAAGTCAAAGCTGCAGCGGACGGTCAGTATTCCTCCTCAGATCAATAGTATCGAATCGCTCGGCCAGGTGATCAGCGAGTTTGAAGAAATCCGTGAGGCTGCTGCCGCTTATGCGGAAATCAATGTCGTCTTAAAGATCGAATAGTCACATCTGGTCGCACCTTGGGCTCTACTGCCTGAGACTGACACATTGAAACAAAATGACGGGCAGGAATGCCCATCCTACGTGAAGAAACTTATGTCCTTCGACAATTCAACCCGCAACCGTCTCGCATCTTTTGTCGCAGAATGCCGCAATCTGCTGAGTGAAGAATTCACTGGACAGTTGAAGCGAGACTATGGCCTGGATCCGGACAGTGGCGTCGTCACTGATCTTGAAAAGCTGACACAACTTAATGACGCAGGGCTGGAGACAGCCAGGATTCTGCGAGACACACTGGAACACTATGTCGCAGTATCCACATCAGAGCCAAAGAAGGCTCGGGAGGAAGCGATGCAGCGGATTGTTCGTGAGCAGGCATTCACTGTGCTCAATCGACTCTGTGCTTTGCGGATGGCGGAATCTCGCAAGCTGTTTGTCGAATCTGTTGGCAACGGAATGTTGTCGCAGGGATTTCAACTTTACTCACGACTGGCCGGGACGGCACTGGGCGAAAGTGGCGATGCGTATCGATGCTATCTGTTCAGCGTATTCGATGAACTGGCCGTAGACCTGGCTGTGCTGTTCAATCGGTTCAGCCCGGAAGGACGACTGTTTCCATCGGAATCCGTGTTGCAGGAGATCCTGGACAGGCTGAACGCTCCGGAGGTCGTGGTTCTGTGGGCGGAAGACGAAACGATCGGCTGGATTTATCAGTACTTCAACGATCCTGCTGAACGCAAGAAGATGCGGGATGAATCGTCTGCGCCACGTAACAGCCGAGAACTGGCCGTCAGGAATCAGTTCTTCACTCCGCGTTATGTTGTCGAATTTCTGACAGACAACACGCTGGGGCGGATTTGGTATGAAATGACACAGGGCCAGACGTCTTTGAAAGATTCTTGCCGATACATGGTACGACGTCCGGACGAAGTATTCCTCAGCGAAGCCGCCCACGAACCCGCAGACGAAAACAAAAGTAGCTTGGGCATTCCTGCCCGAGATGCGACTCCTCCATCCGCAGCTCGCAAGACAGAAGCACAGACGGGCAGGAATGCCCATCCTACGGTGAGTGTGGCCGACTTGCTCCTCACCGGCACGCAAGAAACGTTTCCAGAATTCTCTGCTGAAGATGATCAGCACGTCCAGGCCATGATCGACTTTGCTCACTGCGTCGATGGCTACGTCCGCAGGCCGAATGAGGAACAATCTGCCGAATGGTATCAGGAGTTCTTCCAGCAGCATCTACAGCCAATGCAATACGATGGCACAACAACGCAGGACCTGCTGGATGCATTATTTCTGACATGCCGCATAGACCGGCATGGTGGTGACGGCAGTGTTTACAAAGAACGCTGGTTCGCAGCGACCAGCAACGAAGTGCGTCGTCGCGTACTCAACAGCCGCCGTTCGGATCTGACACAGGAAGAATTATTAAAGCAGCCCGTCTTCATTCCCTATCGAGCCATAAAAGATCCCCGTGAAATCCGCATGCTCGACCCCGCCTGCGGCTCGATGCACTTTGGCCTGTATGCGTTCGATCTGTTTGAGGTGATCTACAACGAAAGTAGGATGGGCATTCCTGCCCGTCGCTCACCAGATGGCTCGGAAGAAACAGACGGGCAGGAATGCCCATCCTACATTGAGCAATCGCAGATCCCCAAACTCATCATCGAACACAACATCCACGGCATCGACATCGACCCGCGAGCGGCCCAAATTGCTGGGCTGAGTCTCTGGCTGAGGGCTCAGAAGAGTTGGCAGCAGCAGAAAGTGAAGCCGCAGCATCGGCCAGCAATTAAGAAATCAAACATCGTCTGTGCCGAACCGATGCCGGGGAACTCGGAGCTGCTGGAGGAGTTTCTGAAAGAGGAACTCAGCAAGGATGCCGAGGAGCAGTTGCTGGCGGTGCTGGTCCGCAAGGTGTTTGAAGCGATGAAGCTGGCGGGTGAAGCCGGATCGCTGCTGAAGATTGAAGAAGAGATTGCGGGCGAAATTGAGTCGGCTCGGGAGATCTGGAACAAGAGCCGGGAAAAGAAGCAGCAGAGTCTGTTTGCCGCCGGGCCGAAACAGGTTCAAAAAGAAATGGACTTTGTCCGCAAGATTGACGACGCGACGTTTTGGGCCGAGGCCGAACAGCGGATTTACGACGCACTCGCGGCGTATGCCGAACACGCCGAGAACGGTGGCGGATTCCAGCGCCGCCTGTTCGCCGCCGACGCCGCGCAGGGTTTCGCCTTCATCGACCTCTGTCGCAAACGCTACGACGTGGCAGTGATGAATCCGCCGTTTGGCGATGCCAGCCTCCCGTCGAAAGGCTACATCGACGAAACTTACGGCGACACCAAGGGTGACGTTTATAAAGCGTTCGTCGAATGCTTCCACGCAAGGCTCGTTCCGGCCGGCTACCTCGGCATCATCAGTTCCCGCACTGGCTTCTTCCTCGGCCAGAGCGAAGACTGGCGCACCCGCGTTGTCCTCCGCCTCTTTCGGCCCATTGCCCTCGCGGACCTCGGCATGGGTGTGTTGGATGCGATGGTCGAAGTTGCCGCCTACGTCCTGCGCAGCCTCTCCAAACTCGAAGCTCGCGACCTGATTCTCTCTCTCGTCCCTGTCCTTGGGAAAGTCGCGCGCGACCGGCAGGACTGTTTCAGTCTACCGAAGTGGCAGGCCGCCCGTGACGGCCTGAAACGCCATCAAGCGGTCGCCGAACTCGAACACCTCGCAGCCCACGGAATCGTCCAGCGTTGCCTTGGCGAGATCGTACGTTATACGCCGCTCCGGCATTCCGTAATGAACGACGGCGCCCCGCCAGATCCGGCCTTTCCGCCACTCATTTGCATACGAGCGCTCCTGGAGCACGATAAAGGCGCTGCGCTAGTTGAGGCGGTCAGCGGTGCGACGAATGGGAAGACATTCGTTTGCGACCCCGCTGGTTTTCTGGAAATGTCGAGTTCGGTTTTCGCCTACTGGATACCTGAGAAAATTCGCCAGTTGTTCCGACATGGGCCACGCTTTGAGACTGCAACACGGACGGTGAAGCAAGGACTCGCTACGGCGGATGATTTTCGATTTGTCCGCCTCTCATGGGAACCGCGGCCTGACCCAAACCGACCTCAGTGGTACCCTTTCGCAAAAGGCGGTGCCTTCTCACCGTATTACGCTGACTTGCGGCTTGAGGTAAATTGGCTGGGCTCGGGGCGGGAGATGAAGGCGTGGGCCGAGACCCTCCCGGGCTGCTCACACTGGTCACGACGAGTGGCGAGCACCGAGTATTACTTCCGGCCTGGCCTCACTTGGCCACGACGAACGAACGGATTGAGCTTCCGCATTTTGCCCAAGCGAAGCATCTTCGCCGATAAAGGTCCGGGCGGATTCTGCGAAGGAGACAACACGACCGAGTTACTGGCAACGACTGCGGTATTTAATTCTAGCGTCTTCGGTTACCTCGTGCAGGCTCAACTTGCTCGCGTCTCGCTTGCGCAATCTTTCGAGGTTGGAATGATTCAGAACACTCCATTTCCTCCGATTTCTTCTGGTCAGCAGGCAACGCTCGCCAACCTTGCGACGCGAGCATGGAACGCAAAGCGATTACCGGAAACTACGGTCGGCGTCTCTCACGCTTTCATTCTACCCGCATTACTCGCCGTGCATGGCACAACGATTGCCGAACGGGCCGCCGCGTGGGCCGCTCGCGTGCGAACGAGCGAGGAGAGCGTCGCCGCGATCCAAGCCGAAATCGACGCCCTCGCGGTCCGCCTCTACGGTCTCGACGCTGGAGACCGGGCTGCCTTGACAGCCCCCATCGCGACCGAAGCTACAGGTGACGCCGAATTTCATGCCAGCGAAGATGAGCAATCGGAAGCCCCCAGCGAGCACACCAGCGTACTCGCCGCGGAGTTGCTTAGTTACGCGTTCGGCACGGCCTTCGGCCGCTGGGATGTCCAATATTCAACGGGCGATCGGTCTGCGGCCGCATGGCCGGATCCGTTTGCGCCGCTGCCGGTTTGCTCGCCCGGGATGCTCCAGGGCGACGACGGACGTCCGTTGACGAAAGCGGATAGCGAAAAGCTGAAGGCCGAGAAGTATCCGATCGAGATTCCATGGGATGGCATTTTAGTAGACGACCCGCAGCATGCGTTTGATATTGAACGCCACGTGCAGGCGGTGCTGGCGATCATTTGGAAAGAACGAGCCGACGCGATCGAAAGCGAGGCGTGTGAAATCCTTGGCGTCAGGACATTGCGTGACTGGTTCCAACGTCCCGCCAGCTTCTTTGCCGATCATCTGAAACGCTATTCAAAAAGCCGCCGCCAGGCTCCCATCTATTGGCCTCTGTCAACCGAATCCGGTGGGTACACGTTGTGGATCTATTATCACCGGCTGACCGATCAAACGCTGTACCACGCCGTGAACAACTTCGTCGAACCCAAGCTGAAGCAGGCGTCTGAGGACGTGACTCGGCTGAAAGGCAAATCTTCTCGCAGTTCTGCGGAAGAAAAGGATCTCAGCCAACTGACGGTCCTCGAAAGCGAACTCACCGATTTCTGCGATGAACTGCTGCGGATCGCCAAGTTCTGGAAGCCGAATCTGAACGACGGCGTTCTCATCACGGCGAGTCCTCTCTGGAAACTGTTCCGTCTGCCGAAGTGGCGCAAAGATCTGAAAGCCTGCTGGGAAGAACTCGAAAAAGGCAAGTACGACTGGGCTCACCTGGCCCTCTCCATCTGGCCCGACCGAGTCGTCCGAACCGCCCACAAAGACCGCAGCATCGCCATCGCCCACGATCTGGAAACCGACCTCTGGCACGAAGTCACGGTCACCAAAACCGGCAAAGGCAAGAACCCACGAACCACGACAAAAACAGAATGGCAGCCAAAGAAACTCTCAGAAGCGGAATTGGAGAAGATTGCAAAAAGAAAGACGTAGCTCTGTAGCTTTGTAGCTTGGGCATTCCTGCCCGAGCATTTCATCGCTGTGGGAAAGTATTTGGAACAAGGGGAAGCGACGGGCAGGAATGCCCATCGTACATTGGCTGCCCGAGCACCCCGCCGCTGTGGGCGGATTTGGAACAAGGGGAAAACGAAGGGCAGAGATGCCCATCGTACGGTTGGTACAGGTGGAATAACTATGGCAAAAGCAACATCATCCAAAGAGCCCTTGAAGTTGATGGTCTCATCGACCGTCTACGGCATTGAGGAATTGCTGGACCAGGTCTATGCGATGCTCAGTACGTTTGGATACGAAGTCTGGGTTTCGCACAAAGGGACTGTCACTGTGTATCCGACTCAAACAGCTCTGGAATCCTGTTTAAAGGCTGTCGAGGAATGTGACCTGTTCCTCTCGATTATTACGCCGCGTTACGGAAGTGGGGTCGTAGCTGGACAGGAGAGTATTACACATCAGGAACTCCTGAAGGCGATTGAATGTCAAAAACCACGTTGGGTCCTCGCCCATGATCACGTTGTCTTCTGCCGGGCGTTGTTCAGAAAACTTGGCTGCAGCGATCTTAAGTCACGTGAGGCGGCTCTGAACAAGCTTGGTTTCAACGATGAAAAATCTCGAAAGGCACTGCGAAAACGAGAAGAGCTGATCATTGACGACTTTCGAATTCTGGACATGTATGACTCCGCAATTCGGCATGACATCAGTGTCTACCAGGATCGAAAAGGGAATTGGGTGCAGAAATTTACGACATCAGATGACGTCAAACTGTTTGCGACGGCGCAGTTTTCCCGCTATCACCAGGTGGAGCAGTTTCTGGGTGAACAATTCCAGGATGTGCAGGGTCTAAAGCAGAAGACTGTAGTGAAGGATGTGACACAATGACCGAAGTAGATCGCATCACAAATCGATTGCTGAATGAGGGAGAATCTGCTCGCGTTGCGTTCCTGGATTCTCCTGATGATGACAGTGCAATTTCCGGTTGCGTCTGTGCGTTTCTGAATACAAAGGGCGGCGTTGTGTTGGTGGGTGTGGATGCCGATGGACATCCAAACGGGTTGGCGACAGAGGAAAAATTGAAACGACTTCGTCAGGTTTTGCACGATTCGATTTCGCCGCAGGTCTTGTTTACCGTGTCATTGGACAACACCGCCAGTGGTAAGGTTATTGCCATTGATATTCCGGAGGGTCATGATCGCCCTTACCTGGTCGCTGGCACCGTTTATCTCCGAAAAGGAAAACGAATCGTACATGCCGACTCGGCTGAACTTCGGAGAATGTTGGAACATAGTTCTTCGGCCCCGTGGGAGCGTCGCATTTCAACGGGATTCGAGTTGAGCGAGTTGGAAACGCCATTGTTAGAGGAGACAATTCGTCGCGCGCAGGACCGTCGAGGATATCAGTTCGAAGATTCGAAGGACTTCAATGCCGTGCTCTCGGATTTGTCTCTGATCCGGTTTGGCCAATTGACCAACGCAGCGGATGTGCTGTTTGGCAGAAAAGTGGCA
>JBBQSE010000096.1:0-20169 GCA_038214195.1 Planctomycetales bacterium
AAGGGTCTCATCAAGCGCCAGCCGCATTCACGATTCAGAATCTGCCGGTTTGCACTCCGTGCTTTGAGTCGGACGATGCTTGCCGTGAGGTTGCGGACGTCTTGATGAATTCTTACCTTTGGCCATCCGTGACTCCTTCAATGGAATCACGAAGTGTGGTAACTTCTAAATGATTGTCGTAAGCCTCGATCTTTTGGAAAATGCCAAAGTCGAACTTTGATGAATTCTTCGTCTAAAGTGCAGTGACGTTGACTAAAATATCATTGCCATTAGAGTGAGACGTTGAATTGAATCCAGACGTAACTGTTGAGAAAATACCATGCGATCCATGAGACTCTTCTTCGCCGCTATTTCACTATCTTCGATGTTGAGCGGCTGTCAGCGAGAGTCTGCCGCTCCTCCGGCTCGGCCAGTGCCGACGATGACTGTAGCTCAGCCTGTTCGCAAACAGATTGTCGAATGGGACGCCTATACCGGACGGCTGGAGGCCACTAAATTTGTAGAAATCCGTTCTCGGGTCAGTGGTTATCTGCAGTCAATTCATTTTGACGAAGGGCAGATTGTTAAAAAGCATGATCTGCTGTTCGTGATCGATCCGCGTCCGTTCGAAGCCGAGCTAAACGGCGCGAAGGCGGCCTTGCGACAGGCCGTGTCCCAGCTGCAGCAGGCCAAATCTCATCTGCAGGAAGCGATGGCTCAGCAACTGCAGACGGACGCCAGGATGACGCTGGCGGATGCTCGCGTCAAACGGTCGCGTCAACTGGGAACGCAAAACGCAGTCTCGAAGGAAGAGCTTGACCAGCGTGAGGCCGAATTTCTGCAGGCCCAGGCCGATGTGGAAGCCAGCAAAGCAGGAATCAGCTCGGCCGAAGCAGCCATCGGCACAGCGGAAGCGACGGTTGAAGCGGCAGACGCCGGCGTCGAGACGGCGCAGCTGAATCTGGACTACACGCAGATTCACGCTCCGATCGGCGGGCGAATCAGTCGGGAAGGCGTCACGGAAGGCAACCTTGTGAGCGGCGGGACGGCAACCTCGACATTGCTGACCACCATCGCCTCCGTCGATCCGATCTACTGTACGTTTGACGCCAACGAGCAGGACGTTCTGAAATACACTCGCCTGGCCCTGTCCGGCAAGCGTGAGAGTTCTCGTGTCGCCAAGAACCCCGTGTATCTCGGTTTGGTGGACGAAAACGAATTCCCGCACCAGGGGCACATGGACTTCGTCGATAATCGCTTTGATGCCGCCACCGCCAGCATGCGTGCTCGCTGCATCTTTCGCAATGATGACAAGGTGCTGATTCCGGGAATGTTTGCTCGCATTCGCATTCCCGGCAGTTCTGCTTATGAAGCCGTTCTGATTCCCGATTTGGCCGTCGGAACGGACCAGTCATCTCAGTACGTTTACATCGTTGCTGAGGGTGTGATTGAACGACGAAGTGTCACGCTGGGGCCGATTGTCGATGGTTTGCGGGTTGTTCGCGAAGGACTGACTGGTGACGAATCGCTGGTCATTGAAGGGCTGCTGCAGGCTCGGCCGGGCATGGTGGAAGAGGGCGTGCGTCAGGCAGGGTCGGACATAGTGTTCTTCAAAACCAAAGCAGGCACCATCGACGTTGTCGAGGACGGTCTGCCCAACAAAAGCGAACCGCTGCCACCGGAGAAGTGGATTGAGGAAAAAGAAGAGAACGAAGTCAAGAGTTAAGAGTCCGGAGAAGTTTTTCGTCACTCCGCTCTGATTCTGCATGATCCCGACTCCTGACATTCGACTGCTACCATGAAATTTCCTCACTTCTTCATCGAACGACCGATCTTCGCGACAGTACTTTCATTTCTGATTTTGCTTGTTGGCGGGATCACGTACTTCTCACTTCCCGCGTCGCAGTATCCTAACGTGGCTCCGCCGACCATTCTGGTGCGAGCCAGTTATCCCGGTGCGACGCCGCAGGTGATTGCCGATACCGTTGCCACGCCGATCGAACAGGAAATGAACGGCGTCGATGACATGCTGTACATGGAATCGTCGTCGAGCGCTGACGGCACGATGCAGTTGACGGTGACGTTCAAACTGGGCACTGATCTGGATGATGCTCAGGTACTGGTACAGAATCGAGTTGCCGTTGCGGAAGCTCGATTGCCGGAAACTGTGCGGCTGATCGGTGTGACCACAACGAAACAGATTCCCGACATGTTGATGGTGGTGCATCTGAATTCACCGGACAAAAGCCGCGATCAGCTGTACATCAGCAACTTCGCCTTTCTGCAGATTCGGGATGCTTTGATGCGTCTTGATGGAGTGGGCGACATCCGGATTGCCGGCGGCAACGAATACGCCATGCGTGTCTGGCTGGATATTGAAAAGATGACGCACGTTGACATGACGGCGGGCGATGTACTTCAGGCCATTCGTCAGCAAAACGTACAGGTGGCTGCCGGAGTGATTGGGCAACCTCCGACCGACCTGACCAGTGCATTTCAGCTGAACGTAACCACGCAGGGACGCCTGCGCGATGTTGAAGAATTCGGGAATATCATTGTCAAACGCGGCTCAGACGGTCGGATCACACGCCTGGCTGATGTTGCGCGACTGGAACTGGGGGCTCAAAGCTATTCGCAGCTCAGTTACCTTGATGGCAAACCGGCCATCGGCGTCATCATTTATCAGCGGCCCGGGACAAATGCCGTCGATACGGCTGCAGAAGTGAAACGGACCATGGCCGAACTGCGGAAAGATTTTCCGCGGGGCGTGGACTATGAAATCGCGTACAACCCCACCGACTATGTCGAAGAATCGATCAATGAGGTTTTCGATACACTGCTGATTACCACGGCGCTGGTGGTGCTGACGGTCTTCGTCTTTCTTCACAACTGGCGACCGACCATCATTCCTGTCATCGCCATTCCCATTTCGCTGATCGGCACTTTCGCCGCGATGCAGTGGCTGGGCGTCACGCTGAATACGTTGTCGCTTTTCGGCCTGGTGCTGGCCATTGGCATCGTCGTGGATGACGCGATTGTGGTGGTTGAAAACGTCGAACGACTGATTGCTGCCGGCATATCGCCTCGGGAAGCAACTCACAAAGCTATGGACGAAGTCGGTTCCGCGCTGATCGCAACGACACTGGTGTTGATTGCAGTGTTTGTACCAACGGTCTTTGTTCCCGGAATGAGCGGGCTGTTCTATCAACAGTTCGCCCTGACCATTTCGATCTCGACAGGGATTTCCACCTTCGTTTCTCTGACACTCACTCCAGCATTGTGTGCGTTGCTCCTGAAATCAAAAGTCGAGAGTCAAGAGTCAGACGTCCGCTTGTCTCGTGTCTCACGACTGCTGTCAGCTCCTTCGCGGCTTTTCAACCAGATGTTTGACGTCACGAGCAATGCATACGCTGCTGTCGTGGCGCGGATTATTCGGATGTCTTCGGTCGCGTTGCTGATCTACGCCGGGCTGCTTGTCTGCACGTGGTACAGTTTCGGAATGGTGCCTACCGGATTCGTTCCGCAACAGGATCAAGGCTACCTGATTGTGGCGATTCGACTGCCCGATGGCGCTGCTCTGTCTCGCACGGATGAAGTCACCAGGCGAGTCGCGAAGATGGGCAGTGAAATCGACGGAGTCGCCCATGCCGTGGCGATTGTTGGGCTCAACGGATCAACATTTACCGTCAGCCCGAACGCTGCCGTTGCGTTTTTGCCCCTGAAGAATTCAAAAGAACGAGCCGCTCGGGGACGCGATGCGAACACCATCGCTGCTGAAATGCGAGAGGCGGTGGGGGCCATCAACGAAGCCGAAGTGTTCATCATTCCGCCACCACCTGTGCGCGGAATCGGTCGGGGCGGTGGCTACAAGATGTACGTGCAGGATAAGAGCGGCGCGGGACTTGATGCACTGCGTCAGGTCACAGACCAGATTGTTGCCGACGCCAACGAGCAACCGGGACTCGTTCAGGTGTTTACCAACTACCGGCTGAGCGTGCCTCAGATCTACGCTGACGTCGATCGCACTAAGGCACAGATGCTGGATATTCCAATGAACAATGTGTTCGAAGCGTTACAGGTTTATCTGGGATCCAGCTACGTCAACGACTTCAACATACTGGGCCGCACTTATCGTGTCACGGCTCAGGCTGAACCCGAGTTTCGCGATGAACCAAGCGATATTCTGCGCCTGCGAACTCGTAGCGCCAGCGGGGACTTGGTATCGCTGGGCAGCGTAGTTTCTGTCAAGCATTCCGTCGGGCCGGACCGTCTTGTACGCTTCAACCTGTATCCGGCAGCCGACATCAACGGCAACACGGTTCCAGGGTTCAGTACCGGGCAGTCGCTGGAGACCATGGAACGTCTGACTGACGATAAACTGCCGCCGGGCTTCGGCTACGCATGGACCGAACTTGCCTTTCAGGAGAAACAGGCCGGCAACACAATCCTGTTCCTGTTCCCGCTGGCCGTGCTGTTTGTGTTTTTGACCCTGGCTGCTCAGTATGAAAGCTGGCTGCTGCCGATGGCGATCGTCATGATCGTGCCGCTGTGTCTGTTGTTTGCCATCATCGGTATCTGGTATCGCGGAATGGACAACAACGTACTGACTCAGATTGGCTTTATCGTGCTGGTCGGATTGGCGTGTAAGAATGCGATCCTGATTGTGGAATTTGCCAAACAGGAAGAAGACGCGGGCAAAGACCGCTTTCAGGCCGCCGTCGATGCCTGCCGTTTGCGGTTACGACCGATTCTGATGACTGCATTCTCGTTTATTCTTGGCGTCATCCCGTTGTTGATTGCCACTGGAGCCGGCTATGAAATGCGGCGTGTGCTGGGAACAGCGGTGTTCAGTGGAATGCTGGGCGTGACGATGTTTGGACTGTTTCTGACGCCCGTTTTCTACGTTGTACTACGTCGATTCGCGCGCCCTGTTGCACCACGGCAGTGACCAACGCGTCATTCACCAACAACAATGCGAGCGACAGAAAACGATTTGCTATTTGTAGGACGGGCACTTTTGCCCGTCACGGTCTGCGACGGGCAGAAGTGCCCGTCCTGCGGTTCCATTGCTTTTTGCCGCTCGCCCAACAACAACAGTGCCACTTTTCGAGAAATCCGAGTGCTTTTGTAACCCGACGCGTCAGCGAGGGATTCTGCGCAAATCGTTCCTTTGCCTACGCTTCGGGCTACGACATCAGATAAAAGTGGCGATGTCCAACTGATCTCTTCCTGTTTTCGCATCGGAGGCAGGTTAGTGTCGATATTCGCCATCAGGTTATATGGGAAATAAGAAAGCAATTCACATGACACTGGATTGTGCTGATCGGCCTCGTTCAGGGAAGACATACCTGCGCGTGGAATTCGCTTCGTCAGGTGACTGGGGCGGTGTGCTGTGGCAGTCACCTGCGAATGACTGGGACGGAACAAAACCCGGCGGATTGAATTTAACCGGCGCGGTTGCTCTCGAGATCTGGGCTCGCGGATCCGCTGGAGGCGAGACTGTCAACTTCATGTTTGGCCTGATTGATGTCAATCAACCGTACCACGATACCGCCAAAGGGGAGCTCAAGGACATTCGCTTGACAACGGACTGGCAGAAATTCCGCATCGCACTTGACGATCTCGACCTCACTCGCCTAAAGACCGGGTTTGGCTGGTCGTTGGCTGGAAAAAGTCAACCCGTTACTTTTTTCCTCGACGATGTTCGCTTTGTCGCCGAGTAGGCATTCCGCTGTAAATGTTATTACGACGGTTTGGCATCAGAATCCAGGTGGGGATGAATTGATGACGGCACCTGGAGCGGGTGCCTGTTCTTCACCAAAACCTGGCGCTGGAGCGGGTTCGTCGTCACCGTGTGGTTCGATGCCGACGTCGTAGCAGAGGTGATGCAGAATTGCTTCAACGGCACTTGATTTTTCGATGATTCCGCCGGAGCCAACCTGACGATTGTGATTGCAGGACCACGGTCGCAATTCCCCCTGTACATGATGCAGCAGTCCATCCATTTGAGTGACGTGATGTCGAATCGCGTCGCGGTCGCCCTGATGTTGTTTCGCATGTACATATTTCGCAGCTTCAAGCAAAGAATAGGCTTCTTTGTAGGTATCCTGAAAACCCGGGTTGTGCTGGTAGTTGTAGAACATATCCAGGCAAAGTCGGTTGGCTTCCATTTCCAGCCTGCCAGCAAGGTCTTCGCAGCGTGAGAAGTCGCCAAACTGAAGCTGAACTGGCTGGGAAACCTGAACGGGATGCAACTGCGCTGACTGAAACTGTGTCGGAATTACGCGTACGATGGGGGCTGGCGTATAGTAATGGGTATTCCCCTGAACGTAGAAGGAACCAGAGTGCTGATGCAGGCCGCGATTGGCAGGAACGACGTAATTCCAATTGCTGTTTCCGAAATGGCTGCCGTGATGGTGAACGACATCCAGATGGTTTCCGTGGCGAACGACATCGTCGTGACCGCGACCATTTAACTGGGCGTTTGCCGCCGTGGCCATAAGCATCGCACTACAGCCTGCGAGCCCAGCGAGAAATTGAAATCGTGACATCTTGAAATACCTCCATCCTGGATGGTGAACTGAATTGCAGTCAAGGCAGTGTTCCAGAGGACCGCCCGCCTGGAACACCATTGACGGATACGTTTTTTGAGTCAGAGCGGCTCGATATTACCATCCAGAATTCGATGCCCGCACATCGCGGCTCTGGGATCTGGACAATGCGTCTTCTGTGCCAAACAATTTCGGAATGCGAAACCGTGCATCAGTTCGATTGATCAATGCGACGAATTGCTTAGGAATCGCCCGATTTTTGACGGCATTCCAGATCATCGATTGGCTGCGACACAGTTTCGGGCGAGTCGAAGTGATTCTCAGTCGCGCCACCGTATTGACAACACTCATTGTCAAGTGGACCGCTGACTTCACGATCCGGTCAACGTCGTTGTGTCCGCCCCTTGGGGAAGTTGTGCGGTTCCTATTCTTCGTTCTGTAGCGGATCTGACGCGGCTATTCAGCATCGCAGTCACAACCGGACATTTTCTCAAGGACATTTCGTGCTGCCTGTTTCGAATTGTCCGATGAGACAAGAGGAGATGGCAGGATGTCGTTTCCGACCTGGCCTCTCCACGGATGGATGTCGCTCGTGATTCAGTACCGCCCCACAACATGCTTGCTGCTCATCCTGATGACAGCGTTGGGAAATGTTGTGCCATGTGCGTGTCAGACATGCGATTCCTTCGTGTGCTGCGACGCATGCGATCAACTCCTCCCCAACATCGACTGCGGCCATCGACACTTTCACAAGCACGAATCAAAACCGGGATCGAACGACGCAGCGCCTCGGCGAGAAAACGGTTCAGGTCTGGTGCATGATCATGACTCCATGCCAGCGGCTCCCATAAAGAGTTGCAGCTGCATTCGATGCATGACGGTCGGCATTGTGTGGGTGCGATCGCATCGACCGCTCAATTCGGCAACTCCATTTTACGCCGGACTCGTTGAAGGCTCCGTTCTGTCCGCAACTGCTCCGAATTCGGTGACATTCGGATTCCGCAACGATATGAACCACGTATCGATCAGGGAAAGAGCATTGGTACGTCTGCAGGTGTAGCGACTCTTGTTTATTCAAACAGCGTTACACACGAATTCAATTCTTGAACTGCCGGACAAATCTCATGAAAACCACATTCTTTCCCTGGACCACTGCGTGTCTCTCGGTTGTGTTGTTTGCCGGTGGATGTGCGACGTCGCGGCATGGCGTTAGCCAATCCTACCGACCCGCGGTCGTCACAGATTCAATTGCCAGCCGGGATTTTCCAACAAATCCCGATACAGTCAAAGGGCAAGCTTCAAATGAATCGGCCGTTGAATCGCCAAAGATCGCTTCCAATTCTGATCACCGTATTAACGAGAATTCAAACGCCATTGTGCCGGTTGGTTTTGCCGTCCACGAACCTTTGGCTGTCATGATTGCAGATTCCGACGAAGGATCTGTTCATGCCGAAGAATTGGCAATGAACAATGACTCACGCGGCTGGTCGCTGGCTCAGTTGGAAGCTACCGCATTGCAGCAAAACCCGGCGATTCTGTAGGCATCGTCATCGGCACAGAAAGCCTATGGCTTCCGAAATCAGGTTGGTCTCAAACCAAATCCTGTGATTGGCTACCAGGGGCAGCAGTTGGCAGACGCCGGAACGGATCAGCATCTGGCGTTTGTTGAGCAGGACATTGTCATGGGGGACAAACTGCGGAAGAATCAATTGGTCTTGAATCAGGAAATTCAGTCACAACTTTGGGAAGTGGAAACGCAGCGAATTCGAGTCCTCACGGATGTCCGTCAGCGATTTTATGAAGCTCTTGCAGCGCAACGACGGAAAGAACTGGCCATTGGATTTGAGACCGTCGCGACAAAAGGCGTCAATTTTGCCGAAGCCCGTGTACGTGCGAAAGAGGGCACGCGACCGGAGGTCCTGCAGGCCGAGATTCAACTCAAGGAAGTGCAGTTACAGCGTCGCAATGCTGAGGCTGCCTTTCGAGGTGCCTGGAAACAATTGATGGCGGTCACTGGCATGCCGGATCTGCAGCCGGGAACTCTCGATGGACAACTGTCTGTGTCAGCCGACAATCGTGACTGGGATGCGATTCAGAATCAGATTCTTTCATCCAGTCCTGAGCTTCAGGGTGCTCGTGCGCGATTTGCGAGAGCACGTGCGAATCTGATTCGTCAGCAGGCACAGGCTATTCCCAACCTGTCTTTGATGCTCGGTGCCGGCCAGGACAACGGCGCTGGCTCCAGCATGATCAACACACAGGTGGGCATTCCGATCCCTGTTCACAACAAGAATCAGGGCAACATTGCGGCGGCCCATGCCGAGTTTTGCCGGGCATCGCATGATGTTCGCCGCACCGAGAATTCCATTCAATCGCGGCTTGCCCAGGCCCGCCGCGACTTTGAAGTTTCTGCGGCGACGGTTCTGCAATACGAGCAGGAGATTCTCCCTCGAGCCCAGGAAACACTGACGCTCGCCGAAACCGCCTACGAGGCGGGAGAGTTCGATTTTCTGCAGGTTCTTATCGTCCGGCGTACCTACTTTGAATCAAAC
Source organism: Planctomycetales bacterium (assembly GCA_038214195.1). GTDB lineage: Bacteria > Planctomycetota > Planctomycetia > Planctomycetales > Planctomycetaceae > SXXK01. Next base: position 9,083 of record JBBQSE010000096.1, read on the forward strand.
CTTGCGTACGTCACGGCACAGGTTGACCTTGCGCGGTCAGCAGCACTCGTCGATGGATCGGTACTTTCGGGAGGACTGGATTCTACCCGTGACACGGAATTCGACAGCGCCCTGCGGGATCAGTCGTTAACCGGCCAGTAAGCTCAAGCTCTCTGGATTTTCGACTTGCACGGCCGGGTTCTGCCAGATTCGCTTACCTGTCGGCGGGCTTTTACGATTTGTCTGGAAGGCTTGGCAAGTTGCACTTGCCGAGCCTGACCAGCCCAAACAAACCGTTGACTTCCATCGACTCAGTGATGTCCGTGGTGTCCACCGTAGTGACCGCTATGCCCACCATAGTGACCGCCATGTCCACCATAGTGACCGCCATGTCCACCGTAGTGACCACCATGCCCACCATAGTGACCACCATGCCCACTATAATGCCCGCCATGACCTCCGTGATACCCGCTGTTTCCACCGTAGTGATTGTGCCCAAATCCGATACTGATTCCGCCGCCATAGCCGTACGACGGCTGTGCATAGACAGACTGATATGACGAACCGTACGCGTATGCAGGAGCATATGAATATGCAGGGGCAGCGTATCCATAACCTCCGCCGTATCCGCCGCCATAGCCGCAGCTTTGAGCATTCGCCGTTTCGGTCATGCCGAACATCGCCAGTGCCGACGCGGCAATTGTGATCATCAAAATCCTATTCATGATTCAACCTTTCAAACAATATCTGGGAAAACCTCTTTCGCGTCCTGCGGAATGGAGACACCATTCCTCTTCGTATCAAGGATCATACGCACGCGCCGTGCCGTCAATCGGTAGATCCTGCCGAACTGCGTGCATTCGCAGTAGTAACGCGACCAGAATGAAACACTGGAGGTTTGGCAAAGAATGGGAGGCGGGCAAGTGTGTCGTCAAATACACGACAAGTGTGCTCGAACTGACACCAGCATTGCTCTGCGGCCAGCGTGGTATTTGGATTCTAAATGAACGGTTTTAGTCGGCGAAATCACAATCGTTGCTGTAATTTTGCTCTGCAGACTTCGCAGTGGCCCAGGATATGCTTTCGAGCGTTTAGTCGATCGGCAAGAATAGGATTACGTTCGGCGAGTCTGAGGCCCAGGCGGGCCGATTGCCATTAACCATGCTGAAGGATGCAGATCTGAGGACAGATCTGCCTACGGAGTGTCGATGTGGAAATTGAGATTGCGGCAAGCAATTTTGCGATCTACGATCCTGCGAAATGAAGTGTCCTCTCGGGAGTTCTGCCAAATGTTCACCAGGGTGATTTTTCTAGCGACAGTGCTGCCGATGCTGGTTCACAGCATCCTTGGCTGTTGCTGGCATCACGCCCATGCGCACGGGAAGCTCAATTGCGTCCATTCGACACATGAAACGCATTCTGGACATGATCATTATCGCGATCATCGCTCCGAACACAACGATCCCGTCGCGCCAGCACCTTGTGACCACGACGAATCGTGTAACGACATGCGTTGTGTCTACCTTGTTGCCGAACCGGGACATTATGCTTCGGCTCTGGAACTTCATGAACAAGTTGTAACACTGGACTGCTGTAGCAATCTAATCCTCAATGCAATGGTCCCAGCGCCAGCCCGTACGCAACAAGGCAAAAAAGTGCCTCTTCCGTCGGAGCATTGCGCGCTGACCCAGGTCTGGGTCGTCTAAAAGACTGCCAGCCATCCTGAGAGATGGTTGCTTGTGACTCGAACGATCGTCCGTTTTCACGGAATCGCCTTCAGTCCTCCGCATTTTTCTCTAATTCAATTTGTCGCACGCTGTCGCGCTGCGGGTTGAAAGAGACCGACATGATTTCCATTAAACAGGCCTTGCGCTCCCGGTGGATCTGGGGCATCGCCGTGACAGCTCTGATTGTGCTTGCTTTCGTCACACGAGCAAAATGGTGGGAGCCAGCCCAGACCTGGGTGCGAAACACGATCTCAAGCAACCGAAAAGTCTCGTCGCTGGACAGCCATGAACATAGCGGGGCAGGAAACGCAGATCCCCACGCGCATGAAGGGCATGATCACGGACACGACGATGGCACTTCGCTAACGTTGTCAGCACAGGCTCAGGGCAACATTGGGCTGGGGCCCGAGTATTTGCAGCCGGTGAAGCTTGAAACGTTCCGGCGTTCGATCACGGTGCCGGGGATCATAGTCGGGCGTCCAGGCCGAACGAGGCTGGAAGTTTCGACTCCGATGGCTGGCGTCATTACTCATGTTCATGCCGTGCAGGGCGAAGCTGTGGATCCCGGTACGCTGCTGTTCGAGCTTCGCATCACTGCCGAAGAACTTGTCGCTACTCAGACAAACCTGTTGCGAACCATCGGAGAACTGGATGTCGAAAATCGCGAGATCGCGCGACTGACGAAAGCCACTGAAGCCGGAGCCATCTCGCAAAAGACAATGCTTGAGCGGCAATATGCGAAGGAAAAACTGGAGGTGCTACTGAATGTTCAGCGTGAAGCGTTGCGTTTGCATGGGCTTTCGGAACGACAGATCGATGATATTGCCGCGAACCACAAGCTGCTGCGTGACCTGAAGATTGTTGCTCCCGGACGCGACAGTCATGGAACAGAAGAATTAAAACTCTCCAGCACTGCCGCCACTCCCGTGTCGCTGTTGGTCGAAGCACACACGGATGAAAAATCGGCACCGAACGTTGAAATCGAGCATGATACGCATTCAACCGACGATTCCAAAATCCCGCTGATCCTGCAGGAGGTCATGGTTCACAAAGGAGAAACAGTGGCCGCAGGCGCGACGTTGGCTGCACTCGCCGATTATTCGGAACTCTATATTGAAGGACGGGCATTCGAGCAGGACGTGGAATTGCTTTCGCAGATCGCTCAGCGAAATTGGAAAATTTCGGCGGTGTTCGAAGGAGCAGCAAACTCGATCAAGCGAGTCGAAAACCTGGACCTTGTCTATTCGGCGAGTGAAATTGATGCTGAGGCTCGGTCTTTGTCGTTCTTTGTGCGACTGCCGAACGAAGTCGCCCGCGAAATGCCGTCTCCCAATGGACAGCGATTTCTGGACTGGAAGTACCGCCCTGGACAACGACTGCAACTGCTGGTTCCTGTCGAGGAATGGGAAAACCAAATCGTCCTGCCGGTGGAAGCAGTAGCTCGCGAAGGTGCAGAATCATTTGTCTTTCAGCAGAACGGTGATCATTTCGACCGGGTCTCGATTCGAGTCGCTTATCGGGACTCATCACATGTCGTGGTCGCCAATGACGGTTCAGTCTTCCCCGGCGACGTCATCGCACTTCGTGGCGCGCATCAGATGCAAATGGCATTAAAAAATAAATCGGGCGGCGGTGTTGATCCCCATGGCGGACACAACCATTAAATTTTCGATTGTTGAGTTTTGATTTTCGATTGGGAGCATCGCGGTGCGCGAGCAGGAATTGAAGATCAATCAGTGAGCGGCAAGGCGCTAGCCGCCGGTGAGAGACGTTGCGAAATACCGGCGGCTAGCGCCTTGCCGCTCAATTCATATCGACAGTGATTTTTGAGCGATCGCAAAACGGCTGCCACTCGATAGTCAATTCAGAATTCATCAATCGAAAATCAAAATTCGAAAATCAAAAATGCTAAACTCCATTATTCGATTTGCTCTCCGCCAGAGAATGATAGTGCTGGCCGTTTCTCTCCTCTTAACGGGATATGGAAGCTACGTCGCATTTCATACCCCGATTGACGTCTTTCCGGACCTGAATCGCCCGCGAGTTGTCGTGATGACAGAAGCGCCCGGGCTGTCTCCGGAGGAAGTCGAATCGCTGATCACGTTTCCGATCGAAACATCACTCAACGGTGCGAACGGTGTCGAGGCCGTGCGAAGTTCTTCCGGTGTCGGAATCTCCGTGATCTATGTCGAGTTTGGTTTCAACACCAACATTTACAACGATCGCCAGGTTGTGACCGAACGTCTGCAATTGCTGCAGGGACGATTGCCGGATGGCGTCACACCGCAACTGGCTCCGATCTCGTCGATCATGGGTCAGATCCTGATGCTGGGGATGTTTAGTCAGGACGACAAGACGGAACCTCTGGAACTCAGAACACTCGCCGACTGGGTTGTTCGACAGCGGTTGCTCACGATTCCCGGTGTCGCTCAGGTGTTCACGATGGGGGGCGGACGCAAGCAGTTTCAGATTCTTGTCGATCCGGAAAAGCTGCTGCGTTTCGGAGTGTCGTTGGAACAGGTGAAAGACGCTGTTGTCAAAAGCAATGAAAATGCCACCGGCGGATACCTCGACCAGCAGGGCCCCAACGAATTGCTTGTCAGGGCTCTCGGGCGAGTTCAAACAATTGAAGACATCGAGCAAATCGTCGTCACAATCCGGGAAGGACGTCCCGTGACACTGGCTCAAATTGCGAAAGTCGCAGCCGGCGCGCAGACCAAACGCGGTGACAGTGCGGCCTATGAACGCACAAAGGCCGAGGATGGCACCGAGGATTGGATTGGCGGTCCCTGCGTTGTTCTGACAATCAACAAACAGCCCGGCGCTGATACACGTGCGGTGACTGACAACGTGTTCAAGGCAATTGAGGAACTGAGTGCTTCGATGCCGAAGGACATTCGAGTCATTCCGCTGTATTCGCAGAAATCATTCATCGATCGAGCCATTGAGAACGTTATCGTCGCACTCCGCGACGGCGTGATTCTGGTCATCATTATTCTGGTGTTGTTTTTGATGAATGTTCGCACGACGTTCATCACGCTGACTGCCATTCCTTTATCCCTGGTCATCACGGCACTGGTCTTCGCGATCAGCGGCATGTCCATCAATACCATGACGCTCGGCGGACTGGCGGTCGCGCTGGGGGAACTTGTCGATGATGCCATCGTCGATGTGGAAAACATCTTCCGACGGCTCAATGAAAATCGTCATGCCGCCAATCCGAAGCATCCGCTGCTGGTTGTCTATCAGGCGAGCACAGAAGTCCGCAATTCGATTGTCTTCAGTACCATCATCGTGTGCATCGTGTTCATTCCACTGTTCGCTTTGACAGGCATGGAAGGACGCCTGTTCGCTCCGCTGGGCATCGCCTACATCGTTTCGATCGCAGCGTCGCTGCTGGTGTCGCTCACAGTCACGCCGGTCCTCTCTTATCTGTTGCTGGGGCGATCGAAGACATCAGAACATGCCGCTGACGGGTTTGTCCTGCGATTCCTGAAATCTGTCGCCAGCCAGATCATTCGATTCAGTCTGACGTTTCCGCGACTCAATCTGACTGTCGTTGTCATCGGTGTCCTGATTTCCGTCCTGTTCGTTGTGAATCTGGAACGCGACTTCCTGCCTCCGTTTAACGAAGGCTCCATCCAGTTGAACGTCGTGCTTCCGCCTGGAACGTCACTGACGGTATCCAACAGTATCGCCGCAAAATGTGAACGCCGATTAATGCAGGTGCCGGATGTGGTGCGCGTGGGACGAAGAACAGGCCGGGCGGAACTCGATGAACATGCCGAAGGTGTGAATACGAGTGAACTGATCATCGATCTCAATCCCAGCTCACATCGCACGCGTGAAGAACAGATCAATGAAATACGCGAGGCAATGGCTGATATTCCCGGCGTTGTCTCAGCGGTTGAACAGCCAATTTCACATTTAATTTCGCACATGCTCTCAGGAGTCAAAGCACAGATTGGCATCAAGATTTACGGCGACGACCTCGACCTTCTTCGCCGCAAGGCTCAAGAGATGGAGCAGGCGGTTAAGTCTGTTCCGGGTGTGGCCGACTTGATGCTGGAGCCGCAGGTTTTGATTCCACAGCTACGAGTGGAACTGCGGCGCGACAAGCTGGTGTTGAACGGACTGACGGCCCGTGATGTGAACCAGGTGATTGAAACAGCACTCAATGGAGTTGTTGTTTCAGAGGTGCTGGATGGTCAGAGAACCTTTGATCTGGTTGTGCGATTCGACAAGCAGGATCGAGAGAATCTCGATGTGCTCCGTCGGCTATCCATCGAATTGCCCGAAGGCGGCACGGTTCCGCTGGAATCTGTCGCCAACATTTACGAGGCCGGTGGCCCAAACACAATCAACCGTGAAAACGTGCGGCGGCGAATCGTGCTGCAGTGTAACGTCAGCGAACGAGGCGTTGTGGATGTCGTGACAGATATTCAGAAAAAACTGGCTCCCATCACAGCAACGTTGCCGCCCGGTTACTTTGTCGAATACGGCGGACAGTTTCAAAGCCAGAAAGAGGCCAGTCGAATTCTTGGAGTGTTGTTCATCGTCTCGCTGATCGGCGTGTTCCTGACACTGTTTGTAATGTTTCGTTCGGTGAATCTAAGTCTGCAGGTCATGGCCGCATTGCCGATGGCATTCATCGGCAGTGTGGCTGCGCTTGTTATTACTGGTCAGACGTTGACAATCGCTGCAATGGTTGGATTCATTTCGCTCGCCGGTATTGCGTCACGCAATGGAATCCTCTTGCTGAATCACTATCTGCATCTTGTGAAATACGAAGGTGAAACATGGTCACATTCGATGATCATCCGGGCCGGTCTTGAACGATTGGCTCCAGTGCTGATGACGGCATTGACGGCGGGAATCGGACTGGTCCCGCTTGTCCTTGCGGCAGGCGAACCAGGCAAAGAGATTCTCTACCCTGTCGCGACTGTGATACTCGGCGGCGTCATAAGTTCGACACTTCTGGACTTCTTCGTACACCCGGCACTGTTCTGGCTGTTTGGTCTGAAAGAAGCCCAGCGAGTCGTCAATGAAGCAATGGAAGAGATTTCACTGGTTGAACCACACGAAGAGATTTTGCATTCCCCGGCAGGCATGGCTGCAGACAAAAAGGTTTCGGATTGAACATGCTCACTAACTGTTTTGAGGAGAAGATTGTGAAGATTCATTCAATGGGATGTTTGATGGCACTGGCATTGACCACTGTGCTGAAGCCGACAAGGGCTTCAGCGGCGGAAGACGAGACGTTCGTGATTGCCTTTCGGATGGCCACGCCGAATACGATGGAATTTGACGATCCGACAAAAGCAAAAGAATTTGTGGCGGCGCTGAGGAAAATTGGCTGCGCTGCGAAAGCCGAGGATCATGCCGGGCACATCGATGTGACGTATCAACAACCCAAATGGTTAGAGCTGAGCGTCGCTTCGGATGAACTGGTCCATCGATGGCAGGGCTGGCTCAACAAGGGCGGATTCGAAACCCTGCATGCAGACGGCGCGGATGATGGTCATGATCATAAACATGCTCACGCAAAAGATGATGGCCATGATCATGAGCACGCCGAGGTTCTGATGTTTCAGGCGAAGGACTGGATCGTCAAACATTTTGAAAATGAATCCGATGCGAAGGAATTCGTAACGATCGGAAAAGGACTGGGTTGTGAGATCAAACAGGACATCCATGATGGTCACGCGGATGTTCAACTTCGCTGCCAGGCAATCAAGCATCTGGAATGCCGCAGTCATGAAGAGGCTGAAGCTCGGGTGAAATGGCTGCAGGGATTTGGCTTCAATGCGAAGCACGAGGATTGACAGTCTTCCAGCGGCAACGGAAGCCAGCGAAGATAAGTCCGGTTTACCGGGGCGGCGATGATTGCTGGCCAGACGACGGTGACACATTCGATAACGAAGTCAGCAAAGCTGAGGGAAGTATGATCCGCACATTGACAATTCTAATTTTGTCGATCACACAAGTTCTATCCGGACTTGGATGTGGCGGATACTATTGCTTCCACAAAGACGGCACGTATTGCGGTGTCGATTTAGGCGCAGAACACTGCGACTGCTGCGATGATTCAGCAGAATCTGCCGATCTGCATGCCGAGACCAAATGCAGCGGCCATGCACATGACCGCCAGTGTTGTGCTATTGCCGTAAGTGTAGAAGAGGATTCGGGCGGGTATTTCCACAGCAATGTCGTCATGACCGACGAATCTCTTCCTTGCAGTTGCATTCACATTCCAATCAGTGCGCCAGCCGCAAGACTTGAACGCGGCTCAGAGAGTGGTCCGCTGAAGTCCTGCGGAAATTCCGTCTCGCACTTCAGCAATACTGAGCCTGCGCGAAATGCGGATCCGGGACATTGTGTCTTAGGGTCACCTTCGCCACAGACGCCACATTTCAGCGTGCTACTGCACCGCTGTATCGTCATTCGCTGTTAGGTCCGCAAGTTCTTGGCGTGGGACGGTCGTTGTACAGCTATTGCTGTCCGTCGTTCGCGTTGCCTTCGCCTCGGTTGCCCTGTCTGAACGTCTCATCGCGTGATGACTGATTGCCGGGTGGTGCCGTGACTGGCCACAACCGCGATTCTAATTTGAGCGGCGAGATCTGGGGCATTTCCAGTGAGCGGTAGACCAATGGCGTTAACCTAGTGAAATGCAGTACATCACACCCCATCCAGCTCGCCTGGATCGGTGGAAAAGATGGTGAGCTAGAAACGCCGGAGTCTGACGCAGCATGACCCCATCCGCTTTATGCGGATGGTGAAAGAAGATCGTCTGGTGTGGGCATGATTTCCATATTTAATAAGTAAGCAATACTCAACTGATTTGAAATCTGATTCTGAAAGGATTCGTTGTGAAAACATCGACCGTCATTGCGTTGTTTGGTGTCGTGGGTGGATTGACTGTGCTGGAGACAACCGCACAAGGGCAGCCTCCCGCTGCGGTGGAAAGGACACAGACTGGCAGCAAAACTCAGCAGGCACTCGATAAGAATGCAAAAGAGAACACTTTTACATTCATTGTCTTCTACAAAGTAGACTCTGCTGCGACTCGTGAAATGCTCAACATCACTCGCGAGAGTACCGCGAATCGAGCTGAAAGTTCGGTCGTCGTTACGGCCAATGCAAATGATCCGGCAGAACGGGAGCTTGTCGAACGATTCGGCATTAGCCGTGCCCCGATGCCGTTGACAGTCGCGGTCGCACCGAACGGAGCCATCACGGGAGTGTTTGCAAAGTCACTGAACGCTCAGCATATCGAAACCGCCATCGTGACTCCGACGATGGCCCGGTGTATGAAGTCCCTCCAGAGTCAGAAACTGGTCTTCGTGGTGGCATCACACGATGATAAACCCCAGGTGCCGCCGGGCGTGCGAGCCTTGCAGAAGGATCCGCTGTTCAGGGACCGGATTGAATTGACGGGCCTGCGTCTGGATGATCCAGCGGAGACACGGTTCATCAATCAGATGAAGATCGACTCAGCGAAAGTCATTGGTCCCTACGCCGTATTGATTGCACCACCAGGAGTTCTGGTCGGACATTTTGATGCAACGGCGACTGACAAGAGTATTGCCGCTGCGATCCACAAATCCGGCCAGTGCTGCGATGACCCAAACTGCAAACACAGCGGTGGACACGCTCAGCAAACGACACAACCCTCCAATTCAAGGAAGAACTGATAATGAATCTTCGATCACTCGTCTGGAATGAATTGCGGGAACGTCCGTGGTCGGTCGTTTCGAGCAGTATTGCGATTCTGCTCGGCGTCGCCGCGCTGGTCGCCATTCGTCATGTCACGGTGCATTCGGAACAGGAAGTCTCAAGACAGCTTACAAGTCTTGGTGCCAACATCCTGATTCTTCCGAGAGATGCATCACTTCAGAATTACTACGCCGCAGATCGGAACGGTTTGACGCTGCCAGAGGAACATGTTTTCGAAGTTCTCATGGCCGGATTGCCGGGAGTCGAAAAGATCACTCCGAAACTCAGCATGCCCGCAACTTTGGGCGGCCTCGACGTCACCTTGACTGGCATTCTGCCGCAGAGTGAATTTACCGCTCAGGCAGCGTGGCAGACGGCAGCAATGTTCACCCCGAAGAAGCATGAAGGCTGCACAAGAGCCAGTCATATCGCTTCTGGTACCGACGACACGCCCGAGTCGCTCAATACATCACGCTCAATCGATAACCTTGAGAAGGACCAGGTCATTCTTGGTGCCGACGTTGCTGAACGATCAGCGTTGTCAACCGGTGATACCGTGGATATCCTCGGAGGGAAGTTTACCGTTTTGGGGACGTTGTCCCGCACTGGTACCGTTGATGACTCAAGAGTCTTTGCACATCTGCACACGGTTCAGGAACTGGCAAAAACAGGCGAGGTCGTCAGTGCGATCGAGGTCATCGGATGCTGTGAAGATGCCGCCGGAGACCTTGTTCCAGAACTGAGCAAGTTGCTGCCCAACGCCAGAGTTGTGACTGTTTCGCAGGTGGTACAGACTCAGGTTGGCGTCAACCGCCTGATGTCCGGAACGTCGTGGTTTGTGCTGGGAATTCTGGTTGTCGTCGGAGGTGCCAGCTTAGCAAGCGCGATCGCCGCAAATGTCCGAGAACGCCGACGTGAGATCGGGACGCTGATGGCTATTGGGGCGACGCCAAGATTTGTGCAGCGTTTGTTTCTGATGAAGGCGCTGGTTCTCGGACTTGTCGCCGGAACGATCGGTTGCCTGATCGGCGTGCTGACGGCCGTGCTCGTGGGGCCGCAATGGGCTGGAGTTGCCGTAACGCCAATGCCAGGGCTGGCACTGCTTGCGGTTGGGGCGGCAACACTGGTGGCTGTCATTGCCGCATACTGGCCCGCATGGAAGGCTTCGAAACTTGACCCTTGTCTCTGTTTTCAGGAGGTGTGACAATGATCCGACTTGAAAATGTCAACCGCACCTATGTTCGTCACGGACAAACAGTGACTGCGCTGCAATGTCCGGAGCTTCGAATTGAGGCTGGCGAATACGTGGCGGTTGTTGGCCCCAGCGGCAGTGGCAAGACAACACTCTTGTCACTGCTGGGAGGAATGCTGTCTCCGACGTCTGGAAGGATCTGGCTGGACGATACCTCCATCTATGAACAGTCGGTCACCGCACGATCGGCCATTCGTCGTGAGCGGATGGGGTTTGTGTTTCAGACGTTCAATCTCATACCCTACCTGACAGCACTGCAGAACGTGCAGGTGCCGCTGGGATTGAATGGAGTGACGCCAGACATGCAAGTGGAGCGTGCCACTGCCATGTTGAGTCGATTCGGTCTGAGCGACAGACTGAATCACAAGCCGTCGGAACTCAGTGTCGGTCAGCAACAGCGAGTCGCGTTGGCT
>JBBQSE010000097.1:0-20083 GCA_038214195.1 Planctomycetales bacterium
TCATCGGACCAGACGTGACTCAGGATTCCACAGCGCGCCCAGACACGGTATTCGGGATTCTTTGACTTGTCTGCCACACTCCGCGCCAGCAGCCACGACTCCGGAAGTTCGGGATTAAGTTCTGTTGCTTCCCGGCAGAGACGAATCGCGTCGTCCCATGCCTCGAACCGTGACATCAGCGCGACTGCGATCAGAAGCTGCGGAATGTCGGCGTTTGCAAAATCCATTCGCGATTCCAGGACGCGGGCAATGTCTTTTGCCGGTCGTTTCGCCAGTTTCATCTCAAGAGCCAGCACATCGTACATCCACGGCGCCGCGAGATCATTGCGGATACCGCTCTGAATCGCTTCAATGGCGGCATCGTATTTTTTCCGCTCATGCAGGATTGATACGGCTTCTTTCAGTATCTCAGCGGTAACGGACTGCTTGGTGAGGATTTCGTCCCACACTCTCGCGGCAGGCCGAGAATCTGCAAGGGCGGCGTCCACAATCCTGCGTGCGCCGACTTGTGGTTTCTCTGGAGCCCGTTCGTCCGGCGCAAGAAAAACGGGCGTGTATGTCGTCCGTCTGGAGACATGCACACCCGTTGATTTCCTGGAAAGATCCGCGTCCAAACTCGCAGTCTCTATTTTATGGCTGGTTTTTTTTTGATGCTGTTGAGCGACTGGTTTGAAATTCCACCGTTGCCCTTGCCCTTCTCTGCCGGCAGAGACATGAACCCGCCGCCGCCGCCACCGCCGAACCCGCCCTGCTGACCGCCCATGCCGCCGCCGCCCATGCCACCGCCCATTCCGCCGCCCATGCCACCACCCATTCCACCGCCAACGCCGCTTGATTGGACTGCTTGCTGGGCCTGCGCTGGGTTAATTACCAGGTCGCCGACCTGATACACGCGCGTCACCAGATTCTCTTCAGCATCGGCAAACGTCTGCGTCGTAATGAACATGACTTCATTGCGAATCATATAGGTCAGCTTTGGTTCAGTCTGGCTGAAAATGATCGCGAGTGCGTTTCGCAGCGTGATTCCGTCCAATTCAATGTCTTTGATGATCACATCCTGAAGTGAATCAATGGATTCTTCAGACAACGCACCGACGTCTGGCAGGATTGTCATGCGATAGTCAGCTCCGGCACCACCGCCAGCCGCACCGTACGTCGTTGTAAAGTGAGCGGAGATTTGTTCCAGAATATCGCTCAGCGGATTGTCGCCCGGAAAACTCAGACCCTTGACCGGCTCGTCCAACATTCGTTCCAGCCATAGTTCCGATGGTTTTTCTGAACGCAGTGAGACGGATTCGTATTTCTTTTTGCGAGTCAGCGTTAACGCTCGCCAAACGTCAGCTGGGGGATAAATGATTGGTGGCTCGTCAGGAAATGGAACATGCGAGAGTTCAACCTGGTACAGCGTTTCCAGAAATCGGTCTCCCCGCAAATTCCTCAGACGGTACGCCTTGCTCAGCTGACCGGCTGCTTCCGACATCACCAGAGCGGCGGTCGCGGTTCCATTGCCGGGTTTCATGTCGAGTGCGATCCGAGCCTGAACTTCGGCATCCTCATAGGAGTCGATATCACCATGTGCGGCGCGGTCAAGCAGACCACGAACCTGACTAATCAGAGCCTGCAGTCGCTCTTCTTCCAGACGCATTTCAGACAAGACTCGACGTTCTGCTTCCTGAACAGCCCGCGATTCGATTTCCTGACGCCTCTGAATGGTGACCGTATCCTTGCGGATCTGCACGTAACTGAGTGCATCGATCACGCGTCGCTGCAGTTCGTCGCGTTTTTCAGGTGCCAGTTCGGGGGCCGAACGAATCGTTTCCAGCAGATCCTTCAATCGAGTCTGGGCAAACTCGGGCTGTTCTCCTGCGATTTCTTTCGCTTCCTGGATCGCCGCAGTTGTTTGTTGTGTCAGCTTTTGCGTAGCAATCTCAATGCGTTCCTGGGCCTCGCTCAATGGCGTTGTCTCATTCGGACGTGGTGGCCCAAGACGGTCGTCGCCGGAAGCGGGCGGCTGCGGTTCATCATTCAATTCATCCATCAAAGCCGTCAGGCGAATGTCTCCACCGGCAAGTTTGCTTGCCTGGCGAGCGACGTCCAGAGCACGGGTTTTGTTGCCGTTGTCTGAAAGCTGACGAACAGTCAGAATTGAACGATTGACAGTGGCGGCAAGCTCCGTAGAAACCGACTGGAGACCTTCAACACCCACGATCGGCGAGACAAGTCCATGCGATGCTTCCGCGCGTTCAAACAGGATGCGAACTTCGTTGCCCATTTCGCTGGTGGAAGCCGATGCCTTCCACTGGCATGTCTTTCCGCTGGCGTCGTTTGCTGTCAGGGTCAATTGGCGTGCGGGAGAACCTTCGCCAAACACAATCGTATGTCGGTCAGACCGCAAAGCGACCTGTGCCGGGCCAGCCAGCTTCAGACTCGCATCTTCTGATGTCAGATTGCTGACAAACTCAGGCGCAATCGATGCTGCGTCTGCCAGTTCCCGAGCGATCGCGTCTGCGTTGAGTTTTGTCGGATATTGCGATGATCCGCCAGTCAGATTCGCCAGAATTCCCGAGAGTTCCGTATCTACCTTTGGTCCAAGCAGCAAAGCATGGAACGAAACTTCTGCGGACGTCATATTTTCGACGAGTTCTGACAGGTCCTTTTCACTGAGCAGATTTGAAGAACTCATCCCGTCGCCGATGTACAACAGCGAGGCGGGAGCGTCTGCATCGGCCAGGCTCACGGCCTGTTTCAAAGATGACGCAAGATCAGTCGCGCCCATTGGAGTGCGTTCTGACAGCTTCTGAATGGCATTGCCGAACTCCGTCGAGTTCGGTGCCACAAAGCCTGTCGTCAGCTGCTCGAAGGTGGAATCAACTGCAGCAACGAAAATCTCATGATCCTGCGGTAACGCACTCGCCAGAGACTGCAACACTTGCAGGCTGCCGTCGCGGAATCGTCCGGTCTGACTGGCTGAGGTGTCCACCATCACAAGGTGACGCTTGATTGTCTTCGCTTGTCGCAGCGACTTAATAGCCACTGCGAAGTGGTGTTCCGCAGTCTGGCCTGTTCGAAACACTACAGCGTCCGAATCGACTGACTGCGGCTGTGAATCCGCCATGACGGCATGACACAAGGCAGACAGGCCAAGGCCCAGTGAACAAAACGAACCAGCCAAATGCCGCATAAAAATCTCCCTCAGGTTCATGATCACGAACCATTGTCGGACAGAATCTGCACCGCACTCGTTGCGCAGGGTGCTCCGCGCCGAGTAGTCTACAGTCGTTCTCGGATATACGGAAAAGGAAATCCCTGCAAAAACGGCAAGAACCTGCGACCTGCGTTGAAGTTGACGGACGACGTCGTTGAAGCCGCTGAACCCCTCAAACTCTGACATTGGGTCAATTCTGCAGATTATTCCGCCGATATCAATTGGGAGGCGGCTCAAGGCGGGGCAAGTTTTCGCAAATACGGGGATGCCGCCGGGACGGGGTGCTTCATGGGGCGGCATACCGGCGATTACCTGCTGGGCGCGATTTTTCTAAGTGCCTGGTTCCTAATTGCCATGTCACACGGCACGACGGGATCCGCCAACCACGTTGCTCCCAATGGCTTCCAATCGAACTTCGCCACGCCATGGAATGAGTTTGGGAACCAACGGGGTCTGTCCCGTAATCGCAGTTCAGGTCCATCGCATCGACAGATCGCGGTGATCCGGAATATTTCGCGGGGCTCACGAATCGTTATTGGCAGTCTTGACGTCTCGGGGGCTCGCCATACGGTCAGTTTCAAAGTCGCGACGCCGGACAGCGACCAGGAAAACCAGCCGACGAATTTACTGCCGGTTCATCGTTACTCAGCCTCTGAAGTACGGCAACGCACCCCACGGCGCTATCCCTGGGAAAGTCAGGACTTATCGTGCATAACGATCAATGATCGCGACCGCGATGCAATCGGCGACGAATGCCAGGTGCAAAAATGCAGCCTGGACACGACATCGCGTTCCCGCATTTTTTTGACGCCGCATTTTGGGGTTGTGGGGACTGTTAATGAACCGGTTGAGTGTCAAATTCTGGATGAAAGCCGGCAAGTTCGCGTGTACGCTGACCATCGGATGGTCAGCGCACTCCGGGCCCGTTTCTTCAGCCCTGCCAAACTACAACGCCTTTTAGCGGCTGTCGAAACTCGGGCGTTGCCGATCGTCGAAGAGTGGATCGGTGAGGTGGCGGACGTTGACGGTGACGAAAAGCTGTCGATCGTTGTCACCGATCTCGATCGGAATCCGCAATCAGCTGCGGAACGCGCGCCGATTCATGGGTGTATCCGAGAGACTGACTTCCAGGGCAATTCGGATTTTCGCGGCGACATTATTTATATCGATCCCGGCATTCTTGAATTGCCGACGGAAGAACTCGCGGGGCTGCTGACACACGAATTGACGCATGCGGCGATCTGTTCAATGTTTTGCGTTCGTTCCCTGGATTCAGAAGTAGTTGACGAGGAACGCGGGATAGTTCCGGCGATGCCGCCAGTTCCGCCGTGGCTCAATGAGGCAGTCGCACATTTTGCAGAGCTTAAAAGCTGCGAGGAGTCCAGGAACTTTCGGCACAGGATCGAGCAATTTCTTGCGGACTCGTCCCAATGCCCGATCGTCGCCTCTGAATCTGTGCTGAGTCTTCAAGAGCGTCGCGCGGGCAGTCGGTGCGCATCGACGTGGTTCTTATCAGAGTATTTGACATCCCCACAGGCGGTTCAAAAATTCCTGCATTCAGGCGAGTCGGCCCTGGATCGTCGCATCGCGGAAGTTGCCGGCCAATCGTTCGATATCGAGTTTCGACGATGGGCGTTGTCGATCGCCTCGACTGATCGGGGCTGCCTGATTCCGAACAGCAGGCAACTGAAGGCGTCGGATAAGGCGGTAACGTTTACGCTGCTGGGGACGGCGTTTACTTCTCTTGAAACCCCTGCAGACGTAACGACTCTCATCATCGAGGCCGATTCCACAGCTCAGTTGCAGGTATCCGTGCTTGAACCAGCGACCAACGCGCCCTGAAAGCCACTTCGTGACTGTTCCGGCTGCGCGACAAATAGCAAATTGACTGTTTTTTGCATGGACGATTTGAGGTGTTCCTGTTCCATTCATGCCAAGCTTGGGCTCCACAAATTAAAAGGACTGATAGTGAAACACCGCACGGAGGTCGTCAACCAAAGTCCCCTCTCCCCCGGCATACACCGAAACCACTTTCAAGCATTTATCCACCGGGGGAGAGGGCCAGGGTGAGGGGGAATTGCGGAGGCCGTCTTCATTCTTTCAATAGCATCATCGCACGGTCAACCCCCCTCATCCGGCCTGCGGCCACCTTCTCCCCCGATCTCGGGGGCGAAGGGACATCAGTCGTATCGTCAGGAACAAAAACAACGTAAAGAATTATTTTGCGATTTGCTATTTGTCGCGCACCCCAGTGACAACTTGTTGGAAATGTACTTCCAGTTTGCCCCGACTTCAGGTCGTGGGCGATGCTTGCTATCATGCCGTCTTTTCGAGAAGACAATGGACGGCGAAAAGAAGCGAGTTTCAAGCATCCCGACACCCGCCACTCAATGGTTTCAGAGCCCACGTCAGGTTCAGGAGTCGCGGCAACCCTGGGAGATCGCGGTTTGTGGCGATCTGACTGATCGACAAACCGATTTGCTCGAACGATTCACGAACGTCCCGCGCGGCAGCAGGGGAACCGTCTATTTCGATTCGTGCGGCGGCAGTGTGTACACCGGAGTGGCACTCGGAACCCTTATTCGACTTCGCAATCTGCGCGTCACGGCAGTCGTGATCGGTGAATGTTCTTCCGCCGCGTTGTTGCCTTTTGCTGCATGCCAGCGGCGACTGGTCACGCCACACTCAACCATGCTGTTCCATCCCATGCGATGGCAGTCTGAGGAAGACGTTCGTCTGGAGGAAGCGACGGAATGGGCTCGACACTTCAAAGAAATGGAAACCAGGCTTGATGCACTGCTGGCTTCGCTCATGAATCTGCCCCCGGAAACGCTTAACAACTGGACACGTCCCGGAAGATTTATTTCCGGCCCGGAACTCGCCGCTGCGAACATCGCCATACTGTTTGATCCGTTCACGGAAGCTGATGCCTGGAAAAAAGTTCGGAATCTGTGAACAATGTGCCCGTCCGATGTTGTGAATTGAGTTCTGTTTTTCAGCCGGAGTGTCTTCATGCGAATTTCAAAGCTGTTGTGTTATGGGATTGCGAGTGTTGCTGTGGCGATGATCAGTGTGACTGGTTTTGCTGCGGACAAGGCCCCATCGAAAATTCTGATGCTGACGCAAAGTGTGGGGTTTGTGCATGGCAGTGTGAAGCGTCCTGACAATGGCGAACAGAAACTGGCGGCTGCAGAAATCGCCATGATTGAACTGGGTCAGAAGACTGGATTGTTCACCGTGGTCTGCACGCAGGATGCCGCTGCGGATTTCACCAAAGAGAATCTGAAGAACTACGATATCGTGATGTTTTACACCACGGGCTCACTTCCGATCGCGGAAGCCGATCGCGATTACTTCTTCAGGGAATGGCTGCCGACCAAAGGACACGGCTTCATTGGATTCCACTCGGCCGCCGACACGTATGGTGACTATCAGCCATACTGGGACATGGTTGGCGGAACGTTCGACGGGCATCCGTGGGGCTCAGGGACGACGGTGACGATCAACGTGCATGATCAGGATCATCCGACGATGAAGCCCTTCGGAAAAGAGTTCACGATTCAGGACGAAATCTACCAATACAAAAACTGGCAGCCGGAAAAGGTGCGTGTGCTGATGAGCCTGGACATGACGCGCTGTAAACCATCAGAACCGCGGCATGTGCCGGTTGCCTGGGTCAAGTCCTACGGTGAGGGCAAAGTCTATTTCAACAACCTCGGCCACAACGAAGCAACATGGAAAGATCAGCGATATCTGGATTCAATCGCTGCTGGTGTGCAGTGGATTCGTGGCGATGTAGAAGGCGACTCCACACCAAATCCAGAATTGAGCAAGACTGAGGAAGAAGCCGCCAAAGCGGCCTCCGCTGCTTCCAAAGCCGCTGCCGACGACGCGAAGTAGAATTCACACCGGGCACAACCTGAAACGCAAATCTGCCAGGATCGATAGAACTGCATGGCTTCAACCTCGTTGCTTCCCTCGTTGTCCCGACTGGTAGTCACCGGTCAGGATCGCGCCAAATATTTGCACAATTTCTGCACGAACGAGATCAAGGCACTGCCGTTCGGAGAAGCAGCAGAAGCATTCTTTTGCGATGTGAAGGCGCGTGTCATTGCGCATGGTTATGTGTTGGCCTTTGCTGATCGACATGAACTCTGGATGCTGGGAGGTGACGAGGCCGCCGTCCAGCAGCATTTGAATCGATACATCATTATGGAAGATGTTGCCGTGTCGAGTGCGACGGGCGATTCAACTGCGTCAGTTGCGATTGGCGATGCCGCAGTCTCTGCCCTGCTGAAGTCGATTAACACGGCCAGTTCGAACATCACAGGACCGCTCCGCTGCGCGGACATAGAGATTCCGCATTCGGACAACGAACTGAAAAAGGCTGTGTCCTTATCCGTGACGTGGGCGGACACCGCCATGCTGTGGCTGGCGGGAGTCTCCGACGGAATCCCTGATGCTGATCAGTCCCAATTCGAGCGCCTGCGAATCCGCGAACGGTTTCCAATCATCAATCAGGACATGACATCCAATCACATAGCTCCCGAGGCGGAACGGAACGGTACCGCAGTAAGCTATGTCAAAGGTTGCTATCTCGGACAGGAACCCATCGCCCGTTTGGATGCAATGGGACATGTCAACCGTGCCCTCCGTTGCGTGCAGTCGTCTGCCAAACCGGACGATTTCCTTCACGCGACAATTCTGACCGCGGATGGAAGCACGGCAGGTGATGTAACATCCTCCGCCAGCAACGATCACGGCTCAATTGGATTGGCGTTGATTCGCAGCAACGCAACTCAGGGACCGTTGCATTGTGTCATCAATGGTCAGGACGTCGCTGTGACGATAGATCGCTGACCGGTGCTCTGCATTCATGCCCACGCGAGGTACAATTGTAACAATCGATACAGCGATCGGGAATTTTCGACAGCGGTCCTGCGTGCCCGGAAATTCGGCCGCCATTCAGGTAAACGTGACCAAGTCTTTAAGTGCTGTACTTTCTTGTTGAAAGATCTTCAGCGACTGACCCAAGCCGATCGCGGTACGATGAGATTGTAATGTTCCTCAGCATTCTCAATTCACTTGATTCCTGGTTCTATCAGACCAAGAGTCTGATTGTACACCGTTTCAATCACATGAGCCCCCAGGATTACAGTGTGATGCTGGTGATCAGCATCGCTGTTGGCTTCGTCCTGCTTCGGGGGAAACGCTGACTCGAAATGTCGCGGAAGTCGTGAGACTTCAAATCCGTGTCACTCCCCGCGTACCGGCCAGTTGGCGAGCACCTGAGCGTACACTTCGCGAATACGCCGGGTCATGTTGTCATGGCGGAACTGCTCCGTAAAACGATGTCGTCCGCAGTTTCCAAAACGCAGACGCAGCGCTGAATCTTCAGCCAGTTGAATCATCGCCCGTGACAGTTGAGTGATATCTCGCGGCGCGACGAGTAATCCGGTTTCGTTTGGAATACACACCTCCGCCGCGCCATCGATGTCGAAGCTGATCACCGGTTTCCCTGCAATCAGAGCCTGCGGAAGGACGCGCGCAAGTCCTTCCCAAACACTCGTATGCGCCACAACGTCCATCGCGTGAAGATAATCGCCAACCGCTTCAGGCGGCACGAGTCCGGCGAAGACAAAATGCTTTGTCAGACCCAGTTCCGCAATTCTCTTTTGACATTGCTCCATCAGGATGCCGTCGCCCACGAGAAGAAAACGGACGCTGGGCACAGCTTTGACGACATCCGGAGCCGCCTCGATCAGGTATTCGTGTCCCTTGAGATGAAACAGCCTCGCCACTTTTCCAATGACGACATCCGATGGTGCAAGGCCAAGCTCTCGTCGCAACTCGGTCGGATCCCGACGCGGCTTGATAAAGTGGTCAACATCCATGCCGCTGAAGATAGTCGTGAACTTTTCACGTGGCGCAATCCCGGCGGCGACGTACTGATCGGTCATCGCGTCGCACACGCTGATGAAATGCTGACACCAATTGGCGGCTCGTCGTTCGGCGAACTTATAGGCAAACTGCGCCACCGGATTCTGGCCATAATGAAATGACGCGCCATGAATTGTGTGGACAGCAGGCAGTCGCAACTGATGCGCTGCGAGCCGTCCAAGAATGCCGCCTTTGGAGCTGTGTGTGTGGACGAGTTCCGGCGAGAAGTCAGCCAACGCTCGGCGAATGGCGGACAGAGCCTTCCAGTCCTGGAACGGATTCAGACTGCGATGCAGTTCGGGCAGCACCCGCAGAGCAAGGCCGCGATCACGGGCTTTTTGTTCCAGTGATCCTTCCGGACCCAGGCCAGGTCCGGTGATCAGACAGACGTCATCGCCAAACAGATGGTGCTGATCATCGACATTGAAGAGCGTGTTTTCCTGCGCGCCGCCGATGATGAGTCGAGTAATAAGATGGGCGATTCGCATGGAACGATCATAGTGACTGGCACTGAGATTGGCGAACGGAAGAGACTGATGCCATGCAATCTGGCACCAGACGGAGATCGCAAATCACGCCGCCTTGCGGGCCTTCTGAGGAGGCGCAGGCTTCGCGGTCGCATCCTCAGCAGGCAACTCAGGTTTCCGAATGATGCGGACCGGTTCCATCGGCGCGGGCTGATGCTGGGCGACGAGAACCAGAATCGACGGCATCAGGAAGAGCGACACCACAAGGCTGGACGCAACGCCCAGAGCCAGCAGGATCCCGATACTGAACATTCCCTGATGAGCCGCAATGATCAGACTTCCGAAACCGACGATCGAAGTCAGCGATGTCACGATCACGCTGCTTAGCATATCCGCCGATGGCTCATATTTTGTCTTTCCCGCTGCGATTTGACGGCGACAGTCGGCCACCAGATAAATCCCGTTGTCGATTCCGATCGCAAACACCAGTGGCAGCGCGATCAGGTTGAGCGGATTGAGACTCAGACCCAACATCGCCATCAGTCCCAACATCAGAATTCCGCCTGCAAACGCCGGCACGAGCGTAAGAACCGTGTCCCGCAGGTTGCGATAATCCAGCACGGCGGCGATAAAAATCACCAGCCCCAGGCAAATCAGCACCAGCAGTGAAGGATCGATCGTGCCGTTGCGTTTGAACAGCGTGTAACCAATGAACGCGGCGACGGCCACTGGCGGCATCACGGTGAGAAGTTTTTGTCCGGGTCGCAGATAATTGAGCAACAGCAGCATTGAGATTACCGCCAGAGCGTAAAGTCCGATGTTCGCATAGGTGGTGTGCATGCGTCCGGCGGATTCCAGATTCTGCACGGGCACACCCGTAACTTCCGGATCGACGGTCCGCAGCTCTTCGACAAACGTCGCCAGGGCGGCACCGTTCCAGACGTCGGCGCGAGGGTAGATTCGCAGTGCCCAGTGCTGGACGTTGTCCGAATCGACTCGGACATAGCGATTCTTCAACTCCTTTGGAACGTCCCGCAGGCCGACAGGCTGAAAGTCATTGGCCCGGGCAATGTCGGCGTATTCTTTGATGAGCCAGTTAGCCACCATGTCGTTGTACGCCGTCAGGATATCACTCGAACGACGCCCCGGTGTCTTTGAAAGATCTTCCAGAAACTGATCCAGGGCTTTGGCGGCACGCTGCGCTGTCGGACTGTTCGATTTTTTTACTGCGGCAAACAGGGCATCAACTTCTGGTCCCACCACGTTGTGATTGGCGGGCGCGATGGCTGGAGCAGATTGCGGAATACTGCTGGCGCTCTTTTGCAGTTGTTGGATGAGTTGCATCGACTGGCTGTCCGGCGTTTCCGGCAACTTACTTGCTCCGTCGCTGACGCGGGCGACCGAAGGCAGTGCCTGGAAACGATTCCGCAGGGCGATCGCGTCTTCCCACGTGTGCGCTACGGAGACCGCGTACAGAACAGTTTCAGAACCCGATTCCGCCAGGCGGCGTTCGGCCTTGACTGCGGCCAGATTCGGATCCTGAAGGTCCAGCAAATTCGGGTCGTAGTTGATTCGACAGGTCACGGCACCATCGGAATAGCGGAACGCCTGATAGCCAAAGAAACACAGGGCCGTGACGACAACCGAAATCGAAATCACGGGCCACGCCACGATGGCTCTTCGCAGAAACGAGGCGGAGAACGGCGCTGGCAGACTTTCGACATCCACGTCGGCGTCGGACAACACGATCAGTGCGGGCAGAAAAATAAACGTCGCAAACGCGCAGATCAGCACGCCCATCCCTGAGATTACACCTAGCTCCGCGAGCCCTGGGAATCCGGTGATAATCGCCGTGCAAAATGCCAGAGCTGTGATGATGGCAGACGTCAGAATTCCGGTTCCGGTCGTTTCCGCGTTCTCACGGAGAGCGTCTGGTAACTCCATGAGTTCCTGCCGCAGGGCGAGATAGCCGTTGATGAACGATACGGAATAGTCGATCCCAAGGCCGATCAGAAAAATTGAGAAGCACACGCTGATGATGTTGAGATGACCGATGAGCAGCGTGGCGGCACCAAATGTCCATGAGAGAGAAACAATCAGCGTGAGCAGCGCCAACATGGGATGTCGCACGCCGCGAAACGCCAACAGCAGCATCCCACCGACAAGAAAGAACGCGACGATGCCGGCGTTGCGCATATCGACTGACGTGCTGTGCATTTCATCATGTTCGAGCGTCGGGATGCCGGTCAATGCGATCTTAAGTCCGGGATAATCGGTTTCACGAGCGGCCTGGACGGCGGCGATGTGCTCTCGCAGCCGCGCGATCACTTTCGAATTATCGCCCGGTGTGGCCTTCTGAGGCACGGCGGCCAATTGCAGCACGCCGACAGTGTTGTCATCGTTAATCACATAGGCTGTCGCGTCGTCGCTGAGTTTCTGATCGGACGCAATGTCCATCAGATCGGGCAGCGGTGACATAAACGACCGGGTTTGCGGAGTGGGGCTCTCGAGTGAATGCCGCATGAACGATGACAGACTGTTCGCGAATCGCTCAACAGACTCGTACGTTGATTCGGATACGACACCGTCCCGCTGCTTTTCGACTACTTTCTTTCGCAGTGACGACGCAAGGGTTTCCGTGCGAACGTAACTCCAGTTTTGACCTCGTACGACCGTGTCGTAGCTGCGGACTCGCGAGGCTGTTTTCTGAAGCTCGGGTGCTGAAAGAAACTGCAACGCCTTCCTTCTCATGGCTGTCAAATTGACACTCGACTGCACATTGGAAAAGAATTCAGGTTCGCGTTTGAGGCGGTCGCCCAGATCATCTATCACAGTTTTGATCACCGTCGCGTTCGGTGCCGATGTTTCGGCAACCACGATCAGATCGCTGTCCGCCGCGAATGTGTTCGAATACTGCTTCCATGTTGCCGCAAAGCGACTCGATGGATCCATCAGATTCGCCCGACTGGTTCGTATCTGCAGATGAATGACCGTTTCACCGACAGCGGCGCAGGCCAGCAGCAGAGCAAACCACAGCATCAGCCGCGGCCGTGCCGAGACCGTCGCCACCGTCCAGCCCAGGAATCTCGCTGGAAGTGACCTTGGGGTCGCGTTGTCCGAGGGCCGACTCATGACCATTCCTGGCCAAAATTTGAGAGGTTATTGAGAAAGGATGATCGACGACTGGCAGTTTGCATAGAAAATCAGATCATTCGAATTTCCGCAAGAGCCGCCGGGTTCCCACTAGTGGGCGCACGGCGCACGTTGTCGCGCAGGGGTGATCGTAATCGAAAGATCGGCATTGTCGGACTGCACGCTGGAGTCGATTTCATGGTCCGGCGGTTTCGCTGATTTTTCTTGAGACTCTCCGCAGGCCGATAACGAAAAATGCCCATTCTGTATGTAACAATGCCGGTTGTGCTGAGTTTCCCCACAGAGTTCCAAGCACGATTTTATGGGTGTGGCAGAATTTGCCGATTGATGTGCTCACTATGGAAACTGTTTTGAATCCAACTGCCGATCAAATTTCCCGCAGGCAGTTTCAAATCCTCACGGCACCCGGACCGGGCGCGGTGGCAGTTCTCGAGTTGACCTGCGACTCAGCGGACGTGGCTCAGTTCGTCCTGCGCCGCGTGTCCACGACCGGTCGTCCCGGTGCATGGATGGAAATCGGGCGGATTTGTTACGGGCGCTGGAACGAGGAAGATCTTGTCGTCGTGCGAACTTCCTGGACGACATGGGAAGTTCAGTGCCACGGTGGACTGGTGGCCGTCCAGCGAATCTGCGGCGATCTGCGGCACGATGGATTCACGGAACAGGCAAATATCGCTGTCATCGACACCGCAGAGGAATACGAATCCATTGACAGCAGAGTGCGGAACGGCATCCACCAGGCCATTCGAGCCGCGCTGCCCGAGGCCGGAAGTCGAAAGACTGCCGGGTTAATTCTGGCACAGGCATCCAATGCGCTGTGCAATGATCTCACGCTGCTTCAGACGGCTGCGGGAATCGCAGCCGATGTCGAGTCTGTACGAAAACGCCTCGCAGGCTGGCGGGAAGTTGCCCGGCATCTCACTGAACCCAGGCGAGTTGTCCTGGTCGGGCCGCCAAACGTCGGTAAGTCGTCGCTGATGAATGCGATCGCCGGAATGGAGCGATCAATCGTTTGTGATCAACCCGGAACGACACGCGACGTCGTGGAAGTTGATGCGGTAATCGATGGCTGGCCGTTTCGGTTTGTTGACACGGCGGGACTGCGTGAAAGCACGCATGATCAAATTGAAGAGCACGGCATCCGGCAATCAATACTTGCCGCGTCAGAGTGCGATGTGCTGTGCATCGTTATTGATCAGACTTCGGACTCGGAAAACTGGATCACTGGACTTGCGGCGGCTTCACTGCCTCAGCACCGTGTGATCCTGCGGAACAAATCGGATCTGCCAGTCAGCCACAACGACGGTCTCCTGGACCGATTGCCCGAGGCGCTGTCCAGTTTGCCAGTCTTGAATGTCTCGGCACACACAGGTCACGGACTCCCGGAACTGCTGCAATGGATCAGGCATACCGTCGTACCAAATGAACCCGACCGCACAACCGCACTGCCGCTGGCGACGTTGCCAAACGATGTCTTTCTCGCGTAACCTTTCAGCCCGCAGTCGTTTATACTTCACGTGGTCAGAAATGAGGTGCAAAGCCTTGCGATTGTCCCCTCTCCCCCGCAATCAGTTTTCCAACTTCACAATTTTTCTCCGGGGGGAGAGGGCCAGGGTGAGGGGGAATTGATTAATTCATGAATATTGATCACTGTAATGATCACATAGAAAGCATCTCCTTGTTGACCATCGGTCCCATTTCACTCGATCTTCCCGTCGTACAGGCGGCCATGAGCGGCTACAGCGATTGGCCGATGCGGGCGATTGCGAGAAAGCTCGGAGCGCCGTATTCCATTTGCGAAGTGATGATTGATTCCTTCGTAAGTTCCCTGAAGAATCGCGGAAAGACGCGACATCACTTGCTGGTCACAGACGACGATCATCCGGTCGGCGCGCAGCTGATGGGGGCGGAACCTGAACAATTTGCCCCGGCGGCCATGAAACTCGTCGAGGCTGGCTTTGATGTCATTGACATCAATTTCGGATGCCCGGCAAAGAAAGCCTCCGGTCGCTGTCGTGGCGGCTACCACCTGGGGCAGCCGGATATCGCGATCGAAATCCTTCAACGAGTTCGCGATGCTGTTCCTTCCCACAGGCCCGTCACTGTCAAAATGCGCCGCGGACTGGACGATGGGCAGCAAAGTCGGGACAATTTTTTTCGCATCATCGAAGCCGCATTCGATCTGGGCATTGCTGCCGTTACGGTTCATGGACGGACAGTCGAGCAGAAATACGTCGGTCCCAGTCGTTGGAGTTTTCTGAGGGAACTGCGTCGGCATTTCCCGCAACGCACGTTGCTGGGCAGCGGCGATTTGTTCACAGCAGCCGACTGCGTGCGAATGCTTCGCGAAACCGGAGTCGATGGCGTCACTGCTGCCCGTGGCTCCATTGGCAACCCATGGATTTTTTCCCAGGCCGCCGCTCTGCTTCGTGGTGAGTCTCTACCGGATCCGCCCACCGTCCACCAGCAGCGCGAAGTGATTTGTGAACACTTTCGCCTTGCCGAACAAATCCTGCCCCGCGAACAGGTCTCGAAGCAGCTCCGTAAGTTCTGCATTCACTATGCAGCATGGCATCCCGCCGCCGATAATGTTCGCGCCGCATTCATCTCCGTCAGGAATGCGGACGACTGGCATGACGTGATTCAACAACGGTATTCCGATAACCAGCCCGGACAATACCCCGCCGACCCTGGCAACTCCGGACAGGCTCAGGAAGTGTCATGCGCCGTTTCGTAGCACGGGTCTCCAGGCTCGTCTCAAGTTGAATCATTATTCTCATCAATGGCGTTCATTTCCGTTTCTCAGGGCGACTCGAACTCGTTCGCCAAATTGCTATGCTTCGCAGGATTGATGGATACGGTCGAATCAGGTTCCAGTCAAAGAACAATCGGAAGAAAGTCAGGCAAACGAAATGACAGAACGAATCACAATCATCGGTTCCGGCCCTGCGGGATGGACCGCTGCAATTTATGCGGCTCGAGCCGAACTTAAACCC
The DNA here is from genome assembly GCA_038214195.1 of Planctomycetales bacterium. Classification (GTDB taxonomy): domain Bacteria; phylum Planctomycetota; class Planctomycetia; order Planctomycetales; family Planctomycetaceae; genus SXXK01. Next base: position 15,762 of record JBBQSE010000097.1, read on the forward strand.
GTTGTCTACGAAGGCGCGTTCAACGAAGTAAACCGCCAGATGGGCACTTTACCGCTGGGACAGTTGGCGCTGACCACGGAAGTCGAAAACTTTCCCGGCTTTCCGTCCGGCGATATGACGAGCTATCTGGACACGTCGATTGAAGCGTCCAAGCGGAAGTACATGGCTCCACATGGAAAACACGGCGTCAGCGGCCCGGAATTAATGGAACTCATGCGGCAACAGGCCCTGAATTTCGGAACACGAGTCGTCACGGACGATATTGTCGATATCGACATGTCAGAGCGTCCCTTCAAACTGAAAACACTGGAAGGCGAAGAATTCACTTCCCATGCGATCATCATCGCGACCGGTGCCCGCGCGAATTATCTTGGGCTGCCGTCCGAGGACCGGTTCAAAAACATGGGCGTCTCCGCCTGTGCGGTCTGCGACGGCGCGCTGCCGCGATTCCGCAACCATCCCGTCGTTGTTGTCGGTGGTGGAGACAGCGCGATGGAAGAAGCGACGTTTCTCACAAAGTTCGCGTCAGTCGTCTACATCGTGCATCGCCGCGATGCGTTTCGGGCCAGCAAGATCATGGCCGAACGAGCGATCTCAAACCATAAGATTCAGGTGAAATGGAATTCGGCAATCGACGAAGTTCTGGGCGACGAAAAGACGGGCGTGACGGGCGTCCGAATTCGCAGCACCGTCGATGACACGAAAACAGAAGACCTTGAAGCAACAGGCTACTTCGCGGCGATCGGTCATACTCCCAACACAGACTTCCTTAAAGGGCAGCTGAAGACGAACGATAAAGGCTACGTCATCTGGACCACGCCGCAGCGCACGTACACCAGCGTCGAAGGCATCTTCGCGGCCGGCGATGTGGCAGATGACTACTATCGCCAGGCCATCACGGCTGCAGGAACGGGTTGCATGTCCGCTCTGGATGCCGAACGCTGGCTGGCGGCGCAGGGGATTGAATAGTTGTTCTAAGGATTGCCAATTGCCGTATTCCGGCCTATCCTGAAACACCATGTCGCTTCAGAATTTCCATCCCGTCATCGTGCAATGGTTTCAGTCCCGGTTTGCAGGACCGACGGAGCCGCAGGTCGAGGGCTGGCCGCATATTTCAGCGGGGCGCGACATTCTGATTGCGGCACCGACCGGTAGCGGCAAGACGTTGACGGCGTTTCTGTCCGCGATTGATCGCCTGTTGCGACTGGCAGAATCGGGCGAGCTGAATGACGAGATTCGCGTTGTCTATGTCTCGCCGCTGCGAGCCCTGTCGAATGACATGCATCGCAACCTGCAGCAGCCTCTTGATGAGATTCTGGCCCTGGCGGCGGAATGGGGGCTGGAGATTCCTCCCATTCGAGTCGGGCTGCGCACGGGCGACACGACCGCATCTAAACGAGCGGCCATCGTCAAACGACCACCGCATATTCTGGTGACGACGCCGGAATCGCTCTATTTGATGCTGACCAGTACGCGCAGCCGGGATGTGCTCAAGACCGTTGAAACGGTCATCGTCGATGAAATTCATGCTTTGGTTCGCGACAAACGCGGATCGCATCTGTCATTGACTCTCGAACGCCTGGCAGCAATTTGTCCTCGCAGGCTGCAGCGAATCGGGCTTTCGGCGACTCAGCGCCCGATTGAAAAAATCGCCGAGTTCCTGGTTGGTGTGCCGGTGGGTGGAACGTCGCCCGACACTCTGCCCGTCATCATCGACATTGGCCATCAGCGGCAGCTGGATCTGGCAATCGAAACGCCGCCCAGTGAACTTGGTGCCGTGTGCATGCACGAACAATGGGCCGAAGTCCATACACGGATCGTGGAACTCATCAATGCTCATCGCGCGACTCTGATCTTTGTGAACACGCGGCGACTGGCGGAACGACTCACGCATCAGCTGAGCGAAATCCTTGGCGAAGAGGCGATCAGCAGTCATCACGGATCGCTGGCATACAAGCATCGTCAGGATACCGAACAACGTCTTAAATCCGGGCAGCTGAAAGCGGTCGTTGCCACCGCGTCACTCGAAATGGGAATCGACGTCGGCTACATCGATCTGGTGTTGCAGATCGGTTCGCCCCGCAACATCGCCACGTTTCTGCAACGCATTGGACGGTCCGGACATGCACTGGGACTGGTGCCCAAAGGTCGGTTGTTCGCGCTGACTCGCGATGAACTCATCGAATGCGCGGCGATGATTCGGTCGATCCGACAGGGACATCTGGACTCAATTCCAATTCCGATCGCGCCCGTCGATGTGCTGGCTCAGCAGATCGTGGCGGAGGTCGCGTGTCAGGAATGGAAGACCGACGAACTGTTCACGCTGTTTCGACGCGCCGCTCCGTATCAAAATCTTGACCGCACGACGTTTGATCGTGTCGTGGGAATCCTGAGCGAAGGACTGGTGCCGTCGAATGGTCGAGGCCGCGTGTTCCTGCATCACGATCAGGTTCAGGGGCGGCTGAGAGCACGTCCCGGCGCGCGAATGGCGGCGATTGCCAATGCGGGTGCCATTCCGGAAGTGTTTTCGATTCGCGTGATCACGGAGGAAGACAACGTCACCGTTGGAACGGTTGATGAACACTTTGGTTCCGAGACAGCCGCTGGTGACATCTTTGTGCTTGGGAACACATCATGGAGAGTTCGCTATCTGCGGGGTGGCGATCTTCATGTTTCCGACGCTGGTGGCGCGCCGCCTTCGATTCCGTTTTGGAACGGCGAAGCACCGGGGCGAACGATTGAACTTTCTGAAGCTGTGTCGCAGCTTCGCGAAGAGCTGGAACGTCGTGTTGATTTAAAGGGGTCTGACCCTCTTAGTAAAGGGTCTGACCCCTTTCAATCCGCTCAGGCCTGGCTGATTGCCGAAGCCAGTGTCTCGCCTGACGCCGCGCGACAGGCAGTGACGTATGCGGCAGCTCAGAAGGCTGCGATCGGGCTGCTGCCGACATGTCGCCGAGTTGTCTTTGAACGCTTCTTCGATGAGAGCGGCGGGATGCAGCTTGTGATCCACGCTCCGTTCGGTACGCGAATCACGCGCGCGTGGGGGCTGGCCTTGCGGAAACGCTTTTGTCGTTCGTTCGATTTCGAACTTCAGGCGAATGCGGACGACGATGGTATTGTGTTGTCACTTGGCCCACAGCACAGCTTTCCTCTGGAAAGCATGTTCCCCATGCTGAACGCCCGCAATGTTCAGGAAATGTTCGAACAGGCAGTATTGGCCGTACCAATGTTTCTGAATCGCTGGCGCTGGAACGCAACTCGCGCCCTGCAGATCCCACGAAGTCGCAACGGGAAGAAAGTTCCGCCAGCGTTGCAGCGGTTTCGCAGTGAAGATTTGCTGACAGCCGTGTTCCCCAAACTCACGGGATGTCAGGAAAACGTCGTTGGTGACATCGAACTTCCCGATGATCCGCTCGTGCAGCAAACGATGGACGACTGTCTGCACGAAGCGCATGATATGGAAGCATTGAAGGAATTGTTCAATGCTGTCGCACGTGGAGAAATTGAATTCATCGCGCGGGACACTCGAGAGCCGTCGCCCTTCAGCTATGAACTGCTGAATGCGAATCAATACGCATTTCTGGATGGTGGTGAAGCAGCGGAGCGACGCGCCCGCGCCGTTGCGACGCGGCGTTCGCTGTCCGTCGATGACGTGCGTGATCTCGGACGACTCGACGAGCGGGCCATTGCTCAGGTTGTTGCCGATGCGCAGCCGCTGGTGCGAAATGCCGACGAGCTTCATGATACGCTGTTGAGCCGCATACTGTTGCCCGTCGATGAAGGAGTCGAGTTGTCGGAATGGTTCGACGAACTCGTCGCTAACGGTCGTGCGACGTTGGTCACGTATGTTGGCAATCGCACGGCCTGGGCCGCCACTGAGCGAGTTCCTGCAGTCATGGCGGCCTTTGCGGAGGCCGTCCTGTCGCCGAAAGTCGAGGTGCCGTCCGGCGTCCGCATCGACTGGGAAGCGATCGACGCACGTCTCGCAATGGTGCGAGGACTGCTGGAAATCTGCGGTCCCATTACTACCGCAGCGGCAGCGGCGCGAATTGCGATCACCGTCAGTCAGACGCATGCGACACTGGAGGCGCTCGAAGGCGAAGGGATCGTGCTTCGCGGTCGCTTCAGCATCGAACAGAAAGAAAGTGTCGCCTTTCGCTCCGCGAAAGACTGTGATGACGCTGCTTTCGGGGAGCGAAAGGCGACGATTGAACCAGACGCGGGCTCGGACAACATCGAATGGTGCCATCGGCGCTTGCAGGCTGTCGATTTAGTCGATCTTTGGCTTAAGTAATACTATCAACATTGGGTGTAATCTGCTA
>JBBQSE010000098.1:0-20038 GCA_038214195.1 Planctomycetales bacterium
CAACGAATTCCTCTGGAAACAGGAGCAGCTTCGACTTATCCGAGATCGCAATCCGAAGCGACTGTGCGGACAGTGTCAAAGAATCGAAAAGAGACCGTGTTTGGTCGTCCGTTTCAACGTATCCGGTCAGACTCCTCAGGATGGACGCTCGCGTCTCCGCGGTCATCTCCTGAGGACTTCGTCCGGCATGAGACAAACGCGAAACGGCACGATCGACGACTGGGCGATACGGTTCCATCAAGTCATCTGCCAGACACCAACTGTTGTATTTGTTGTGATGATGCAACCCGACGGACGGATGCAGTCCGGCCGCACAAACAGCGCGTGCCGTCGCAGCTCGGAGGATGGCGTAACCGTAGTTCAGCATTGCGTTGACGTCCTCGGCACCTCGGTCCCGGCGAAATTCTGGACCGAAGAGAGCGCCCCAGTACTTACGAGCGGCTCGTGCTTCGACGTTTGCTGGATCACCGGAGCGGACCAGCGCAATCAACGGAGTCAGTCCGTGGTCGCAGCCTGTCTGTTCCACCAGAAGCATCGCCTGCATGGCGATCTTGCTTTGAACCACCTGCTGCCAGAGTCGCTTTCGGCGGGGCATCGGCATATCAAACTGATGGCGAAACCGTTCCGTCTGCGTCGAATGAGCGTCCAGTGGTAAAAGAATACCAACGGGCATCCGACGGCTGTCGCAGGTCACGAAAATTCCACCGTGCGCAACAAGTTCTGAGAGGACAGCCTGCGTGTATGTCACCTGCGGATGAGCGACGATCAGAACGGCGACGTCTTCCAGAGGAATCGACTTTGTTCCGGATTCTTCCTGCTGAAGCACCAACTGACGGTGTTCAACCCGAAGCCGCGTTGGGGACTGACTGATTTCGACAATACGATTTCGCACCGGAGCCCTTCGAAGAAGGAAAAGATGCGACCTCCAGTGTCAGAGTGACCATTCAACTCCCAATTGTGGGCAAACTGTGTGGGCTGGAACAAGGAAATGATTTGAAAAATGTCATTCCATGTTGCAGGCTGTCATCGCTCGATGATTTCCCCAACAGGCGAAAGCTCGACCTTTACTGGACTTCGACGTACAAGATTCGAAATGCTCCTAATTCGATTCCACGGTGTGCGATCATTTTGCTCGATCGAATTCCGAATGTTCTCACATAACATAATCTCATCTTGAGAAAGTTTCTGTACGCGGTATATCTCCCGGCGATCTTCTGGTCCGTCCAATTCAACCGTGTCGTTCTTTACGAGTGAAAAGAGATACTTGATGGATTCACCAGCCTTTAGTTTGAAAGGTGGGGACTCCATCACCAGCAAGTCTTTAATCGTTCGAGGAACCAGCACGCGTTCGCATGGTGCCTCTGATGTAGCCGCGTTGGTCGTGACTTTCGGGGTTTGCTCTAAACTCCGCTTTTTCTGATTGCGTTTCTTGCGACCGCCTCCGTTGGCACTCAGACGCAGGTGAGCGTCGAGCCGAGTGATGATTTCGTGCTCCCAGCGAATCTCCTTGCCATTCTTGTCGAGGATGGCGTAAATCATCGTCGCGTAGTTGGAATCCTTTCCGCTTGCCACCTGGCGTTCGCGAACCCCTTTTCCGACGGTGCGAGGTTTGGCGTCTGTGGACAAACGTACTTTGAAAATGGGACTCCCGAATGTTGTCTCACCTTTGCGGACTCGTGACGGTGAAGGCGGCAGGCGCGGGAAGTTGTCGATTTTCGCAAGATCGTTCCACATTTTCGCGGGAGTCTTATCCGCCTTCGTTGTAGCAATACTGCACAATTCCGCATACTTCGCCTGTACTGCCGCCCGCACGGCGGGATCAATGATCGATTCGCCGGTGATATCTTTTTCAGTGAGCTTGTCGAGCGACTTTCTCACACGGTATTCGACAGCGGGCGGTTTCGGTTTCGAAGATTTTCGCGACGTCCCGGCAGCCGCGTTTGTCTGTCCATACTTTACGTGCGGTTTCGAGTAATTCGTTTCGGCGTGCAACGGCCCTGCAATCGTTCGTGTTGGCCGATGCGACACGATGATGTTCTGAATCGATTGCCGCACGTCAGCAAGGAAAGTTGGCCACGGGACTTCTTTCGGAAGCTCGCTCAGGAATTCATTGAAGCGTTGACCTGGCATTGATTTACCGGACGCAATGGTTGAGGCCAATTGCACGGCTTTTTGTGTTGAGACTCCAATACAGATCGCGTCCACTGCATGATGACGATTGTCGCGGCGGTCCTTATCGTCGGTGTCGCTGAGAATGCTGTTGAGCTGCCAACCGGTTCTAAAGATCCACGTCAGATTTCCCGTTGGAGTCACAATTCGCTGCTTGCCGTCGGCATCGTTTCGCCCGCCGTAGAGAGTACCCAGAAAATCAGCCGCAAGGCGCGAGTTGTAACGAGTGTCGTTGAGTTGCCGATCGACAAATCCTTCCGGGACGGCTGCGGCGATAAAACGTTTCAGTTTCCCATCGGCGTACGATCCCTGGAAACTGCGGACTCGCTGTAACACGGTTTCGGATTCTTCGCCGCTCAAGACTTGCGACGGCAGTCTATTCTTTTTCCGATTGCGGTTGAACGACTGATCGCACATCGTCTTGTTTGCGAATGAATCGTCGAGATACTGGCGAGGGTAGATGTGTTCGACATCGAAGTAGTCGAGATTTGACGCCGTGATTCGTTTCCCCGTGTATGGACATTCCCAATTGCACTCGTCTGCCAGCAACCATTTTTCGATCAGCGATCGTTTGGGATTGGAGACGCCGAGTTCCTCGAGAATCTGCTTTGCGGCTTTCTCGCGGCGTTTTCGCTGGTCTTCGTTTTTCTTCCAGATCTCCTGCCGTTCTTTTCGCGACCGCTTCAAGTCGCGGGCGAGTTCAATGTGAATTTGTGCCGGCTTGCCATGCTTGCGGATAATTGTATTGACGACCTTGCGAACTTCGCTGAGCGCGCGGATCACGGCGGGATTGCGGACGTCCGAGTTCCAATCGTTCAGCGGCCGCAGGAGGTCTAGTGGCTCCTGTGCTTTGAATGATTCCGGATAAACCTTCATTCGGGCTTCGGCGTAGCGCAATCGGTTCCGAAGTTCAGGGAGGAGTTTGCGAATAGCGGTTCGCGAGAGTCCACCGAAGCCTTCTTCTAAAGATACATTACTGAGCGCTTCGGCAGCCTCGCTCGACAGATTCCATTTCGCAACCGCCCAGCGTTTCAGGCTGTCTGGATTCGTGACGTATAGTACCTGAAGAATAACGCGGTCACGTTCGATGTCCGTGATCGTATCCCATCGGCTGCCAAAAATCGGACGTAACTTTGCGGCTGTGCGATTACCGATCAGTTTCGTGTCATCGTCATCCTCACTATCAGCGTCGCCACCGTCGGTGAATGCGTTCAACGAAAACTTCGTACCCTTCGGCAGATCAAGTAGCGACATGACCGAAGTGTTGCGCGCGTCATTCTTGCTTCGTCGGCGTGGTGGATTGAGGAGCAGGTCGCCGAACTGTTGCAAATGTTGAAGCAGCGCGGCGTGTTGTTCTTTACTGACGCCTTCCGTCTGCCCGTCGGGAATCGTGATCCGCAGGTGATTCAGCGACTGCAGCAGGCGGAACTCCTGAAATTCCGGTAGTGCGATTGTGCATCGCCGCCGACCGCTTTTGCGTTTGTCGAATTCTAAAGTACATCGCCCGACAAGATGCTTTTGGGATTTCAACGGTCGCTGATGAAAGATCGCCTTTTCGATTCGCTTCCATTCGAGTTCACTTATCGTCGAACCATACTTCAATTGCGAGTCGCGAATGGCGATGAATTCGTCGTAGTACATTTGGCGTGACGTGTAGTGCCGACGAATTCGGCCTCGCGTAGGTGACGCTGCATCTTCACTGGCAATTGCAAAGGCGCCATCCTGTTGTTTGAATTCGTCGCGGACAGTTTGCGCGAGTGTTCGCAGTGTCGCTGGGTCAACGGGATCTTTCCGTCTTGCACAGTCGAGTGTGCTGATTCCAGTGGCAACCTTGCCCGCGTCTTCGTCATCGGGCTTGTCCGTCTTCCGATTTGGCCGATAGCCTCGACGCTGTGCAAGATGATAGAGGGCTCGTCCCAGTTCGAAAGGATCGAGACGCTGATCGAGCGCAGCGGCTCGGAGCAGATAGGGCAGTTTCTGATGTGCATCAATATCACCATCAGGACACCACTTCGTCGTCAGTTGCTCGTCGAGTTTCTTCAGTGTTGCGTCGCGCACCTCGGCGGTTCGTTCGTCGGTCGGCGGCAGATGTTCAAGCTGCTGAAGAATTCGAAAGAGTTTTGCCTTGCGAAACTGTTGTCTCCAGTGTTGCCGACGTGGCTGTCTTGCCAGGCGCCTCGTCGCTCCGCGCGAGCTGTCTTTTCCCTGCTCAATCGATCCTTCAACGCCTGCATCAAAGATTCGCACTCCGGATGCGACGATGCCAACGGGTTTCGCGTTGTACCAGAGTACTTTGGGTTCAACCTCCAGAATGGCCCACCCCAGTGAGTTGGCTCCCAGATCAAGTCCGAGTCGATAACGCATCGCGCTGTGTCTCCAGGTGTGTCCCAACAATGTGCGGTTGCCGTTGCCCCCATTATGAGTTCATATGGTGATCACTATTGAAACTGGATTCAAGCAATGTTATGCTGTCCCGCGTATCCGAGCAGCGATTGTCTTCCTGTCACAGTAAGGCTTTTAGCGCGTACGGTTTAATCCGTAGGCTGGTCTCATCGCAGACCAGCCTTTTTCTTGCGCTCATGGATGACATTCAGTGGAACTTCACGCAGCAATCGCTCACGGCTTCGTACTTGCTAAGACGACGCCTTGCACGGACGACGGTTGAGGGCCGTGCATTGCAGAATGGATTGTGTGTTCGCGCGGCGTGCGGCAAAAATACCCAGATGCGCCGTTCTCCGGACGTGGGACAGTTTCGGCGGCGTCTGGTAAGCTTGCCAGTCCTTTCATCGCTGTTCCCGTCAGATTCGAACGGATCAGATCATGCACAATTTCATCCGATGCCTTTTCAGTGCTTGGCTTTTGGCGGTGTTGCTGTTTGCGACAGCAAGTAGTCCTCGGCTTCGGGCCGCAGATGACGCAGCGGGATTGAACTGGAATCCGTCAGAGGTCGCGGAGCGGTCTAAGGATATCATTGAGGCGCTGATGGAGCATCATATTGAGCCTCCGACGCGGCAGCAGTTGGTATTGGAGGTGCTGCGGGCGGTGGCGGAGGTGACGCATCAGCGGTTGCCGCTGGATCTGAGTTTGCGGATTTCGAAGCTCGGAGATGCCGATGCGCTCTACGCTCTGCTGAATGATGAGGTCGTGCGTCTCGGGCTGAACGGACAATCGTCGGAATGGATGAATGACGCTGTTCTCAAGCGGCTCAACCATGTTGTGCCGGGTGGCGTACGCATTGTTTCGCAGAGACAGTATGCCGTCGATGAACAGCTGGCGGCCAATCGCTATGTGGGGATTGGAGTTCAGGCCGGGATGGACAGTGGATCTCAGCGAATGAATTTCATGGGCATCGTTGAAGGTGGTCCTGCGGAAGCTGCGGGGTTGCTCGCTGATGATATTGTTGAATCGGTCGATGGAAAAGACACTCAGAAAGTGTCCGTGGACGAAGTGATTCAGTGGATTCGCGGTCCCGAAGATTCTGTTGTCAGGCTGACAGTTCGAAGTCCGGGCGCAGAATCCAGGGACGTCGAAGTTGTTCGCCGCGTTGTTCCCTTGAAGACGCTCAACCTGGTGCCTCAGAACGAGAATTCAGCGGCGGCGTTGATTCGGTTCGGCCGCGTGTCTGCCAGCAGCGTGCATGAACTGCGAAAGATCATCGGGGAATTGCCGGAGTCTGTGACGACGGTGATTCTCGATCTGCGGTATACGCAGGATGGCAGTCTCCATCATTTGAACCTGCTTGCGGACGCATTGCTGGAGGAATGTGAACTGGGCAATGTTGAAACGCGATCAGGCGTTCGTCCGCTGGTTGCGGAGGCTGGTACTATCTTTGGGGTACTCCGGCCCGTCATGCTCTACAACCCTGGGCATTCTGCACAACTCGACTGGCTGGCGGCGGTCTCGGAGCAAAACGGCGTCCGGGTGTTTCGTGATGAATTCAAATTTTGGGAGACGCAGGATGAGATCGAGGTCGTCAATCAATCCATTCGCGAGTTTGTCCCGTTGCAGGGCGGGGCGCATTACATCGGGATCACCACCTCGCGATTGTTGACCTCCGGCGAAGGCTCCTATGGCGGGGAGAATCCGGCGGGAATTTTGTTTGGTTCAGCCACCTCGGCCGGGGCTGAAATCGGAACATTGGAGTGGTTCATCAAACAGCTTGGTGCCAAAGAAGATGACGCGACATTGTTCCGACCGAGGGCGATTCAGGTTCTCCGCGACTTCCAGTTGACAACGGAGTCGTTGCCCGCTCAATTTCAACAGCGGAAACCGCCGGCGACGGACAAGTTACTGATCGAGCAGATCATGGCGGACAAGTGACGGATGTGTTAGATCTGCCCTGCCTGCCTGGAGACTCAGAATGCGATGCCTATTGCAGATCGTCTCGATCATGATCCTGCTGAGTTCCCCTTCTCCTCTGAAATCGGAGGAGGTTGTGTGCTCAGCGTTGGCACAGACTTTGCCAACACGAGCCGAAAGCCGGTTGAGGGGGCTGGACTTTCCGGCATACGATGAATGTCAGAACCATGCCGTCAAGTCCCCCTCACCCTATCCCTCTCCCCCCGTGGATCACCGTTCAAGTTGGCTTGCTGTTCGCGGGGGAGAGGGGACAATCGCCGGAACCAACAATTCAAACGACGTGCGATGGCACTACACAATGCCTATGGCTGTCCTTAGGCAGACGCAATTGTTTGCGAGACCAGTGGCGATGGCTGTGAGTGATGACGGCGATGAATATTCATTGCGAACCAGAAGTTGTCAGCCATCACAGTTGTCGATTGCGGGACAATGCAGGTCCGGAAGATTGAAGGTGGCTCGTCGGGGCTAGTGGATATGGCGATCGTGCCGAAGTGCAATTCCCTGGTTGCTGTTGCCACAGCTCCGCCGTCAGTTATTTTGATCAGCACTGTGGAACAGGCTCCGGTGGCGAAAGCCCCCTCATCCGGCCTGTCGGCCACCTTCTCCCCCGATTTCGGGGGAGAAGGGACGCGCAAGGAATCCGTTGCTGGCGATGGACATGAACTTGCAATGGTGGAGCTTGCCGCGACTCCGGCGCGTGTTGCTGTTTCGCTTGGGGGCCAGTTTGCTTGTGTTTCAATGACCTGGGATCATTCGGTTTGCGTCGTGGCGCTCACGAGTGACGGACATCCGCAGCAAGACGGGATGAAGCGCATCCCACTGGAGTTTCCGCCGAAGGAGCTTCTTGCACTTTCTGACGAACGGTTTCTGGTGGCTGATGCCTTCGGCGGAAAACTGGTCGTGGTTGACGCTGCGACTGGTTCGATTGTGGCCACGCATGAAATGGCGTGTCATCACATCGGCGGCATGGCTCGTGACGATGCCGGGCGGCGCGTGATGATTTCTCACCAGCGGCTTAGCAGGGTTGCGGAATCCAGTCGAGACGACATTCACTGGGGGACTCTGATGCAGAATGCTGTCGCGATTGTTCCCGAAGAGGCTCTCGTCAGTAACGTGGAACCACTGAGCCCACTTGTTGAAATTCGACAGCTTGGAGACGTTGGCAACGGGGCAGGGGACCCTGCGGGAATTGCGGCTTGGGGCGAGGGGAATTTCGCGGTCGCCATCGCGGGAACAAATCAGGTGGCTGTTTGGCAAAGCAGGGCCAGAGCCCCGATGTTTGTTAACGTTGAGTCTCGAACTTCAGATCCGCCAGACTCTGGAGACGACCATGCACCGGGATGAACGATCACGCGCCAACGATTGGAGCGATGAAGAAATTGCGAACGACATCACTGCCTATATGCGGACTCTGGTGCCGCCCGCAGTTTCGAACAAATCAGATGCGGCCGTTGAGATTGGCTTGGATGTTTTCCACAAACGAGGATGCGCCAAATGCCACGATCCGGGCTCAAGCTATACGTCGCCACAGGTCTACGACGTGGGTGTTCGCGATGAAGTGGGAATGAATCTCTTCAATCCACCGTCACTCATCGGGCTCAGGCACCGTCGCGCGTTCTTCCACGACGCCCGGTTTCGAACGCTCGACGAGTTGTTGAAGACTCATCCAGATCCAAAAGCGCCTGTCTCACCGGATGAGTTGTCGAGCCTGAAGGCGTTTCTGCTGACACTGTAGCCCGACCTGTCTCAGGTCGGGATCAGTCGCTCACTTCCAGCAGCCGCGCCCTGTGTTTACTAAATACCCGTTGCCAGCCCCGGTGCGTCAGCAATAGAATAGCGCCGATCAACCAACATGAAAGGACCTGTATCCGATGCCAACAATGCTTGCCCCTGAAACTCGCACCGTGATGGAAAACATCCATTGGGAGACCTTCGTTGAACTCGCTGTACAGCGACGTGGCAGCGTGCCCCGGATGACGTTTGATGAAGGAGTTCTGGAACTGATGAGCCCTCGACGACAGCACGAAAACATCGGCAGCCTGATTGGTCGCCTTGTAGAAACGTACACCGAAGTTCGGGGAATCGAAATCGTGACCGTCGCTTCAACCACTTTTAAGCGAAAAGATCTGCAAAAGGCATTCGAGGCTGATGAGTCGTACTACATCGAACATTCCGAGCAGATCCGTGTGAAGGAAGAAGTCGATTTGACGATTGATCCGCCGCCAGACCTGGTGATCGAGGTAGAAATTACGTCATCGGCAATTCAGAAAATGAAGTTGTTCGCAGCGATGGGAGTTCCAGAAGTCTGGCGTCACGATGGCGAGAAACTGCAGATGAACGTCCTGGAGGGTGGTCAGTACCGCGCGGTCGCATCAAGTCACGCTCTTCCGGAGCTTGTTGCATCCGTCATCGATGCGATACTCGAACAGCGGTTCGACAAGGGTGAAACGGCACTTGTTCGCGAATTCCGCGAATCGTTGACGTGAGCGTTCCCTCTTGTGCCCTTCGTCGCTCGATTCACGAGCATTCGGGCTGCAGATTTGGAAGTCGTTGATTAAGATCCCGCAAACTTTACGGTAAGTGCGTAAAGAATCTCCGGTAACTTTCTGAAGACGCATTGACGGCTATCCATGACCGCTGACACGAAACCGACAATCATCCGCAATCCAACTCGCCGAATCGCCATTGGAGACGGATTTATTGGCGGAGATGCGCCTATCGCCGTTCAGAGCATGACGGCCACGAAAACGACTGATATCGATGCGACCGTGCGGCAGATATGCGATCTGGTGGATGCCGGGGCCGATATTGTCCGCGTGGCGATCGACAGCCAGAAGGACGCCGAAGCCCTGATGGAAATTCGGCGGCAGGTCAAAGGAAATCTGTCCGTCGATCTGCAGGAGAACTATCGCCTGGCCGAGGTCATCGCGCCGTACGTGGACAAGATTCGTTACAACCCAGGTCATCTGTATCACCATGAAAGGTCCAAGCCGTGGCAGGAAAAAGTCAAATACCTCGTCAAGGTCGCTCAGGATAATGACTGCGCCATGCGAGTCGGGGTCAATTGCGGATCGGTTGATCCGGATGTGAAGTCCAAGTTCGACGAGCACGATTCGATCTCGCCGATGCTCGAAAGCGCGTGGGAACACTGTGCTTTGCTGGATGAGCTTGGCTACGAACGCTACTGCGTGTCGCTGAAGGATTCGGATCCTCAGAAGGTGATTGAGGTCAATCGTCGCTTTGCCGAACAGCGACCGGATGTTCCGCTGCATCTCGGAGTCACGGAAGCTGGGATGCCGCCGGATGGCATCATCAAGACTCGGATTGCGTTTGAGCAACTGATCAGTCGCGGCATCGGCGATACGATTCGGGTGTCGCTGACAGTGGCGAATAATCGCAAGTCAGAAGAGATTGCGGCTGGGCGAAAGATTCTCGACGACATCGCGGCAGGCCGAGTCCGGAGCTTCGTCGATTACGGATTGAAGACTCTAAACATCATCAGCTGCCCGAGTTGTTCGCGCGTCGAAAATGAGGCATTCATTGATCTTGCCGAGCAGGTACGTGAGATGACTCGCTACGCCGAAGACCACAAAATCACGATTGCCGTCATGGGTTGCCGAGTCAACGGTCCCGGCGAAACCGACGACGCGGATTTGGGGCTGTGGTGCGGTCCGACGCATGTGAATCTGAAGCGGGGCAAGGAATCGGTCGGTGCCTTTCCTTATGACGAAATTCTTCCAAAACTGCGAGCCGAACTCGATGAATTGATCTCACGCCAGCATCCCGCATAGGTCGGGCATGTTTTTCCAAGCCTCCGTTTCGGCCAGATTTGCCGAAAGTCGGCGGGATCGCTGTCGGTGCCGAGCGAGTGTGGCGGGACGACTTTTCAGACTGGGTTGTACTGTCCTGATTTGCCGAATAAGAAATGAGTGAGAACTCGGTGTCGAATAGTTGCGGACACCATATTCAGCAGTCGCCCAGGCTGGGGCAGGAGGCCCGTCATGACCGAAACCGAAGTGATCGAAATTCTGCGTACCAGCGTCAATGAACTGTTGCGCTGGGTCGGATTTGGCACTTTGACGGGACTGGCTGCGAAAGCCATCATGCCGGGACGCGATCCCGGCGGTGCGATCGCGACGATGTTGACGGGGATTGGAGGCAGTGTCATCGGCTGTGGCACGGCACTTTTCTTCTGGCGCGACATGTCGATCGATCCCATTAGCTTTAAGGGATTCTTCGCCGCGGTTTTTGGAGCATTTACGCTGCTCTTCTTTTACCGGTTGCTCTCGGGGACTCTGCTTAAGGAAACCGAAGACGGTGATGTTCGCTGGATGAATGTTCTGCGCCGCAGGACAAGACGTCGCAAAGTTGTCGATGACATACTCCGTGACGCTGCTTAGTCCGAAAACAGTCGCTCCATGCATGCCACGCTTCCGGGTTTATTCGCGTGGGCGAATCTTTGAGGGATCGTGGCTGATGTTGCCCGCATCGGCCTGTTGTTGCCGAAGTTCGTCGATGGCCTGTTGCAGCGCCTGACGAGTCTGGCGGTTCCTTCGAAGCGACTGACTCATGTGAACTCGACTGGCAACCGCATCGCCCAGAGCCAGCAGAATGAGCCACATTGAGAGCAGCAGCAAGCCGACTACATACGCGGCCGCAAATCCTGGCGATGAGCGAATGTGGGGCAGATAGTCGCACATCGATATGAGGGCACCGAGCGTAATCGTCAGCGCGGATGTTTGCATTCGTCGGCGATACTGTTGTTCCAGGAACTTCAATTCCGTTGGCGAGATGCCCGCATCGTTGAGTGCCGCCCGTCTGCGATAAACGTGCCACGCGACCATCAGGATCCCGAAAAGCCAGACGAGGGCACCGACGCAAATAAACACCGTTTCAGTACCCATGACTCGGCCCTGTGCAATGAAGTCTGTTCCCTGACAGGGTGGCGAACAACTGCTCCGCGACGCCTCCGATGAATATCGGCAGTTTGCGGCAAGCGTCGTTCCGATGCAAACGTGACACTTGTCCATCGGGCCAGAAATACTTTGACTGCTTCAGCGAATGACACGCCCGTCGATCCTGCGTCATTTCCGGAAACCTGAATTCACCGAACATTTTTGTAATCCTCGCGTCTCTGTTTTACGTAATTACAAATGCCGCCGGTGCAATCGGCAGAAATTGCGGAATTCATCTTCGTCGATGGCTGCTGACATGTGTTCGTTTGAATAGTTGCGTGTGTGTGGGATCGCTGGTGTGCGCTGTTCGCATCGGCGATTTCGAACATTCCTGGCCACCCATCGCCAATTGTACCGGAGAAACCGAGCGGATCGGGTTTGTTAGGCAATGGAATTGAATTTGCGGATCTCATCCCCGCCGTTCCTTCCCCATGTGGACTGGGATTTGCTGAGAATGAAATAGATGTTTGGGCTGCCTCGGAAAAGGCGTCTTGAGGATCGATTGGATGTCACGTGTAGTCAAGAAGTGTCACTGACGGAAGTGTCTACGACAAAAGGGGCTGTCCACAGGCGACAGTCCTCAAGTGAGGGAGATTAAGATGGTGATTGTGAATAATCTTGAAAAATCAAGCAGTAGGGTTCGTCGGAAGGCTGTCGTCGAGACCGTCCTGTCCGGTTTTTCCATGCCTCGGAAGGATGCGTCGGCTGCGGGGCATATCGCCCCAGGGAAGTCGCTGTCATTCGCTTCGGAATCCGAACGGGAGGAATGCCTGCTGGAGCGTTCGCTGCTTGGAGAAAGTGTGGCATGTCTCGCCAGAGCCTTTCAAATGAGCAAGACAGCCGTGCATGCGGCCTTGTTGAGAGCGCGCGTTGCCAGGCTGAAACTGGCGGATGTTGCCTATATTGACAGCGTCGAATTTCAACAGAAGAACGCCGAAAGTGTAATCTGTGGGCCGGCTCCCGCGCTATCGGACGCCTCGCTTGAGCGGGTGCCGAGCGGTCTGCCGGCCTATCTCGTCGAGTTGTATCGCGTGCCGCTGCTCACAAAAGAGCATGAGCAATACTATTTCCGCCGCATGAATTTCCGAAAGTTTCAGTTCTCAGATCTTCGCGGGGAATTGGACAACGCGACTCACTCAGCTCGAGTGGTGTCAAAACTCGAACGACTGCTGGCGGACATCACGGAGGTCAAGAACCTGCTGATTCGGTCCAATCTGCGGTTGGTTGTGTCGATTGCAAAGCGATATCTCAAGGCAAACACCGGATTTTTTGAGCTGGTCAGCGACGGCAATGTGTCGTTGATTCGGGCGGTTGAAAAATTTGACTACGCACGAGGGAACAAGTTTTCGACGTATGCGTCGTGGGCCATTCTCAAGAATTTTGCTCGGTCCATACCGGCCGAACACCAGCGGCTTGACCGCTTTCGGACTGGAAATGATGACGTTTTTGCACAATCGTCAGAACAGCGGGGCTCGCTGTTTATCGACGAACGTGTGAACAACTCCCAGCGGGCCGTGATTCGGGAAATGATGGAAGAGCTTGACGGTCGGGAAAAGAAGGTCATTGCCTGTCGGTTTGGTTTGGGCGAGGCCCATGAGCCTGAGACGTTGGAACAAGTCGGGAATCGGCTTGGAGTTACAAAGGAGAGAGTTCGTCAGATTGAAGTGCGTACTCTGGAAAAGTTGCGAAGGATCGCTGAGCGACGGGCATTTGAGATTCCCGGATTCTAAAAAATGCCTGCCACCTGATTAGGGTGCTTTTTCGAAAGGGGCAAATTTGCGAGTTCGTTGGCGAACCGCGTGTTTTCCATGACTGTCTGGAGCGTGCCCGGTCGAGTTCGGGAAACCCGTTTGCCGATGAAGTGCTGAGTTCCCCCGTTGTTGGGAGCATTCCGGGATCTGCCTTGTCTGGCGGAATTCGATTGCTATACTCCGCCGCTCGCCATCGCGCGCGGTCTGCGCTAGTGTAGCTCAATTGGCAGAGCTCCGGTTTTGTAAACCGGTGGTTGTGGGTTCAAGTCCCTCCGCTAGCTTCTGCGAGTAGACGGACCGGTTTCTCTCGTAGTGATTGTTGAATTCATGTTTTGTTGAGGGGAATGCGGTTCGCGTCAAAATAGGCATAGGGGGAATACCTGAGTGGCCAAAGGGGCCAGACTGTAAATCTGGTGGCGTTAGCCTTCACAGGTTCGAATCCTGTTTCCCCCAATATCCGTATGAGGCGGCTTCTCTCGGGGAGGCTTGGTTGAGGGCTTTGCGGAAGGGCGATTTGGTCTTAATGCAACTGGTGTTGTACTTGCGGGCGTAGTTCAATGGTAGAATTCCAGCCTTCCAAGCTGGCTGTGTGGGTTCGATTCCCATCGCCCGCTCTGCTTGTACTGGGGGCAGCTTGATCTCGAAGATTGCTGCTGTAGCTCAGTTGGTAGAGTACGTCCTTGGTAAGGACGGGGTCAAGGGTTCAAGTCCCTTCAGCAGCTTTACTGTGTGTGTGATTTGTTAATGTTGGTGTGTGGGTGTCTCGCGTGTGGATGCCGGGTTGTTCCTTTTTTAGTGTGGTTTTGCCGGGGTTGCGTGTGTCGTCCTGGCGCAGATTGATCTGGAGTTTGGGTAATGGCAAAGGGTACCTTCGAGCGAACTAAGCCGCACGTCAATGTCGGCACTATTGGTCATATTGACCATGGTAAGACAACTACAACGGCCGCGATTCTGGCTGTTCAGGCTGCAAAGGGCTTGGCGACTGTAAAGGCGTATGCTGACATTGCAAAGGGCGGGACTGTTCGCGATGTTACGAAGACGGTGACAATTGCGGCCAGTCATGTCGAGTATGAAACACCGAACCGTCACTACGCGCATATTGATTGTCCCGGCCACGCCGACTACATCAAGAACATGATTACTGGTGCTGCTCAGATGGATGGTGCCATCTTGGTGGTTTCTGCTGCGGACGGCCCGATGCCTCAGACTCGCGAGCATATTTTGCTGGCTCGTCAGGTAGGTGTGCCTGCTCTTGTGGTGTTTTTGAATAAGTGCGACCTTGTTGACGACGTGGAGTTGCTTGACTTGGTTGAGATGGAAGTCCGTGAATTGCTCTCAAAGTACGGATTCCCAGGTGATGACATTCAGTTGGTCAAGGGTAATGCCCGGGGTGCGTTAGACAATCCGGCTGACGAAAAATTCAGTGCCTGCATCACAAATTTGATGGAAGCGTTGGACAGTTCGATTCCGGAGCCAAAGCGTGCTGTGGACAAGCCGTTTATGATGGCTGTGGAGGATGTTTTCTCGATCGATGGTCGTGGTACCGTTGCTACCGGGCGAATTGAGGCCGGGTTGGTGAAGGTCGGTGAGAAGATTCAGGTCATCGGATTGCGGGACACTCAGGAGACGACTGTCACTGGTGTTGAGATGTTCCAAAAGACGCTGGATCAGGGCATGGCGGGCGACAATGTTGGGTTGCTGCTGCGTGGTTTGAAAAAGGAAGACATTCAGCGTGGGCAGGTGCTCGCGGCAAACAATTCCATCAAGCCGCACACTGTCTTTGAGGCAGAAGTCTATGTTTTAAGCAAAGAGGAAGGCGGTCGCCATACGCCGTTCTTTACGGGCTATCGTCCTCAGTTCTATTTTCGTACGACCGACGTTACGGGCTCGACGAAACTGTTGGGCGGTGCGGAGATGTGCATGCCGGGCGACAATGTGAGGGTTGAAGTCGAACTTGGTAAGCCGATCGCAATGGAGGAGCAGAGCCGATTCGCGATTCGTGAAGGTGGCAAGACCGTTGGATCCGGTGTGGTTACCAAGATTCTGAAATAGGCTGTTTAATTCTTGAACTTGAACTGCCTGCCGGTGGCTGTGTCGGCAGGCAGTTTTGTATTTTGGCAAGAGGGTTTTGTCATGCGTGAGTATGTGTGGCTTGAGTGCACGGAGACCGGGCAGCGGAATTATCGTGTAATCAAGGAAACTCGCGGGACGGAGCGGTTGGAGCTGAAGAAGTACTGCCCGAAACTTCGAAAGCACACGCTTCATAAAGAGTCCCGGAAAAAATAGGGCGACTTTATTGCTGCGGGCTGAACGGGTGTAGCTCAATTGGCAGAGCACCGGATTCCAAATCCGGCGGTTGGGGGTTCGACTCCCTCCGCCCGTGCTTTGGTGTAGGCGGAATGGGTTCTGATTTCGGGGTGTATTTTTTGCTGCTGAGTGTCAGATGTCGAGTAAGAGTGCAGGTGCTTCACTATTGCCGGAGTTGTTCCGATTTGGCATTTACAAGTCAAATCAGGGACGAATGGTTCGCCAATTTACCTTTTTTGCGATTGCCGTGTTGGCGGCGTTTGGCTGCATCACGTTGGCGAATGGTCCGCTAATGCCGCAGCCAAAAGGCATTCAGTTGGGAGTGCCAATCGCAGTTTGGGCGTTCAGCTGCTGGATTGCGTTTCGGGTCGTGAACTTTCCTCGTTTCGCTGATTTTCTGGTTTCCGTTGAGTCGGAATTGGAAAAAGTGACGTGGCCCGGCAGGCAGGAGGTTTTGCAGGCGACCGTCGTTGTGCTGTTTACTATGTTCTTCCTTGGCTTATTTCTGTTTGTGATCGATTTAGTTTGGACTTGGGTGTTCAATGCGATCGGGTTCACCGAGTTTACTTCAAAGTGATGGGATGGAAGTCCGGAACCAAATTTGCGAACGGATGTGCTCCGTGGTTGCATTTTTGCTTTCCGCTCATCACCATACGCGGTTTCAAATTTTTCGCCGGAAATGTTGGGGAGATTGTTGGTCATGGCCAAAGACGCAGTGAGCAGTGGTTCTGCGGCCAGCGACATGCTGTGGTTTGTTCTGAAGGTTCAGACAAATCGTGAGCGCACAATTCGGGACTCCTTGCTCAAGAAGGTTCGGCTTGAGGGTTTGGAGGAGTTTTTCGGGGAAATTGTAATTCCCTCGGAGAAGGTCGTCGATACTCGGGGCGGGTCGCCAAAAGAGCATGATCGGAAGTTGTATCCGGGCTACATCATGATCCAGATGGTCTTGAACGATGAGACGTGGTATTTGGTGCGTGAGACCGGTGGTGTGGGTGACTTTGCGGGTGCGGCGGGTAAGCCAATGCCGATGGATCAGCACGAAGTTGATCGTATGCTGGGACGTGCGGAGCAGCAGGCGACAGCTGCCCCTAAGGTGAAGATACAGTTTTCGCCGGGAGATGTTGTGAAAATTCGTGAGGGGACCTTCGAGAATTTCGAGGGCACGGTAGAGGCTGTTGATGAACATAACGGCAAAGTGTCAGTGCTGATCGAAATTTTCGGTCGGTCGACGCCAGTTGAGCTGGATCACTGGCAGGTTGAGTCGGTGTAGAATTTTGGTGCGGCGTATTTTGGCTCTGGTTTAGTAGTGCGAGTTGGGTTGATTAGTCATGGGTAAGCAGCGTGCGGTTACGGCGCAGATTAAAGTTCAGGTTACTGGTGGTCAGGCTACGCCCGCTCCTCCGGTTGGTACTGCACTTGGTCCGCATGGTGTTAATATTGGCCAGTTTGTTCAGCAGTTCAATGAAAAGACTCGGGACATGATGGGGGTCACGATTCCCTGTGTGATCACCGTTTATAACGATCGTTCGTTCGAATTTGTGTTGAAGAGCCCTCCGGCCGCCGTTTTGTTGAAGAAGGTGGCCGGCGTTGCGAAGGGTTCGGGAAACCCTTTGCGAACTAAGGTTGGTAGTGTGACCACGGCGCAGCTCGATCAGATTGCAAAGCAGAAATACGAAGATCTGAATGCGTCCTCGCTTGAGCAGGCGCGTAAGATGATCGCTGGCACGGCCCGCAGCATGGGGATTGAAGTAATCGATTAGTTGCGGTGGGCTTGGGTGTTCGTACTTATTGATTCATGTAGACAGATTTGGGTGGGAAAATGGCAGGTCAGTCGAAGCGGATGAAGGCACTGTCTAAAAAAGCGGCAGGGCTTGGTGTGATGCCATTGCAGGAGGCGGTGAAGGCCCTGAAGGCTCTTGAGGAGTCTATGCCGCAGGCAATCAAGCGAATTGGGTTTGATCAGACTGTTGAGATTGCTGTGCGGTTGGGCGTGGATCCTCGGCAGGCGGATCAGATCGTGCGGGGTTCGATCGTGCTGCCTCATGGGATTGGTAAGTCACAGCGCGTTATCGTGTTTGCTCAGGGCGAAAATGTCAAGATTGCCCAGGCTGCTGGTGCAGACGTTGTTGGGGCGAAAGACCTTGCAGATAAGATAAAAGATGGGTGGCTGGACTTTGATGTGGCGATTGCGACGCCGGATATGATGGGCGTGGTCGGGCCGCTCGGTCGGGTGTTAGGGCCGCGAGGTTTGATGCCAAGTCCTCGAGCGGGAACGGTGACGCAAGACGTCGCCACGGCGGTTCGTGAATACAAGGCTGGTAAGGTTGAGTTTCGCGTGGATAACGGATCAAACGTGCATTGCGTTGTTGGCCGGATGTCGTTCGACGTGGATAAGTTGACCGAGAACATCGAGTCACTGTTAAGTTTCATTCGCAGTCTGAAGCCAAACGCTTCCAAGGGTGTTTATGTCCGCGGAGTCGTTGTGTCTGCCACAATGATGCCTGCCATCCTGGTGGCGGTGTAGGCCGGGAAATCTCGGATTGTTAGTTTTGTCGAATAGTTTTTTGCGGCGAGTGTTCAGCCATGGGTCGTCAGGTTAAAG
This sequence comes from Planctomycetales bacterium, assembly GCA_038214195.1. Lineage (GTDB taxonomy): Bacteria > Planctomycetota > Planctomycetia > Planctomycetales > Planctomycetaceae > SXXK01. Next base: position 18,144 of record JBBQSE010000098.1, read on the forward strand.
AGATGGTGATTTCCGATATCCAGTCGCGGATTGGCGATGCGAAGGACTTCATCGTTGTTGATTGTTCAAAGGTCGATGCCATCTCGGCGAACCGCTGGCGCCTTGGGTTGCGAAAAGACAACATTACGGCATTGACCGTTAAGAATTCAATCGCCGTAAATGCTCTCGAAAAAAAGGGTATTAGGGGGTTGGGTACGGTTTTGGCTGGCCCATCGACCCTCGTTTGGGGTGCGGACGATGTTGTCGCACTGTCGAAGGCAATTACCAAATGTGTCAAGGATTTCCCGAAACTTGAGATCAAGGGCGGCAGCGTTGAGGGTCAGGCACTAAACGCCGCTGCGGTGGACAGTCTCAGCAAGAGCGCCGGACGGATCGAGACGATCGGTCAGATTGCGGGGTTGCTGCTCAGTCCTGGAGGTCAGTTGGCGGGTTGTCTTCAGTCATCCGGCGGTCTTTTGGCTGGCCAGTTGAAGACGTTGTCTGAGAGAGAGTCTACTGAGTGATTCAGCGGCTTGGTGTTCTGCTGATGTTGGTTTGTTGTTAACGAAAAGCGTGTTACCGAAAGAGAAAGGTGTTGGCGATGTCTGCAGAAGCAGCCACTGAATTTGACAGCATGACAAAGGAGCTTGGCGATAAGATCGTCGGCTTGACTCTGCTGCAAGCGAAGCAAGTTGTGGATTATCTGGAACAGGTTCACGGCATTAAACCGGCTGGCGGCGGTGCTGTGATGATTCAGGGCGGCGGCGGTGGTGCTCCGGCTGAAGCGGTAGTTGAACAGACTGAATTTACCGTGGTTCTCACCGGTTTTGGTGAAAACAAGATCTCTGTGATCAAGGTTGTTCGTGCTGTCACTGGCCTCGGTCTTAAGGAAGCAAAAGACTTGGTGGAAGGTGTGCCAAAGCCCGTGAAGGAAGGGGTTTCCAAGGAAGATGCAGAGAAGCTGAAGGCCGAAATTGTGTCGGCTGGCGGCACCTGCGATATTAAGTAACAGATTGTCGCAGATCTGTGGCAATGCTTTTCGTTGGCACTGGCCGAGGCGACATTTGGTCGTCTCGGCAGTGGCAAAATGCCAGTGGTTTGGGTCAGGTTGATTTTAGTCCTGGCCCGCTTGTGAGTGAAGGCTCGGCACTGAGTGTCCAGCGAACATCCGGCGATCCAAAATCTGAACGGAATGGCTCCAGGAAGCAGGCAGCTGTCGAGTTGATCGGCAGATGCCTATCGTCGCGCGCAATTCGATGCGTGGACGGAGTTGCGATCCGTGATCGCGGTCGGAATTGGCGCAGGGCTTTTGCTTGCGTCAATGAGGTGGGTTAATTGATCGCGAGTTTCAAACTCGCGTTTTGCGATCTTTTCAGCGAAGGCAGGTACTCCGTATGCCGGTTCCGTCTGTTCGTACAATCGACCAGGACGAAGTTCGAAACTTCGGAAAAATTAATGCAGAGTATGATATTTCCGGTCTGACTCTGATCCAGACCGCTTCGTACGCGCGATTTTTGCAGGCTGATCGCTCATCGCGCGATCGTCTGGATGTTGGCCTTGAGGCGATTCTCCGCGAAGTATTTCCTATTGAAAGTTACGATGGGCAGTTTCGCCTTGAGTACATTCGATATGAGCTTGGCAAGCCGCGGTACACGCCTGAAGAATGTCGTCAGCTGCGCCTGACGTACGGAATGCCGTTTCGTGTTTGGCTGCGGCTCGTGAAAGAGCAGCCGGTTGAGGAAGAGGTGTATCTGGGCGATATCCCAATCATGGTCGGCGGCGGTGAGTTTATCATCAATGGGGCTGAACGGGTTGTTGTCAGCCAGCTTCATCGCTCTCCTGGTGTTGACTTTGTGATGGCGGAAGAGACCGCCAGCAGCGACCGTAAGACTCAATCTTGCCGCATCATTCCTGAG
>JBBQSE010000099.1:0-20021 GCA_038214195.1 Planctomycetales bacterium
ACGCATCGCGCAGGAATTGAGACGCATGCTGGCCAGTCCGTCTCGTGAAACTGCTCTTCGGCTGCTGCTTGAGACCGGTCTCCTGTCGGAAGTACTGCCCGAATTGTTTTCCACCGATTCGATGTCCACTGAACCAAACGATCTGACGGCTGGCCTGCGACGAGAATTGGCGGAACTGCATTCCGATCGCTTTGAACCCGCCTTCGCACTAATTCTGAGATCCCTGTACGCTGCGGACGAGCGCAGGAAGCCGACGGCGGAAATTGAAGCTGTCTGTCGGCGTCTTAAGCTGGCCAATGAAGAGATCGAATGCGTTTGCTGGCTGATTCAATCGCTGCGGGTGCTGAACGTGATTGCAGATCAGCCGCTGCATATTCGAAAGCCGCTGCTCAATCATCCGCATCGCGAATTGCTGCTGCGGATTGCGACTGCCATAGATCTGGCGGCAGGGCGACCAGCGACGGCGGCGGAATTCTGTCGGAGCTATCTTGCCGATCTAAGCGTCGATGACTTGTGCCCGCCGCCGCTGATCGATGGACAGGATCTGTTCGCTCTCCACGTTCCTCAGGGACCTGCGTTTCGACATCTGCTGACGACGATTCGTAATGAGCAGCTCGACGAACAGCTCACATCCCGGGAAGCTGCCCTCAGCCGCCTCCGCGAACTTGTTGCGATGCGAGCGGAGTCATAACGCTCCGACTTTCATGTCGTGAATCGTTGCGGTATTCTGCAGGATCACGGCGAGTGGCATATCCAGGCGATCACCGACGAAAACGGAACGCGACTCGATGATTGCAAGGCACTCTACACCCGGCCAACCGCATGACCACATTTGTTGCACGTCGATTCGACACTGATCAGCCGATGAAGATCACACTTCACCAGGGTCGCGTTGCCTCGGTGCTGCCAATAGCGTGTTCTCCGGTTGAAAGTCTGGCACTTCCCATCGTGGGGCCGGGATTGTGCGACATTCAGGTCAATGGATACAGCGGCACCTGGTTCAGCAGTGAAACACTGACGGCGGACGACGTTGAAAGCATCATCCACGCGTATCTCGATCAGGGGATCACTCGATGTCTGCCAACACTCATCACTAATTCAGCGGCCGCGATTGAACACGGCCTGATGACGATCCGTGCGGCGCGAGATCGATCGTCGCTGGTTCGCCAGGTGATTGCGGGTTGTCATATTGAAGGGCCGTGGATATCTCCTGAAGACGGCCCGCGCGGCGCTCATCCGCTGGTCCATGTTCGTCCTGCGGATTTTTCCGAATTCAGCCGCTGGCAGCATGTGTCCGGGAATCTCGTTCGCATGGTGACTGTGGCTCCGGAAGTTCCCAATGCGTTAACCGTCATTCGGCAAATTGCCAAATCCGGCGTTCTGGTTTCGATCGGCCACACGGCGGCCGTACCGGAGCAGATTCTGGCCGCCATCGACGCCGGGGCCACGCTGGGAACTCATCTGGGCAACGGCTGCGCAGGCATGGTACCGCGACATCAAAACGTCTTCTGGCCGCAACTCGCTGACGATCGCCTGACATGCAGTATCATCGCCGATGGCTGGCATGTCCCGGCCACGATGCTGAACTGCATCGTCCGCTGCAAGTCGCTCGATCGACTCATCCTGACATCGGATGTCTCCGGATTCGGTGGCTGTCCACCCGGCCGATATCGCACAGGTGATGTCGAAGTTGATGTGCTTGACGACGGACGGCAGGTTGTCGCCGGGCAAACACAATTCCTTGCAGGGTCTGGTGCCACGACAGGAGCCTGCGTCGCCGGATTCATGTCGATGTGCAAAGTGTCGCTGCATGTCGCGTGGCAACTGGCGTCCAGTCGGCCAGCAAGTTTGCTGAAGAGGCCCACTGAATTCCTTCTCGAGGGCAGCCCGGCCAATCTCACTGTATTTCGCCTGACGGAGGTTCAGTCAAACGCAGTGGGGCCAGCGGAACAATGGCAGTATCATCCCGTTTCCACCATTGTTAACGGCAACGTTGTTGCGGGCGTGTAACTGCTCACGCAAATGCAGTGAGCTCAGATGGTTGACGCGTTGTCGTTCCCCTTATTTCACTGCGGAATGACCTGTCATGGTTGTACGGATGTCTCGCACTTGCGCCACAGGCAGGGCTGGCCAGGATACGGTGCCAAACTGTTGGGCATTGCCGACTTCCCTGAGTGCCTGAGGCATGAACATTGGTGATGTCTGGTCACCATAAATTGATTTTCGCCCCCAAAGCTGGGCCATAGAATCCTGATACAACAGCGCCCCGTGATCGGCATGTTGTTGCATTTCGCGAACGGATGGACCTTGCTCGCGAGACAGAAGCACAAGATCGGGCGACCTCAATTCGAGTGCGAGCGACGGATCAAAGACGCCAGTTTTCGGGCTGCGGTAGCGATGTTTTGGGTCGTCCGTGCCGATCCAGAAATCAAAATAAATGTCGGTAATCTCTCGTGGATAGCATGTTTCAAATCGACCGTCCACGGCCACGCGGGACTGCTTTGCAGGATCAGGTTCCGCCGCAAAACATCCGATGGCGTATTGAGCCCAGTTAAACGTGACCACAACATTGCCGTGCAGGTCGTTGTCGTGCATGAACTGCATGGCGGAGACGGGGAATTCGTTGCGTTCCACCGGGACGTCCGTCATCAAAGGTGTCAGACGTGCGATGCTAAAGAAGAGGATGAGAGTCAGTGTGGCTGGCATCAAGACGCCGGGCTGGCCGCTCTTACGACGAATTGATTCGTCATAATTAACGGCCCGTCGATTCAATCCACCAGCGGCGAATCTGACGAGCATATGCAGTGGCAGCGGCACAAAAAAACCGCAGACAATGGCCACAATGGAAAGATGGCGGCAGTGTGAGATTCCCTGCCACAGCAGCAGGGCGGTCAGTATGCCCTGAGACAGAAACTGTGACGTGAGGATCGTCCGCCGATGTTGTCGCAGCGCGAATGCAAAGCCGCCGACGGTCGCTGCCAGCAACATCCAGAAGCGGATGGATTCGAAGTTCCAAAGTTCCAGCGGTCCCCAGTCGGCGATTTCCGGACGCGGCAGCTTAAGAGCTGCGATCATGAATTGCCAAAGCGTCAGACCGTACGGATTTACAAGTGTGGCAGCGACTGAGGCCACGGAAACAAGCAACAGCATGATCACTGGACGACTGGCGGATCGTCCATGAGCCAGCAGCAACTGCAACGCAATCATGCCGTGATACGCAACAAGAATCGCAATGCCCGCAGCAAACCCGCCGTGCGAATTCGTCCAAAAACACATCAGCGGTGGCAGCAGCCACAGCCATCGCATCTTGCGCCGCAAGTCGGACAAATCCGCCGCCGCATACGACGCGTTGGAACAATGAAATGCACGCTGCCAGATGGCCAGCATCGCGGCAAGGCTGACGTAACTCAGAATTTGAGGCCGAAAGTGCCAGTGGAATTGCAGGTTTGTGGCAGCGAGCAGTACCGTGATCCCAATCGCCAGCCAGCCGCAGTTCGCCCGTCGCGCTGTCCAGAGGATGAGCCCCAAAATGATGATCGCGAGGATGAGTTTCATAACGGGCAGGCCGTACATCCCGAATGTGTCAACGGTCCAGGCCAGCATCAGCTCGGCAATGTTCTCATGGTTGACCCATTGAGCGCCTTCCGCAGCGAATGACCATGTTGTTGTCATCGGCAGCGTACCGTCACGCAGGACTTCCCGGCCGTATTGCACGTGGCCCCACAGATCTGGATCAGCGCAGTTCGTCGTCATTGCTCCCAGACCGACGGACAGAATCGTTGCCACGATCAAGGCTGTGTAAACAGGCGAGTTGCGAATCGAACTGGGAGTGACTTTTTGCAGAGTCATCTTCTCCGAGGCTCCGGAAGACGGGGATTTCTTAGGCGTGCGGTGGGCCGCCCAACAATCTACCCTATCTCACATCGCAGGCCGTACGATGACTTTGATGCCTTTTGCCAACGTTCAAACAGGATGATTCGCGCGTTTGTGACGGTTCCAACGAATTCCCGCAGACGCGAAGTTCCCCGATTCCTGGGCGCAAGCAAAAACTCCAATGATTTCGGATGGCTTCGGGCGATTAATTAGCCTTCCCGACCTCAAGGCACTTGAAAGTCGTGTCATCGCGGACAAACAATCGTCCGTTGGACAATGCGGGAAGTCGGTAGCCACTGTCAGTGGTTCTGAGTACTTTCGCTCGGCTTAACTCTTTGTAACCATCGAGTGATGCGGCAACGCGGATCAACTCGCCACTGCATGTCAGAACCAGCAAGTCCTGATCGACGCGGATGAGCGTGCCATAGTCGAAGCCGGTTTCTTCCCACAACACTTTTTGTTTGCCGACATCGATGCATTTCAAACTTGCCGACCCGGAATCCTGCCGACCGTCCACTGCAAACACAATCCCGCTGCCTGGTGCCGCAGGAACGGGGGTTGCATATTGAGACGCCAGCAATTCCTCGTTTCGCCAGATTTCCTTCGCGGAAGATTTATCGAGTTCAATCAACAGTGAACCTATGTTGTAGCTTGCTGTGAGGAAAACTTTATTTCCGATGACGACTGGCGTGGCACCGTTCACAGTCGGGCCGCGGGCTCCAAACGGAATTGTAAAAGTCAGCTTGCCGATCGCCGGATCAATGCCAACGACGTTTAGCCGCGTGACGACGACAGCTATGTCGGTTCCGCCTGCTTTTACAATGATCGGCGATGAATAGCTGGCAGCGTCTGTGAATATCTGCCAAATCGTTTTCCCATCTGCGACGTTAAACGCCACCACTGAGGAATCGCCGCGACCACCAACATTCACTATCAGTTGGTCCTTGTACAGGAGCGGCGTGCTGCCGACTCCGAAGTAACCCTCCAGCGGTTTGAAGTCGGCCGTCGTATCCCGCTGCCAGACCTGCGCACCATCAGCCAGCGAAATACATTGCAGTCGTCCCTGAACACCGAACGTGAACACGTGATCGCCGGAAATCAGCGGAACACAGCGCGGCCCCTTGTCACCGGAAACACCACCCTGATAGTTGCAGGGAGTTTTCGATTCCCAAAGGACATTGCCGGTTGCGGCCGCATAACACCGAACAATTTCATCTTGCCCTTCGCGCACAAACACGACGGCGCGATCGCCAGACACTGCAGCACCCGCGAAGCCAGCTCCGACGGGTTTCTCCCAGACAACTTTCGGTCCCTGGCTATCCCATTTTGGGAGCAGTGTTTCTGCGACGGCGACGCCATCGCGATTCGGTCCCAGCAGTTGCGGCCAGTCTGAGGCGGACACGGAATCGACGAAGTGAAATGCCCAAAGCAGGCTCGATACGATCGCTGCAACGCACGCCGCGCCAGAGATTCGAAGTTGGAACATTCGATGGATGGTCATGAACCTGAATTCCTTGATCTCGACTCGCCAGGAAGAAATGATGGCGGTGTTGTAGCCGAATCAGCGTCTTCCTTCCAACGGCGTCCGAATTGCCGACACCAGATGAGTCGATTCCATACTCCAGGTCTGTTACCTCCCGACACGCCGGGGGCTGGCAGAATTAAAAATCGTAGTTTTCGCCGTCAGTAATCAACATCCGGACCGAGCCGCGCAGGTCCATCAGGAAACAGCGTACGTTGATGTTCCAGAGTTCCGGGTCGCCGCCTGAATCTCGCATCGCGGCACAATGCTTCAGGATTTCGTCACGCAGCAGACCCGCGTGTTTGCGGTGTTCTTTTTCTTCAGCCAGCTGGCCCGCTTCAGAGTCGGGGTAGTCACATTGTGGCCCAATAAAGTGTGTGTACGCGCCACAATTGCGATGTTCCATAATATACACGTCGCGAATGTCGTGCAGCTGCACGGCGATATCAAGGTGCTGGAAGAAGACATCCCGCCATGCGGCGTGACGCGGTTGCATGACTCCAAGTGAGGCACCAGCGAAGACCAGCTGATCGTAACGATTTGCCAGATTGTCGCCTTCCATGAACTCACAAATATCATCCAGGAGTCTCAGATCCATGCAACTGAGCAGCAACACATTTTTGCGCGGCGCTGGATAGGGGCGACGTTCGGGGAGTCGGCGATGGATTTCCATGTGACTTACTCGTATCTAAAAAAACACATCATTGGTTGCGGACGGCAAGTCAGTTGGCGGCAGGAAATGCCGGACTTGCCCGTTTGACAGGATTTCGACCCAATTGTTACGGAGAAGTGGCCGGAATTTTCATTGAGCCCGTACTCTGCATACTGGTAGAACTCGGACAGATCGTGCTTCAGCATCGCTGCGGCCCAGGTTCAACACCCTGTGTACATGTTCCAGTAGTCGCTGCCGGATGTGAAGAGGCAGCGGGAGGATTTCGATGGAATTTCGCCGTTGGCTTTTCGTGGCATTCACTTTCGTAGCGACGAACTGCGTCCCGTCGGCAGCCCCTGCTCAGGGCCTGCGAATATCAACGCATGTTCATGATCTGGAGAAAACGGTCCCTGCGGAACAGTTGTTGAGCAGCAGCCTGACCCTGTGTCACAACGGGCGAATTTACGACTATGTCGATGCCGCTGACGAGGTTGTCATTCTTGATCCGGTGGAGCGACGGTTTACGATTTTGAACAACGCCCGCAGATTATCGACAACGCTGACATTTGACGAAATTCGCCACAAAATGGATTTGGTGGAACCGAGAACCGCAGCATACATAAGCGAGTTACGAGCCCAGGGAGGTCCTTCAGCCGCGCGAGTGGCCGATTCGCTCTCTTTTCAGCTGCATCCAAAGTTTGAGCAGGTGTTTGATCCAATGAATGAGTCGCTCGTTCTGTCGGCACCTTCAATGACATATCGTGTGGAAACTCGCAAATGGAAGGAGGCGGATCAGGTGGAGCACTATCTTGAATATGCCGACTGGACCGCTCGCCTTAACTTCATCATGCACCCCGGCAGCCTCCTCCCAAACCCAAGGATCGCCCTCAATGAAGCTCTGCGGCAGCTAAAAGATCGCATGCCCATCAGCGTGGAACTGGATCTACGCCCGAGCGAAGCACTGCATCTGAAAGCGTCGCATCAGCTGACACGCACTCTGAGTGACGACGATCATCGCCGTATTGCGAAATGGGACAATGATCTAAAGTCGAAAGGCATCAAAAACGTTCCGTTCCTTAGTTACCAGCAAGCGGTTCTGGTTTCGAAGTCGCGATGAGACCGCGGTCACGCTGAAAACGGGCGACCATTTCGGGACTGCTTCGTTGGCGAGCGTCAGATGGTGCCATACCCGGAAAGAAGCCCGGCTTCTTGAAGAAGCCCGGCTTCAGGTGGTAAATCGTTTTCTGCCGCACTGTTAAGCGTTGACGCGACTTCCAGACGAAACATACGCCCCGATCACGATCAGGATTCCGACGACTCCGACGATGATAGACGTTGCCGAAGGACCGCTCGCCGTTCCCCAGCGTGGCTTGTTTTCAGCTGCGAACGAAGACGCGTATTCCCAATCAGACATCGCTTGTAAAGTCGTATCAAGAGGATCCGATCCGTCGGGGAGCAAGTCGTTGGTCTCGTTGAGAACGGGGACGCTGGTCGTCGCAAATTCGATCGTGTCGTTGTTGATAAGTTTGGCCAGAGTACCGTCAATCGCACCTGCAGTGTTGGTACCGTTGGTTGTTGAATCAATCCTGCCTGATGCCGTTAATACATCGCCAGCGTTCTCCGTACTTCCCGTGTGATCCTGCTGAGTGCTCTGCAGATACTCTAATCTCCACAGGCCGGAATCATAACCCGTGGCGACGATTGTTGAGTGCTGAGTGGAATCAGTTGATTCGTCATAACTCTGACCGGGCGACGCGGAATGCCGTGGCGACTTTTGTTCTCCCGCCGGAGTTCCGTTTTCAGGCCCGGCAAGCAGGATCGCCGTTGCAAAAAATGAAAGAAGCGGCATTCGCATTTTGAGTTCCTGATAACACGAGTGTGCAGAAATTCCGACAGTGAAGTCACCGATCTTTCAAGGTCGGCTAGTTCAACGACAGATTGTGACTATTGTCAACAAGCATTCCTTGTGCCCACGCGGCGATCCCATTCCGTCGGCATGGGAAATACGTCGGAGGCGCGTGGGCAGAAGTGCTGCATCTTGACCGTGATTGGCGGCTTATCGCGTGTTTTCCGCTCCTGGAATGCGGCGTGGTGATGATTTTGAGTTGCCGCTTGATCCGCTTGTGTATCGCGTGATTTACAGTCTGGCGTAGCGATGCGGCAGCATTTGATGCCAAATTGCAACGCGGAAACGACTGATGCGGCATGGCAATTGCCGAAGGAGCGACTGAAGGCGACCATCTGCCGATTCTGGCCCGTAGTTAGGACAAAACGTTTCGGTGGGAGACGAGGCATTGACCATGCTTCATCTGATCCAATAGACTGCCAGCCATTGACTTACGGCAATTTATGTGCATTTTCGATCTGCGGAAGCGGTGCTGCCGAACTGGCAGCAGATATCGACTTTCCCAGAACAACGATCCCTCACTTTGAATCTCAGGACGATCGCACGACATGGAGTTTCTGGAAAAAGTAGGCGACTTCTTTGAAGTTGCCAGCGGGAAGCTGGTTCGTGGCATTACGACGATGTTCGGTTCCTCAAACGAACGCCACATCAAGCGTTTGGGGTTCCTCCGCGACAAGCATGGCAACACCACGATTGTTCCCGGCTCGCTGCTGGACCGCATCAATGCCCTGGAACCGGAATGGAAAAAACTCTCTGATGATGAACTGCAACAGACCGCCTCGCGATTCCGCGCGCGAATTCTGAAAGGTGAAACACTCGATGATCTGATGGCAGAATCTTTCGCCGCCGTCCGTGAATCCAGTCGACGGTTTCTGAAGATGCGGCATTACGAAGTGCAAATGATCGGCGGCTACATCCTGCATAAGGGCATGATCTCTGAGATGGTGACGGGAGAAGGCAAGACGCTCGTCTCCTCACTGCCCGCGTTCCTGAACGCTCTCGTTGGAAAAGTGCATGTTGTAACAGTCAACGATTACCTGGCTCAGCGTGACATGGAATGGATGGGGCCGATCCATATCAATCTGGGGCTGACTGTCGGCGCGATCCAGTCAAACATGTCCTCATCGGAGCGACAGGTTCATTATGCGTGCGACATCACGTACGGCACGAGCAACCAGTTTGGCTTCGACTATCTTCGCGACAACATGAAGCCGACAAAGGATCAGCAGGTCCAGGGACCGATGGACTATGCCATCGTGGACGAAATCGACAATATTCTGATCGACGAAGCTCGAACGCCGCTGATCATTTCCGGGCCGGCGCACGACAATCTCGAAAAGTATCCACGCGCCGACGCGATCGCTCGGCAGTTGAAGAAAGATGTCGATTTTGAGGTCAAAGAAAAAGAACACACGTGCCATCTCACCGAAGAAGGCGTTCGTCGTGCTGAGCAGCTTGCAGGCGTGGAGAGTTTCTACACGGCTGGCAACATGGAATGGCCGCATCTGCTGGATAATTCACTGAAAGCCCATTATCTCTACAAGCGGGATGTGAATTACGTTGTCGAAAAAGGTGAGGTGGTCATCGTTGACGAAAACACCGGTCGAAAAATGGAAGGCCGTCAGTGGAGTGACGGACTGCATCAGGCGGTCGAAGCGAAGGAAGGCGTCAAGATCAAGGAGGAATCCCAGACACTGGCGACGATCACACTGCAGAACTATTTCAAGCTGTACAAGAAGCTGGCCGGGATGACTGGCACAGCGATGACGGAATCCGAAGAGTTCCTCAAGATCTACAATCTGGACGTCGTCGCCATTCCGACCAATCGTCCGATGCAGCGAATCAATTTCCCTGACAGCATCTATGGGACGGAGAAAGAAAAATGGGATGCCGTGATTCAGGAAATCGTGGAAGTTCACGCCGCCGGCCGTCCGCTGCTGGTGGGTACGACTTCGATTGAATTGTCGGAAATGTTGAGTCATCGTCTGGTGCGGAAAGGGATTCCGCACAACGTGCTCAATGCCAAGTTTCATGAGCGTGAAGCGGAAATCGTCGCTCAGGCCGGACGGAAGGGCGCGGTCACAATCGCGACCAACATGGCCGGTCGCGGTACCGACATTATTCTGGGCGGCAATCCTGAACACGCGGCGTGGGAAGAACTCAAAACGACGTATCACTCGCGTCTGGAAGTGCCAAAGTCTGAGTGGGATGAATTGACTCGGAAGATCGCCGAACGTGAAGGAATGGTGGCGGAGTCAAAAGTGGTCTCCGAAAACGGCGGCCTGCACGTGGTCGGGACAGAACGTCATGACTCTCGCCGCATTGACCTTCAGCTGCGTGGTCGCTCAGGTCGTCAGGGAGACCCCGGTTCCAGTCGCTTCTTCATTTCACTCGACGATAAGCTGATGCGCCTGTTCGCCGGAGACGCCGTTAAACGCATCATGCAATGGGCAGGTTTAAAGGAAGGCGAGCCGATCGTCAGTCCCATGGTGACACGCCGCATTGAAGGGGCTCAGAAGAAACGCGAAGAGCAGCACTTCGACCAGCGCAAGAACCTGCTGGAATATGACGAAGTGATGGACGAACAGCGCAAGCGAACGTATTCGTATCGGCAGCGGATTCTCGATGGCGAAGACTGCCGCAGCCTGCTGCTGGTTATGATCAATGATGAAATTGAACGCTGGACGAGTCACTTCCTTGCGAAAGACTATCGCTGGGAGTCGATCGTTGGCTGGGTCCGGCAAAATCTGAATCTCGAGATCGAATCGGCTGACGTCCGCGACATGGCTCGTCCGGAATTGGAACAATTTCTCCGCGATGAAGGAGACCGGCAAGGGGAAATGCTGATCTACGAACAGATCGATGTGGATCTGCCGGAAGACGCTGAAAGCAAACTCGACTGGAATTGGCTCGCGCTGAGTAAGTGGGCAAATCGGCACTTCGGTCTGTCGCTGCAGGACAGGGATCTTCGCAAGTATGACCGTGACGCGCTTGCGCCAGCGCTGATCGCAATGGCAAAGGAAGCCATGGTGCGGCGCGATTACGCTCCACTGGACGATTTTCTGGATCGTGAATTTCCGGTAAAGACACTCACCAGCTGGTCGAATTTCAACTTCCTGCTCGGCCTGAAGCCGGAGGATCTGCTCAACAGGGAACAGGCTGACATTGTCAATTTTCTCCAGGGACGAGTCCGCACTCGATACGACGAGAAAGAAGTGACATTTCCTGTCTCTGTTGGCATGCACAATTTCCTGTCTGGAGACGGCAAAGAAAACGAGCGGTTCAACCGCGAAAAGTTGGCACGATGGGCGAATGCCAGGCTTCGCGCGGATTTTGTGCCGGAACAGTTTTCTTCACTGAACACTGAGCAAATCTCCGAGACACTCATCGCCACCAGCCGCAAGTTCCTCTCGCGGCGACCTGATCGGGAAAAGGTCGAGGCGCGACTGAATGAAATTCTCGGGCCGGACGCCGCAGAATCTGGCCTGATCAGTGACACCCAGTTGAAAGAACTCATGCGATGGGTTGATGCTGAGCATGGGCTGACACTGAATCAGGAAAAATTGGCGAAGATGAACCTGGTTCAGGTTCGCCTGGAACTGCTGCAGGGCATCGAGCAGGTATTTCGACCAGAAATGCGGCAGACCGAACGATCAGTGCTGCTGGAATTTCTGGACACAGCATGGAAAGACCATCTGTACTTCATGGGCCACTTGAAGCAGGGGATTGGCTTCGTGGGATACGCTCAGAAGGATCCTCGCACTGAATACAAACGCGAAGGTCGCCGTGCCTTCCTCGCGATGTGGGAACGAATCGCCGAGCAAGTGACACAGGCGGTCTTCCGGATCGAACATGAAAGTCCTGCCTTTGTGGGTTCGTTGTGGCGTATTACGGCAACCGAACATGATGTCGCTGCCCCAATGCCAACCGAGAGCAAGATCGACGAGTTGCAGACCAACGCTCCCGAAGCCGGAGAAGAAGGACGTGCCATTGCGCCGATCGTCAACGACACGCCACGCGTTGGCCGAAACGATGACTGCCCCTGCGGCAGCGGGAAGAAATACAAGAAGTGCTGCGGTAAATAGCCGTGAGTATGTGGCTGGACTGAGACCTCGCTAAATTCGAAGATTCGCCACAGTTCCTTCTCGCCCTGGCAAGGGGGAGAAGGTGGCCGACAGGCCGGATGAGGGGGCTGAGTCCGGATGCTCTCTGGTTTGTTAGTGAAACTGACGGAAACGGATTTCCTGATGCGTTGGCTCTTGAACACTGTATATCTGGCACTGCTGGCGCTGCTTTCGCCCGTTATTGCCTGGCGGATGGTGCGGCATGGGCGCTACAGACGAGGTCTTGCTGAAAAGCTGTTCGGACAGATTCCAAAACGAATCAGTCGAGAAGTTGTTTGGTTTCATGCGGTCAGCGTCGGAGAAGTCATTCAGCTCCAAAAAATCGTTGATGAATTTCGTCGTCTTGATGACGACCATTTCGACGTGCTGATTTCAACCTCCACAGATACCGGGTTCGATCTGGCAACGAAACGCTTCCCGGATTGTCAGGTAACGTGGTTTCCTCTCGATTTTTCCTGGGCTGTCCGCAACGCACTGCTCACCGTCAGGCCCCGTCTCGTTGTGTTGATGGAACTGGAGCTTTGGCCAAATTTTCTTGCCGAATGTCAGCGTGGCGACGTTCCGGTCGCCGTGATCAATGCGCGAATGAGTGAACGCAGTCATCGAGGCTACTCGCGGATTCGTCGCCTCATGGCTCCACTCTTCAGTCGCCTGGCGTTTGTCGCCGCGCAGTCTCAATCCAGTGGCGATCGACTGCAGTCACTGGGAGTCCCGGCGGATCGGCTGCACGTCACCGGATCCATCAAGTTCGACGGCGTCTCAACGGATCGCAATAATCCTGCGACAGCTGCTCTGCGGAAACAATTCGGCATCGCGCCGGCAGAAACAGTCTTCATCGCAGGCAGCACACAGGCACCGGAAGAACAACTGGCGTTGCAGACGTGGCTGGAATGCCGCAGGCAATTTCCATCACTGCGAATGATTCTTGTCCCACGACATCGCGAACGATTCGATGAAGTCGCACAGCTTGTTCAGGCTGCAGGCGCTGGACTGATCCGAAAGTCGTCGCTCGTCAATCCTGTCAATGCAGACAGCGTCACCGGAAGTGCAACCACGGACTCTGTGATTCTCGTAGACACAATCGGTGACCTCAGCGCTTGCTGGGGTCTGGGCGATCTGGCATTTGTGGGCGGGAGTTTTGGAAATCGAGGTGGACAGAACATGATCGAACCGGCCGCGTTTGGGGCGGCTGTCGTCTTTGGTCCGAACACCCGCAACTTCCGCGACGTGGTGCGAATTTTTCTGGAAGCCGATGCTTGTCTTCAGTTGCAGTCTAAGGACGAACTGACTCCAACCATTACCGGCCTGCTTTCTGACAGCGTGCGGCGCATAGAACTTGGTAGCTCTGCAAAACGTGTGGTGCAATCTCAGGCGGGTGCCACGCAGCAAACAGCTGCCCTGCTGATGCAGACTCTGGCGTCGCCAGCGAATTCCGCTTCGGACATTTCTCGCGCGGCATGACAGGTGACTACGTCGCTGCCTCTCAGGGGCACGTGATTTCAAGCATCTGGATGTTGCTGTCGGGCGTAATCACGATAAGCTGCGATTCTGCCGGGATGAGTACAGTGGTGCCGACCGTCGCCCGGACAACTCCGCCCGGTATTTCGACCGTGGCGCTGCCTTCAAGAAACATCAGAATCCGAAAACGATCGGACGCGGAAATCGCAAACGGTTCTACGCCTCGGTGACGGTGGATGACAAAGTAATCGCAGCGGACCAATTCTTCAAATTTATGCGCGTGGTAACCGTGTTCAATCGGCTTCACCGGATCGACCGGGCCACGAGTGAAGTCTGTGCATCTCAGAGACTGCTCCACGTGAATCGCACGTGGTTGTCCGTTCGCATCGACTCGTCCCCAGTCGTGCAGGCGGAACGTCAGGTTGCTTTGCTGCTGGACTTCAGCGAGGAGAATCCCTGGCCCCAGAGCATGGACTGTGCCGGCGGGGATAAACAGGCAATCACCGGGCTTCACCGGAATCAGATGCAGCAATTCTTCGATCTTTCCAGTCTGTAAACCGTGACGCAGGTCCTCTGCGGTCACTTCAGGTCTCAGGCCTGCGCAGATGCGGCTCTCGGGCTTCGCGTCGAGGATGACCCACGCTTCGGTCTTACCATTCTCGTGCGGATCAAACTGACGAGCCAGACTGTCGTCAGGATGAACCTGCAGCGACAACCAGTCGTTTGCATCGAGAAATTTGATCAGCAGCGGGAACTGTATGATTCCCGCCTGTTCGCCCAGCAGTTCGCGTGGATGCGTCTGCATAAGTTGACGCAGCGTTGTACCAGACAATCGGCCGCTCACGATGCGGCTTTGATCCACGCCGTGATCAGCGATTTCCCAGCTTTCCGCGTAATCGCCCTCGTTACCAATCGGCTTTTGTAACTGAGTACCCAGCCGACTGCCTCCCCAGCGAATCCGTTTCAGCAATGGTTCGAAGACAAGTGGCGGTAACATTTCAAACTTCCGTGGCCTGAGTGCCTTACGATCGTGCCCCTTCGCGGCGTTGTTTTCGCTGAGGGCGAGCCGGACGATCGGGGCGACTGCTGCCGGATTTTTCAGCCCGTGGCGCGAATGACTGCCGATTCTCATCGGCCTTTGAAATCTGCATCTGACGACCCGAGACCCAGACTTTCTTCAGTGCGAAGAAGGTTTCCGACGGCATCCCCTGCGGCAGGTCAACCGTACTAAAGTCATCAAAAATTTCTATGCGTCCGATTTGGGCACTGTCAATGCCCGCTTCGTTCGCGATCGCTCCAACAATGTTTCCAGGTTTCACCTGATGAGCGTGACCAACTTCAATGCGGTATGTTTCCTTGCCTTCTTCGCTGCGGCGTGGTCCACGAGGGCGATCACCTCGACCCTGGAAGCGATCATCGTTTCGACCGCCCTGTTGGCGCTGGCCATAATCACGTGGACCTCGATCATTATTTCGTGGACCTCGATCGTCGTGACGCCCGCCACGTGATTCGAAGAACGTTTCCTGCCGAAAATCTTCCTTCACCAGCAATGATTCACCGCCTGTAGACATGACTGCCAGAGCAGCCATGATCTGTTCGACCGGCATCTCTGGGTTTTCACGACGGTATTGTTCGATGAGTGATCCCATCGATTCCGCCATGGGATGCGTCATGGACTCCGTGACCTTGGCATGGAACTGCGCTACGCGAGCTTTATTGATCGTCCGATTCGTGGGCAATTCCATCGGTTCGATCTTCTGACGCGTGGCATATTCCAGGCTTTTCAGACCGCGTTGAGCTTTTGGGTGTACAAACAGAATCGCTTCGCCGCTGCGTCCCGCTCGGCCCGTTCGCCCAATGCGATGCACGTAGGATTCGTTGTCACCGGGAAAGTCATAGTTGATCACATGACTAATTCGCTGGACGTCCAGTCCGCGAGCAGCCACGTCGGTGGCCACGATGATGTCCAGCTTTCCAGACTTCAGCTGTTCAATGATTCGTTCACGCTGCGGCTGAGCGATATCGCCGTTCAGGGCGGCAACCTTGTAACCTCGCCGACTCAGAAAATCCGCCAGAGGCTCGGATGTGCATTTCATCTTCGTGAAAATGATCACACCATCGATCGTTTCCGCCTCCAGAATTCGTCCCAGAGCCGCTTCTTTCTGGTGGTTGCCCACAACCACAAATCGCTGACGAATCGTGTCGGCCGTCGCGGTCTTGTTGCGAATAGTGATTTCCGCCGGATTGTTCTGGTGCTTCTGAGCGATACTCCGGATCGCTGGTGGAATTGTGGCGGAAAACAGCGCGATCTGACGTTCCGCAGGCAACTGTGTCAGAACCCATTCGACGCTTTCCGCGAACCCCATATTAAGCATTTCGTCAGCTTCGTCCAGGACCAGACCTTTGAGTGCATCCAGTTGCAGCGAACCGCGATTCATATGATCCATCACGCGGCCAGGTGTGCCGACGACGACATGGACACCTCGCTTGAGCTGCGCGAACTGTGGCTGATAGGCTGCTCCGCCGTAGATTGCGAGGACATTTAGCCCCTTCATCGCCGCCGCATAGCGTTCAAACGCCGCAGCAACCTGAATGGCCAGTTCACGAGTTGGTACAAGGACCAGCACCTGCGGACGGCGAACATTCACATCAATCCGCTGCAGCATCGGTAAAGCAAACGCCCCGGTCTTTCCGGAACCCGTTTGAGCCTGGCCCAGAACATCGCGGCCTTCGAGAAGATGCAGGATTGTTTGTTCCTGAATTGGTGTTGGCGTGGTGTAGCCAGAATCCTCAATCGCCTTCATCAGCGGAGCGATCAGTCCCAGCTTGCGAAAACCGTTTTCAGGAGTGACAGCCTTCTCGGCCGCAACAGCAGGTGTCTCTGAAACGACAGCCACCGGGGTCTTTTGGATCGCCGCAACTGGAGTCTCCACGATCACAGCACCTGGAGTTTCCACTTTCACTGCAACCGGAGTTTCCACTGCAGCAATAACAGGCGTTTCCATTGTCGCAACGACAGGAGTCTCTGCCGTCACAACAATGGGAGTTTCCGCAGACGCAGTAACTTCACAGTGCGGCGTTTCCGATGAAACGTCGTTGTTCGTATCTGAATTTAACTCTGTAAATGACATTTGGTTTTCAACTTTTGTAATGGCTGCAACTCAACCTGAGTGCTGCTGGATTTTGAAAGAAACCATTGCGACATCGCCACTGAATAACTTCGCTGCCGATTTCGGTCAGCAAGGGATCGGGCAGATGTCGCAGGGAATTGTGTTATGGAGACAAGTCCAGAACGGAACCGGCGGACGTGCGATGTTAGGAGTTCGTGCGGGCCGGTCGCTTTCGGCGGCGACGAGCCGGGCTCGCTTCCGATCCGGATTTCTCGGCAGCACCTTCCACAAACAAACCGTCGCCGAAGAAATCATCCTTCTGCGGCGGACGTGACCTGGCAGTTCGCGGTTCCACCGCAGACCGAGTACTCTGAGCAGGTCGCGCTTGTGCAGGTCGCGCTTGTGCAGATCGACGGCCACTGTCCGTTGCCGTCGCTTCGCTGTGGCGTGCCGGTGCGGCGCTTTCGCTGCGTCGGCTAACCGTATTTCCCCGAGTGACATTGCCGCGTCCATCGTGGGTGCGGCGTGAATCAGAACTGGCTGGTTTCCTGAAGCGACCGTGGACTGAAGATCCTTCACCACCGCCTGCCGGCGGACGAGAATCCCGACCAGTATCTGCGCCTCGCCCACGACCTGACGGTTGTGAACTGCGACCAGCACTTGGTCGGCCACGTCGCGGGCGATCAGGCCTTTCTGCGTCTGCAGAATCCAGAGCGGCGGAAAAATCGAAGCCTTCGACTTCTTCCACTGGAATGGACATGCCGATCAGTTTTTCAATACTTCGCAGCATCCGACGCTCGTCAGGATCACAAAGCGCGATTGAAATGCCGGTTGCGCCAGCGCGGCCGGAACGCCCGATGCGATGGACGTAGGTTTCTTCTTCCGTCGGCATGTCGTGAATGTAGACATGTGAGACGGCATCGATATCAATCCCGCGGGCTGCAATGTCCGTCGCAACCAAAATTGGCGGATCCTCGCCCTTGAAGTCTTCCAGAATTCGCTGACGCTTGTTCTGACTTTTGTTCGCATGAATGGCTGCAGCCTTCAAACCTGCCGCTTCCATGTGCCGCACAATTCGGTCGGCACCGTGTTTGGTTCGACTGAACACAATCGCGCGGCCGGGATTCGCCCGTGTGATGAGTTCAATCAGCAGACGTGTCTTCTGTTTCTGTGGAACAAAGCACACGCTCTGCTCGACAAGTTCGGTCGTCTTCTGTTTTGGTTCGATCGAGATACTGACTGGATCACGCAGAATGGAGCCTGCCAGATCACGAATCTCCGGCTTCATCGTCGCCGAGAACATCAGCGTCTGACGCTTCGAAGGAACGTATTTCAGGATGCGACGAATCGCTGGAAAGAAGCCCATGTCCAGCATGCGATCCGCTTCGTCCAGCACCAGCGTGTGAACGTCAGCCAGGCTGATCAACTTCTGCTGAATCAGGTCCATCAATCGACCGGGTGTGGCAACAACAACATCGACACCCTGTCGCAGGGCACGCACTTGCGGCTGCTGTCCGACGCCACCGTAAATCGTGGTGCATCGTACCGAAGTAAATGCGCCGTAACTCTTGAAGCTGTCGTGAATCTGAAGAGCCAACTCTCGCGTACTGGCGAGAATCAAAACCTGCACCGGACGGTGCCCGGCGTCCCGCTTGCCCTTCGAATTCACGAGTTGATTGAGAATCGGTAAAGCAAAAGCCGCTGTCTTTCCTGTGCCAGTCTGAGCAATCCCGATCACATCGTGCCCTTCGAGCACGACAGGGATAGACTGAGCCTGAATGGGGGTCGCGACCGTGTAGCCTTCTTTGGTAATTGCGCGCACGATGGGCTCAGCGAGCCCGAAGTCTCTAAAATTCATTCTTTTTCCTAGGGTTAGTTTAGAAACATTCCCAGGACCGAATGCAGGAGGACGCAGCTAAGAAGCGCTCTCTGAACGATTGGAACTGGCAGTCATCCGTGGGCTTGAGCCGACTGGAGAGGACCGAATGCTTCGCTGATCAGATCGACGCCCGGTGAAGTAGTGTTCACACAATTTTTGGCGAATCCGAAATCAGTTGTGCGGGAACTTTACCAGCGTCCGGCGAATTGCCTACTCAATTCCCCCAAATCCAACGGAAAATTCGAATGTTCTCACCTGCGAACAGTCATAGACCGGCAGAAGTGGTGGGAAATGTAAGGTTGCTCCGGTTAGGCAAATTTTTCGTCATTGAATACGACTCCGACGGCAATTTGGTCGCGACACAATAAGGGCAATACCAACAGTGTTCGGCACGAATGTTGCCTGAGAGCTGGGGCAATCCTCAAACCATAAAAGCACGAATCTTTGCCACGTTTAATGCGCATCTACCCTGTGGTGAATTCTGTCTGCCAGAGTGACATTGCGATCTCCACATCGGTCAATACTGCCTTCTTGTGCTGCTCTGGATGTTCAGTCCTCTGCTAACATCCATGCGAGCCTTGCAGCAGGCATCATGTCAATCCCGTCGAATCCAGAACCAAAATCAATCATCATGACGCCGCGAATACTTTCTCTTCTCCGTTCAAGTTTCAGCACGAACCTCGTGGCACTGCTTTTTTGCGGGGTGTTGACGGGATTGATGCCTGTCAGCGATGTAGCACAAGAACCATTGCTGGTTGGCAATGCGAATTTGGAAACGGACGCCGCCGGTGATCAATGGCCAGACGGCTGGCCGAAACTCGCGGAAGGGGGATCATGGGAGTCGGAGAACGGGAATCGCTTCCTGCGGATGACTGCAGCGAAGCCCGGAAGCATGATTATGGAGTATCGCGCGTTCGATATTCCGAACAATGTTCAGGCACTCGAACTGACCTGGTGGCAGCGGATCACCGGTTTGAAAAAAGGCACGTTGCCGTGGTACGACGCCCGCATTCTGCTGGAGTTTCTGGACGACGAAGGGAAGAAGTTGTCCGGTCAGCCGTCGCCGGTGTATTCAACGAAAGACACTGACGGCTGGGTTGAGAAGAAAACCAGCTTTCTTGTTCCCGCTGATGCGTTGACTCTCGTCATCATGCCCAGCCTGTTTGAAGTGGAAGCGGGCACGTTTGACGTTGATGATTTTGTCCTCAAACCAACCGCTCCAGAACCGCTGATTGCTGCGGCTCTCCTGCGCGAAAAAGAAATCGCTGCCCGCTACGTTCCGCCAGAAGTTGCGGACAAAACGAAATGGCCAAAGGAGCTGAAGGTCGTGGGAAATCGTCTGCACAATTCGGACGGTCAGGAAGTCTGGCTGCAGGGAGTGAACGCGGGCGGACTGGAAACGCTGCCGCAGGATCGACAGGTGGTCAAATCGATCGTGGTAGCGATTGATGACTGGAGAGCCAACTGTGTCCGTGTCCCGATCAAAGATGAATTCTG
>JBBQSE010000100.1:0-20006 GCA_038214195.1 Planctomycetales bacterium
ACAACCCAATTCTGCGGGAGGCGAAACTCACAAAAGATCACCCCAAAATCCCGTGGCTGGCGAATCATCAACTGGAATTTGTGTTTTCATAGCTCCAATAAAACTGTCATCGATTAAACGCCTGCGGAAATCGGCGTTCAATACGCGTTCGACGAGTTTCACTGCCTCGTCGCGGTCCATTTGGTGCAACTCGCGGCGGTTCCGTGCGGCGTCGAATGGCGCGGGCAACGGCTCGCGGCTGGTGAAGATGATTCGAGTGTCGCCCGCCTTCAGGAGTTGCTGGCACACGTCAAGGATGGCTTGCAATTCGCGACGCGACTCTTCGGAAAGCGCATCGGGCGTGTCTTTCGCGATGAACTCCGGCAACAGGACGCTCTCCATATTGTCCACGACCAGCAACGTCGATTGCTCGCGGAGTGCTCGCTCGACTTCCCTGATCGCGTCTTCCAGATCGCCCGCCGCGGAAAATTCCTTCCCGACCACCTGCCTGCCAATCGCATCGACGACCGCACGCTGGTTGCTGTGAGTCTCGACCGAAACAAACGCTGCACGCCGCATCTGGTGCGAGCGGACCATCCAGCGAGCGAACTCAGCGGCGAGGGCGGTTTTGCCTTCGCCGCCCTGGCCGCGGATGACGGCATATGTGGGATAGGCTTCCAGCCTGTCTTATGTGAGGTGACAGGCTGGAAGCCTTTTTATACCCCGCAAGTCATTTGGTTAAAGGCGGCGAAGGCCTGGACGATTATGTCGAAGCGTGCCATGCCTCGCCAAATCGTCTTCGAGCCAGGGTCGCCCTGAGATTTCTTGTTGATGTAGCCGCCCAGTTGCGCGATCGAAATCATGAACTCCCGCATCGTCGGCGGCTTGGTCCGGTTCACCGGGCGACGAAGAAACGCCATGATCGCCATCCATTCGCCTACTGAGAAGCAGAAGACTTCGCCGATGTCCGACTCGCTGTCAGCAACCATCACAAACTGAGTCTGCGGCAAGCTGCGGGCGATCTGTTCGCCACTCTGCATCATTCCCAGCAAGCGGTGACTTTCTTTTTCCTCAAAGCAGGCTTTTCTTCGCTCGGCTTTGCGTTCTTTGGCGGGCACATCGAGCGATTTTGGGTCATGCGTCCAGACTACTTGATCGACCGACCCCAACGGCAAGCCGTCTTAGGTGACAGCATCGCGTGGGTGATAAAAGAAACCTTGCCGCTTGTCTGTGCCCAGCGGCCCGGCTCCGCGAACAGGCTGCTTCGGCTTGGTCAGATCGACCTCGGTGGTGTCCTGGGCGAGAAACACGCGAGCATATTTGCCACACCGTTCGATGGTCGATTGGTTGTGACAGAAAGGATTTCGTTCATATTGACCTTTGGATTATCGACCAGCCGGTAGGTGCCTTTCAGATCGGCATTGGATTTCGCCCGGTCGGGAGTCGATTCGCCAATGCAGGCAGCCTGCGAGATACAACGTTTTAGCCGGTCGTTGAGTCGTTTGTCGCTAAAACTGACCATCTCAAACTCTTCCAAAACCCAATCCGCAACCATCGCACTGCTCATCCTTGAAAGTGTGAAACAATGCGACATTTGTCGCGTTTCACGCTCCTCGCGGATAGATCAGACTTGTGGGGTATAAAAAGGCACTCTTGCCCGTCGCGATCCATGACGGGCAGAAGTGCTCGCCCCAGGGTAAATTTGATTCTGCCGATCGCGTTACTTCATCTGCTCGGCGATCAAAAACGCGATCTCCATGGCCTGTTCGTAATTCAGACGAGGATCAACCTGGCTGCGGTAATCGCGTGCGAGGTCAGACTCCGTCAGATTGCCGGGCCCCCCGGTACATTCAGTGACGTCCTCACCGGTCAATTCCAGATGAATGCCGCTCAGACGAGAATCAAGTTCCCGGTGAATCCGGAACGCCGTAATGATTTCCGACATAATCTCATCGAACGAACGAGTCTTAATACCATTCCGTGCCGTATGCGTGTTGCCGTGCATAGGATCGCAATTCCACATGACTTTGCGACCGGACTTAAGCACCGCATCGACCAATCGTGGCAGGCGTGAGCGGATTTTTTCGGCACCAAACCGGTGAATCAAAGTCAATCGGCCGGGTTCGTTGTTGGGGTTCAAAATGCCGATGAGTTCAACAAGTTCCTCCGGTTCCATCGTGTTGCCGATCTTTAACCCGATCGGGTTGCGGATGCCGCGGAAGTATTCGACGTGCGCGCCGTTCAGAGTACGCGTGCGATCACCGATCCATACCATGTGAGCACTCAGATTGTACCAGCCTCGGTTTCTCTCCGGTCGGGTGAGCGCCTGTTCGAACGGCAGCAGCAGGCCTTCGTGCGATGTGAAGAAATCGACGCGGGTCAACTGCGTGAGTTCCCCAACTGAAACCGCTTCCATGAACCGAATCGAGTCACTCAGAGATTCCAGTAATTGCTGGTAGCGGCGTGAACCAGGCGTGTTGCGGACGAATTCCAGTTCCCAGTTCTCCGGATGATGCAGATCGGCGAATCCCCCTTCACTCAGTGCCCGGATATAGTTGATCGTCAGCGCCGATCGTTCGTACGCGCGCAGCATCATCTGCGGATCGGGCCGTCGTTCGGCAGGTGTGAAGCCTGCCTGATTCACAATATCGCCTCGGTAACTGGCCAGCTCGACCGTGCCGCGTTTTTCCATATCCGTAGATCGTGGCTTGGCGTACTGACCGGCAATGCGGCCGACTCGCACAATTTTCTTTTTCGAGCCACAGATGAGCACGAGACTCATCTGAATCAGCACTTTCAGCTTGCGGAGGATTGCCGTCGAATTGCAGTCATCGAAGCTTTCAGAACAGTCGCCGCCCTGCAGCACAAAGGCATTGCCCTCGCCAGCGATGGTCAACTGCGTGCGCAGACGATCGACTTCCCACGGTGTCACCAGCGGCGGAAGCGTGGAGAGTTTGCCGATGACCTGCGCCAGTTCCTGAGGATCGTCGTAATTCGGCTGCTGTTCAGCGTGACATTTTTGCCACGACTCGGGGGACCATTTTGCGTTCATCGGTAGATTGTTTCCAAGCGAACAGGATTTGTCATCCCCAGCCATGTCGGCTTTTGAAAGGCGGGAAAGAATCTCGTGATTTGACCATTGGCAACTCACCCAAACAGAAAGGCCGTAGTGTTGCGCGAAGTTCAAGAACACGGGATGCGTGGCCGGGGTCGGAGTAACGCGAAACCCCGGAAATTGCAAACCGGGGCTTCCCTTCGGTCCAGCCGCGGCCACCCCGAAATCAGTACTTGACGCACCAGTAGACACCCGACTGCGGAAGGAATCAGTTTCGGCTCAGCGCCAGCGCATGCGGAATGAACACGATGGCAGCCACGATTGCGGCGCCGAGGGCTGTGATTAACACCGCTCCGGCAGCAACATCCTTCGCTTTCCCCGCGAGCGGATGAAAATCAGGGGATGCCAGATCCGAAATCAGTTCCAACGCCGTATTCAGGGCTTCCGCCGTCCACACAGCCATTATTGCAAGCACGATAAAGCACCATTCGATGCCTGAGATTCGAAATCCGAACCCGACCAGACACACGATCCCCGTTGCGAGCGCATGAAGCCATGCGTTGTGCTGAGACCTCAGCATCCACATTATGCCTCGCCAGGCGTGGGAAAAACTGACAGCACGAGCTCTTATGGAAAATGATTCTGGCTGGGCCATCGTTTTGGTTCCATGAATGTCCGTCAGATAAACGGTACTTATACTCGACGCGGTATGGCATGATGCAAGGCGAGCGGAGCGGCGTAAGCCTTCCGAGTCAAATGCCTGCAACTCGGTGGGCTGACGCCTACCGCTCGCCAGGTCACCTCAATCATCATCGCGTAAAGTATAGATCGCCGAGACCAGAATACGCAAAAATGCCGAACGAGGAAAATCCCGACCTGACTTGAGGTTATCGACACCGTCTGCCATCTTTCCCGCTTCCTGCAGATTGTTTGAGTGAAAGAAGAAAATGTCAGCATCATTGAAAGCCGTCGTTCTGGTGAGCGGTGGCCTGGATTCGGCCACAATTTTGGCGATCGCCAAAAGTCAGGGATTTGCTGCTCACGCAATTTCGTTCGACTACGGGCAGCGGCATCGCTTTGAACTTGAGGCGGCTCAAAATGTCTGTCGTTCGATGGGTGTCCACAGCCATGTTGTCTGTCGAGTGGACACGAATATCTTTCAGGGGTCTGCGCTGACGAACGACATTCCGGTTCCGCACAATCGCAACGAAAGCGAAATGTCACATGGGATTCCGGTAACTTATGTACCGGCCCGCAACACCATTTTTCTGTCGATTGCTCTGGGTCTTGCGGAATCCATCGGAGCAAACGACCTGTACATTGGTGTGAATGCCGTCGATTACAGTGGCTACCCCGACTGTCGCCCGGAATTTGTCGCGGCCTTCGAATCGATGGCCAATCTGGCAACGAAAGCAGGTGTCGAAGGACAACGTCTGTCAGTTCACGCTCCGCTCATTTCCCTGACGAAGGGCGACATCATTCGCAAGGGCCTGGCGTTGGGTGTTGATTACGGACTGACTCACAGTTGCTACGATCCGGACCCTGCCGGCGTTTCCTGTGGTGAATGCGATTCGTGCCAGCTGCGTCTGAAGGGATTTCAGGATGCCGGCGCTGTAGACGTAATCCGGTATCGCAAAGTGAGCGAATAAGCATGATGGACGAAAACTTTATTGGTGGATGGGTGTGTTTCCTGCCGGTCGCAATCGCCATCAGCGTCCTGCTTGGCGCAGTCTTGTTGCGGGCATCGGTGGGTATTGCGAACAGGATTCTGGGCGTCCGGAGTGGTCCGGATCGCGTTCCTTCCGCCGCTGAATTTGGCAGCATCTCAGATTCCAGCGTTGGTGAATCGAACCCGTTCGCGGCACCTACGACACAATCGCTTGCCAATAGTCGCACGGGAGCCGTCGATGGCATTCGAGAACCGGATTTTCTTCCAGCGTGCGGGATTGTTTTTGTCTCCACCCTGCTGTCCATGGTTGCCGGGGGCATTATCGGCACGATTGGCAGACTCGGACACGTTAAGCCAACAATGAACCAGTTGAACTCGCAAATCGTCGGCATTGGCATCACTCTTCTGATTTACAAGATAATGCTGCCAACATCTGTTGGGCGAGCGATCCTGCTTCTTGTGTTGCAGATACTGATCGGGATTGTGATCACCGTTGTTGTGTTGGGGATTTTCTTCGGAGGCATGCTGCTGTTGAGATAGCAGTGGTCCGGCTCCCGCCGCAGTGACCCTGTACGAACCCACTTCAATCCGTCACAAGGCGAGCGGCAGATGTAGGCATACCCGGAAAGAAGCCCGGCTTCTCGATGAAGCCGGGCTTCTGGTGGTAAATCGTTTTCTGCCGATCGCCCAACAGGACTTCCCGCGACGAAGAATGCTTTCGTCAGTGGAATTGGTGCTGACAATCGAAATCTCTGGTGATTATCATACGAGAACATCTGCTTGCTGATTCCCTCCCAATAGTTCCCCTCCTGTTTTTCCGAAAAGCCACCTATGTGGAATTTTCCTGGCCATTCACGGCGCTACTGCGACGGACTTTCACGTCGGTCATTTATCCAGGTCGGATCGCTTGGAGTCGGTGGCCTGACGCTGGCCGATCTGATGGCTGCAGAATCTTCAGTGCCGGGACATTCAACCGGTCGGCAGAAGTCCGTGATCATGGTCTATCTGTCTGGTGGCATGCCGCATCAGGATACGTTTGACCTGAAGCCGGAAGCGCCCGCTGAAGTGCGCGGGGAATTCAATCCGATTGCCACCACCGTGCCGGGGATCGAATATTGCGAGTTACTGCCAAAGCTCGCGAGCGTTGCTGATCGATGTGCTATCGTGCGGTCCATTGTCGGACAGCGGGATGAACATTCCAGTTTTCAAAACCTGACCGGATTCACAATGGGCGAAGTTCAGCGGGACGGGATCCCGAACTTTGGTTCGGTCGTGGCTCGCGTTCAGGGAGCCACCGACGCAGTGACTCCGCCCTTTGTCGATCTGTTCCCGACGATGCAGCATCGTCCTTACAACAGCACGGGAGCCGGTTATCTGGGCAGTGCTTATCATCAGGTTCGCGCCGATGGCGAAGATCTTGCCAGCATGCGGCTGCGGTACATCGACGACTCTCAGTTCACCAGTCGCCGGACTCTGCTGGATCAACTCGATTCATTTCGCCGACAGGCCGACACCGGGATCATCGACAACATGAACGAGAGTTATCGTCGCGCTTTCGATGTGCTGACGTCCTCGCGGCTGGTCGATGCCATGAACGTTGAAAAAGAAGAAAAACACGTTCTCGAGCGCTACGGTCGCGGTTCATCCAAACATCTGGGCGACGGTGCTCCGACCTGGAACGACCAGTTGCTGATCGCACGTCGACTGGTGGAAGTTGGCGTGCGGGTTGTCACGGTCGCTTATGGTTTCTGGGACACGCACGGCAACAATTTTTCTCACTTGAAACAGCATCTTCCGACCTTTGACGCTGGAATCTCCGCTCTTGTGGAAGACATCTACGCTCGCGGGCTGGACCAGGATGTTTCGGTCGTTGTCTGGGGTGAGTTTGGACGAACACCAAAGATCAATGACAAAGCCGGACGCGACCACTGGGCTCCGGTGCAGTCTGCTTTGTTTGCAGGCGGCGGAATGAAGGTTGGTCAGGTGATCGGTTCAACCGACAAAACGGCCGCTTACGCAGCCGACCGACCAATTCACTATCGCGACGTGCTGGCGACCGTGTATCACAATCTCGGCATCGACAGCAGGGACTACATTCGCGACGCCAGCGAACGGCCCGTCCGAATTCTTCCCGAAGATTGTCGCCCGATTAGGGAACTGGTTGGTTAAGGGTCGCACGATGAATAACACTCGTAATTGCATCAGCCTCAGAGTGTGCCCCGCTTAAATTTGATGCAGCAAAGCGGGCAGCGTTTGAGTGCAATTCAGCCTGCGTTCCGGCCCAACGGGCCAGCCATAAATCAGCCCAGGGCAACGCCTTGGGATTGGGGAGGTCAAGCACCAAAAGCCCCCAACGGGGCGTCCTTAAACTTTCGAAGCCAGAGGTTCCGTAAGAATGGTCCAAGGCCCGTCGTGACAGTGATTCAGTTCCGAACGGGCAAGGAGCTCCGCCCTTCGAGCTGAAAAACGCATCTTTCAGTTTGGACGTGCTTCATCTACGCGGCCCCGCAACTTCCAGCGACGGCGAACGTATGCGATAGTTGAAAACAGCATCGCACCCACGCCAGCACCCAGCAAGCTGCTGGATTTCATGTCCCGGTCACCATATTCTGATATGGCGGAATTACGCGCGATGACGGCTGTTTCCTCCAGGCCTATGGGGCTCGCGATCGAAGCATGATCGGCCATGAAGTCGTCAAAGAAGTGGTCGTCATCGATCGACTGACCCGCCGCGATCCGCTCTTCCTCAAACGCCTGATAGTCCTGCTGATATTTTTGGCCATGGGCGAGTTCCTGTACGAAAGCAGTTCGAAGTTGGTCTTTATCCGCAGTAGGTTCAGGAGCGAGCCTCACTTCGATCGCCGCCTGTCGCTGAGCACAATGGTTGCGAAGAAACTCCTGAAGCTCCGCCTCCGGCGAGTATTGCTCAGCCAGCAGACTGGCTCGTTCAAACGCGGTCCATGCGATGTAACGCTGGCCGACGCGAAGCATGGTCTCGCCTAGTGCCAGGGCAAAGTGCGGGTTCGCGCCGCCGCCCTGCCGCCACATGCCAATGATTCCAAGAACGGGTTCGTCAAATGGAACAGGACTCTGATGTGACGGCACATCCACGTGATCCCATCCGTCCTCAGCTCCGATCTTTGTAATGTACAGTCGAATCGGCGAAAGAACCGCCCAGAGCGATGGATCGTCCGCGCGGATGCCCGGCTGAGAGAATTCCTGGAACGGTGACGTGTTGTACCAGCGGTGGAAAAAATCAGGAATTGCCGGACGACTGTAACCGGCCTGGGCCATCTCAAATCCAGGCGTTAAAACTTCCGCATCAGGTGAGTCCAGTCGATTACCAAGACAGTCAAACTTTTTCAGCAGCGAAGAATCCTGAAACGTGGCGCGTAGAAACTCCGCAATCGACTCCTGCCATTTTTCCCGACCGAAGTGTGCTTCTGGATTGACTTCAACGGAACGACGAACCAGTTGAATCCCTTCGTCAAACCGTTCGACCGCTTCGGCATCAGCGAGACGTGCCTTCGCGGCGTTGGCGTGGATCAGCATGGTGCCCAGATTTGCCAGCGTGGTGTATAGCTCGCGTCCCGAGACACCGGCGGCCTCCTGAGACTGAAGTTTGTCACGCAGAAGTGGAATTGCATCCGCCGGACGCCCCTGGCGGTCATACGCCACCGCCAGATCATCAATCAACGGCCAGCGAGCTGGATCGGATTCGTTCAGTCCCGTCAGACGTTCCTCCGTTTGCCGGTTACGCTCCTCATACCACGCAACTCCGTGCTTCGGAAAGCGTTCATGCAGCACGTCATGCACCATCGAAAATCGCAGTGAGACTCCGCCTGAATACTGCGGAACGTGATGCGGGAGATTCACCCGCTCGGAAAGAAACTCGTAATCTTTGCCACTCGAAAAGACATGCGACAGGCCGCTGCTTACGAATCCAGTACACCCGCCAACCAGCGAACCGAGCAGAATCCAGATCAGGCCAAGAACTTGCGCCTTCACAGTGACTTCTGCTTGCGAGCGCCGAACCATGACAATCCGATGGCTCCACCCAGCAGAGAAACGCCAGCCGCCGATAGTATCCAGTTCTGATCGGTTGGGCGCTCACGATCAGGTTCGAGTGACGTGAAATCCTGATTCAAATACTGCGACCGAAACTCCCGCTCATGGTTTGGCAATTCGGAATCATTCAAACAGGCACTGGCCGAATAGACGCTGGCCAGCAAAACGATCACGAAACAACTGAACCGTATCTGTCGCATCGCCATACTCCACGAAAACCGTTCATCGATCCGAGCGAAACTTTTGCCTACTTTGCCCGCTTCTGATTCGTCTGTCAACAGCGTCTCCGCAAAATGATGTTTGGTTGGCATACTTGCAGAGTTGAGTGTCGAAAGTTACCGTGAGCCTGCTACGAGCGCCTTCCATTCAGACATTTCGCAAGCGATGCTCTGCCCGGTGCAGTCAAATTGTCTACTCAGCAGGAATTCATGATGTCAGATAAAGAGATTTCACGCCGCAAATTACTTCAAGCGACCGCAGTCGCTGGTGTGGCTGCCTCAGTTACTTCGGTCGCGTCATCCAAACTCGCAGTTGCTCAGGAAGTCAAAATGAACGGGAACATCAATCACTCAGTCGTCTTCTGGTGCTTCAACGTCGCTGGAGAAATGTGGGATATCGACAAGACATGCTCGATCGCAAAGAGCCTGGGCTGCAAGTCGGTCGAAATCTGCGGACCGGACGAATTTCCAACCATCAAAAAGCATGGATTGACGTGCGCAATCGCATCCAACGGAATGCCTGGTGCGCCTTTCATGAAAGGCCTAAATAATCCGGCTTACCAGGATCAGGTCATAGATTCGACTTCAAAAATGATCGACGCCTGCGCTGCTGCGGGCGTGCCAAGCGTCATCGCGTTCACAGGTTACAAGTGGAAGGACGCCGAAGATCCAACCAGCGGTGAAATTTCCCTTGAAGAAGGAGCAAACAACTGCGTAGCTGGTCTAAAGAAGTTGGCTGTGCTGGCTGAAAAGAAAGGCGTGACGGTTTGCATCGAACACCTGAATACCCGCGACGAATCTCACCCGATGAAGGGCCATCCCGGTTATCAGGGCGATGATATCGACTATGTGGCCAATATCGTGCGACGCGTTGGATCTCCTCGTGTGAAGTTGCTGTTTGACATCTATCATGTGCAGGTGATGAACGGCGACGTGATCCGACGGATTGAACAATGCAAAGACGTCATCGGCCATATCCATACGGCCGGCAATCCCGGTCGAGGCGAACTGGATGACAAGCAGGAGATCAGCTTTCCGGCCATCATGCGGAAACTGGTTGAGATCGGCTACAAGGGCTACGTCGGCCACGAATTCATCCCAACCCGCGATCCACACCAGGGATTGAAAGAAGCTATTCAGCTTTGCGACGTTTAGGCGGCGAAGCAAAGCCTCGGATTTCAGCCCCTTGTCAGCCACGCCAGCCCGACCCACGCACTGCCCGCGAAAACGACGAACGCCAGCAAACTCCAGGCAAACACTGACGTCCGAAAACAGACGCCCGGGGTTCGCTGAATGATTTCGCGGTACTCGTGGGTAAAGACGTACTTCGCGGTCGGTCGGGCGAGATACCATAAGGAGGCACCGCCAATTATTGTGCCAAGCGGGACAGCCAGCATCCAAAAGCCGCAGACGGCGACAGCAACCGGTCGCGACCATGTCCGAAGTCTGTTGACGCCAACTCCGACCACAGCCTGGCCGACGCCGCAACCAAAAATCACGGCGCACAAAGCAAATCCCGCGAAGCTGTCGTCTGCGATCGAAACGAGAGCCATGATACCGCAGACGCCCGCAATGATTGTGCCTCCAAGCACGATCAGCCCGCCAATCGACTTGATATTTGCCTCGCAATCGATGAACTTTTCGCGAACCGTGCGGTCATCCTGCTGAAACGGATCAGCCTCTTCAGGGCCGATCTGCGGTGCTGCGTACGGGTTGAATGCTTCAGATGCTGAGATCGTCAACGGAGACAGCTCTTATTCAGGTACCGGGATTTCGAACGGAACAGGCGCTGTTTCTGAATCGCGA
The DNA here is from genome assembly GCA_038214195.1 of Planctomycetales bacterium. Classification (GTDB taxonomy): domain Bacteria; phylum Planctomycetota; class Planctomycetia; order Planctomycetales; family Planctomycetaceae; genus SXXK01. Next base: position 10,796 of record JBBQSE010000100.1, read on the forward strand.
TTGAAAATCAGCGGATCCGGCTGCGGTGGAGCATTTTCAAGTGTCGAAGTCCGTGCCGTGCCACTCGGTCCCGTCGTCTTGTCGCCGCCGCGCATGAAGATTCCGCCTGACTGTTCAACCGACCGCTGTTGGGCCGACTGGATTTCCTGCGTGGCTGCGGACGCTCTGCGAGAAGGCTCTTGATCGATCAGATGATTCAGATCATCGGAAATTGACCGCGGCCCTACATCATGATTCGCGAGCTGTTGAACCTGGGAAACCAGTAACGCTTCTGTCCCCTTGTGAGTTGCCAACTCCAGCATCTGATCGGCTGTTCTGTCATATCCTCGCAGTTTCTGAAATGTGCCCGCGAGCAACAATCGGTCTGCGGAGAGAGGTCGTTCCGCCAGCCAGTTCCAAAGTATTCCGCCATGTGAACGGGCTCGTTCGGCAATTTTCTGGCCGTACAGTTCTTCTGCCGTCACCCATGGTCTTGATGCGTCACTTTCCATCGCCAGTCCGGTCTTCAGGTAACGAACCGCCTCCGGGAAATCGCTGAGAGCAATTCGGCTGATCGCCATTCGCAAATAAGGTGCCCGGCGATCCGGAGCTGTTTTGATTGCAGTGGCGTAAAACACATCCGCCGTCGCGTAGTCGGCTTTCTGAAACGCATCGTCACCGCTCGATTGATATCTCAGACTTTGAATCTTCTCAGCCAGCGTGGAGACCTTTTGCTCGCGGGAGACAGCATCAAATTCATTCAAAACTGGAGTTCCGTCGCCAGGCATCTGCAACAGCGGCTCGTCAGGAACGACCGCCCCATCCTGTTCAGCGGGCAGTGGCGGCGGAGGTACAATCAGATCGCCAGGTTGAAGTGCCGGGGCAAGCTGATCAATCAGGCGAGGATCGGTCAGAGAATATGACGAAACCGACGGCACGACCGGCTGCGTGATGACGTTCAGATTGAGCATCGTCGGAGCAATGATCGCAGCCGGCGAATACGGACTCAGACCCGTGATGTAAGGCCATCCAGGGTAGTAATACGAAGACAATCCTCCGTTTGGAATCAATCCGACGTATCCGTTCGAGACGTAGTTGCCCACATAATTTCCGCTCAGCACGCTGGACCCGTACCCGAAAACCGAAGGCGAGTAACTGGCGTACGGTGCGGACCAGATCACTGGCGAGTAATATCCGGTCGAATAGTTCAACGCTCCGTATCCGCGCGAAACACCAAAATACGGATAGCTGTAATTGGAGTACGTGCCGAATGTAGAGCGCGGCGAACTGTAGGTTCCGCCAAGGGTTCTGTCACCAATCGGATATCGGCTGACGAATCCCACAGAATTGTTTACGCCGCCGTAATTGTACTGCGCATAATTCTGGTAACTTCCAAAATCGTTGTAGCCGCCGTAGCTGTTGTAGCCGCCGTAGTTCGAACCATAGTTGTTCAAGCCATAATTGTTCGAACCGCCGAACTGCTGTACAAGTCCGGGGCCACCGTACGTCGCCGGGCCAGTCGTCTGGAAACTGCCGCCGCCCTGATACCCACCACGACTCATGGTGTGGCCGAATCCTCCAAAGCCAGGATTTGAGATGTGTCCCGCATGGTGCTGGGCATAACTGGCGGATCCCAGCGAGACCGCGCAAGCGAATGCCATCATGCTCCACGCGCGGACGACACAGTTGCAAACTTGATTGGCCATCACATTTCCCCACTCGTCGCTCCTGAGCAAAATCGACAGCAAATGAGCTGCGAAATCGTTTCAGCGAGTTGACCATAATTGTCCGCGCCTCAGGGGCAAACTGCAAGACTCAAAATCCCATTCTGAGCCAGTTCCTGTCGAGCTGAAAGCACCCTTACGTACATTTTTCAACATAGTTCTGTTGGAGCGGTTGACACCTGGCGTGTTATGGCCCACATTGAGTCCCTGAGAGAAGCTGACGGAAAACTCCTGCGGGGTTTCTTAGTTTTCTCTTTTGGAACGTTGAACGAATCTGTTTTTGAGGAGACAACTGTGATGATGCGATGGTCTGTGCTCATGCTCCTGTCGATTGCTTCCGTGTGCTGCCTGGCGGCGACGATTGCGGACGACAAAGAAAAAGCCGCCGAGTCCACAAAGAAGGCTGAAAAACAAGTCACTGAGAAGAAGGAAACTGCAAAGAAGGAAGGCGATAAGAAGGAAGGCGATAAGAAGGAAGGCGAGGACGGCGAAAAGAAGTTCACGGCGAAATGTCCGGTCTCCGGAGAAGCGGCAAAAGAAAATGAATTCACGGCTTACAAAGAAAAACAGGTCTACTTCTGCTGTGAGAAGTGCAAAGCGGCGTTCGAAGCGGAACCGACGAAGTTCGAAGTCAAAGCCAACCATCAGTTGGTTCAGACGAAGCAATTCGTACAGAAGAAATGCCCGATCTCCGGAGCTGACTTCAAGAAAGAAGAGTCTGCTCGCGTGAGCAATGTGATGGTGCGTTTCTGCTGCGAGAAATGCAAGGGTCAGGTCCAGAGCGCTGAAGCGGCTGAAAAGCTGGAAATGATCTTTGCCGAGAAGCCGTTCAAGAAGGCTTTTGTCGCGGCCAAGGCGAAGTCGGAAGACGGCGATACAAAGGAAAAGCCAAAGGCTGAAAAAAAGAAGTCTGACAAGTCAAAAGAAGAAACGACTGAAAAGGCGACGTCTGAGAAAAAGTCGTAAACCAGTCTGCCGCCGGGCAGCCCTGGAGAGATCCGAAAACTCTCATGGCGTGCTCAACGCAAAATTGAAATCCTCGACAGCAGCCTGCAAGACAGGCTGCTGTTTTTGTTTGCAGGAGGAAACAGGCAATCTGGCATGGGCCTTCCTGGTTCCGCATCAATTCCGCAAGTTCGATTGGCATCCCGGCATCAAATCGTCATAGTTCAGCATGGGGCCAAAAGGTGAGCGAAACGCCGCACGGATGAGGCTCCGGGACTCCCAAAACAACTGCCCGAATTTGACAGCGTTGTGTGAACGCGGACCGACCGGGCATCGTATTCGTCGAAAGTAACTTTCATGGTATTCCGCACATTCGCCCTGCCTCTGCTGCTTGCCATTTGCGTTCCCGCGTTGGCTCAACCCCCCGCTCCGCCTAAAACTGAAGCACCGAAATTGGAAACCAACCTGGACAAGACCAGTTACGTCATCGGCTACAACTTTGGCAAGGACATTCTCCGACAGGGACTCGACGCCAATCCCAAAGCCCTTGCCGCCGGCGTCGCCGCCGCGCTCGCCGGTGAAAAGATGACGCTAACTCCGGAAGTAATCCAGGCCGCCTTCAAGGCCCTGGAAGCGGAATTGGAGAAAAAAGCTCTCGAGATCGCCAAAAAGAGCCTCGAAGAGGGAACGAATTTTCTTGCGGCAAACGCAAAAAAACAGGGAGTGAAAGTCACGAAGTCCGGACTGCAGTATATCGTTGTCAAAGAAGGAACCGGCCCCACGCCAACCCTCGAACACGTCGTGACTACTCATTACCGCGGCCGATTTATTGACGGCAGCGTGTTCGACAATTCTTATGAGGGAGAAGCGCCGACCGCTGATGACAAGCCCGTTTCGTTCCCCGTCACCGGAGTCATCAAAGGCTGGACGGAAGCACTGCAACTGATGAAGGTCGGTGCGAAGTACCGCCTTTATGTACCGAACGAACTGGCGTACGGCCAAGACGGACGTGAAGGAATTCCCGGGAATTCCGTGCTGGTGTTCGACATCGAATTGCTGGCCACAGCGCCCGCCCCAAAAGCCGCATTGCCTCTCAAGGGCGGCAAGAATTAAGAACGGCCAGCTGCAGCGCGTTTGGCGTCCACGTTTTCCATGTCCCTTCTCCCCCCTTGGTAAGCAGGGTGTCGATTTAGTGTGTTTTACTTACCCGAAGCGCCAGCGATGTGGCATTTCACCAATGTTTTTGAAGTCTAAAACCTCGCTGGCGCTTCGGGTTGGTATTAATATCGACAGCCTGCAAGGGGGAGAAGGCGGCCGACAGGCCGGACGAGGGGGCCGGACGAGGGGGCTGACCTGGAGTGAATCTGATGAACCAGAAAACAGTGGATTCTTCACTCTGACCCTCTCCCCCCCCGTGGAAATCGTGTCAAGTTGGAAAATCAATTGCGGGGGAGTTGGGACAATCGCAGGAAAATCCACAGCTTCATTTCTCACCGCGTGAATTTTGAACAGGCTTTTTCTATGGAATCCACGGATTCCATGACGCATAGTACATCGCCTGAGGGACACTCGCCTGCAAAATCTGGTCGGCGATTGTTTTCGGCGTCGTAGCCTCCGATCCAAGGATCATGTCAATCAGGCCCGGCGTTGATCGGTATTCGAAGGCGTCGAAGTTATCAAGCTTCAGAGAAGATGCCAAAGCCGTAATGGCCTCGTCCGAGTAACCAATTTCATCGACTAGATGATTTTCGATCGCCTGATTCGCCGTATAAATTTGTCCGGTGGCGAGCTCCCGAACAGCCGTTTCATCCAATTGGGAACGGTTGTCAGCAATCACGGAAACAAAGCGGCTGAACGCGTCTTCCATAATGGCAGCCCAGACGGTTCTTTCGCGTTCTGTCATTTCGCGGAATGGGTTGAGCGTATCCTTCATATCGCCCGTGACGAGCGGTTCTGATTTGATGCCGACTTTTTCAGCCAATTCCTTGGCGTTAAAACGCGGGACGATGACACCGATCGATCCTGTCCATGTCGTGGGTTCAACATAGATCCGTCCCTTCGTGCCGATTCCCATTGCGATGTAAAGCCCGCCCGAGGCTGCGATACGTTTCATGGCGACATAGACCGGTTTGTGTTCGACCAATTTCTGAATCTCGCGATACAACTGATGACTGTCCGCGACAAATCCGCCAGGGCTGTCAATGACCAGCAGGACGCCACGCACGGTGGCGTCGTCCTGAGCCTGTTTCACCTGACGGAGCCAGCGACTGGTAAACGGAGGACTGATCGTGCCCTCAAAACGAATCACTGCGATTCGGTCGCGAGCCCCGTCTGTGCCCTGAAGATGCTGCTCCGCGATTTTTGGTTGCTGATAGGCAAAAGGCTGCCAGATGTACCAGACATTCAGCAACAGTGAGACAATAAGCAGCGCGACCGTGAATCGCCGGAACCAGTTTGACCACCCGGTTCGGATCACAGCGCCATCGCATTGAATCACAACCTGCCGAGTTTCGGCAGTTATTGCGTCCGCTGGACCTGATTGATTCTTTGAACCCATCTAACTTCGATCTTTCGTGAAGACGGAATGAACGCGTTCCGTCCGCGTCGATCTGTCAGTAAGCGGAATAATCGGAAAACTTCACCCAATCGCTAAAGCTTAACATCCGGCTACTCCGATCAACAGGATACAGCCAGTTCCTGGATGCCAATCGGCATTTTCCTGCCCTGCCGGACTTCAACAATGACGACTTCGTTTCACCAGATGGTGAGCCTGTGTATTCTTTTTTTTGTCTGCGCGCCGGGATGCCACCTCTGCCACCATTTTGGGCACGGCTGCAATCGCTGCGAACAGCGCAGTTCCGGATGCGGTGAAGACGCTTGCACATGTGCCGCTCCACTTTGTCAGAGTGATGGAATTCAATGCCAACGTTGTCACAAACATCGTCATCTTGGGCCAATGCAGCGGCTGGCGGCCAAAGTTCACCGAGCTTCGCCAAACTGCTTGCGGGCGCGTTCAGCTTGCAGTTGCGGCGGTGGCTGCGGTAGCGACTGCGTTAGCGGCGGCGCAACTGGTGGCTGCGGTTGCGGTTTCTGTGGTGAATCAGTCGTATGGCAGCAGGGATACGTTTCCCCCTCCTGCTTTGCCTGCGATCCTATGACGATGCCGATGACGGATGGCTGGTACTCTCCTGGTGCTTCGATCTCGCAGGGCGGTTGCGGTTGTGGCGAATCTGGATTTTCCGGCGAGGAGATGTATTCGCCCGCCAATGTTCCTGGCATTGCAGGAACGGCCACAAACGTTCGGCCACAAGGTGCGGTTCCGAGTCCACCGAGGATGTTTCCGCCTGCCGATCAGCAGATTCAGGATTCAACGCAGGTTCAGGAAGACAAAACACCTCCTCGTAACGAAGAGCGAGACGCGCCCGCGATGCTGAAGGAACCTCTGCTGGACAATGAACACTTTTCACCCGCGCAGGACGTTACCCCGGGTGAGCCTGTGCCTGCGCCGCTTCCGGACCTTCCCCGGAACGCACCCGTTGAATTTGATCCACTCGGCGAAAATGGAGCGGCACCGAATCCATCGCCCGTAGTCGATCCGACGAGCTATCAACTGCCGCGACTGCCTCCGATCCCGGAACGGCGTCATGGGACGTCCCCGGCACCCGTAGCGAGGCCAACGCTCCATATTCCGACCACTGCAGAGTCGTTCCGACGTTGAAGCAAGATTCCTGAGTATATCAAGATTTGCGACTCACATCCGGTTCTTTTGGGCCAGAGCATGGTTGCGGACTTGTTGGCGTGATCGTTGTCGTCCGCAAACTTGCTTTCCTTTCGCGCAACAGTTCGTCCGTTGTCGAGTTCCTAAACTTTTTGCCTGCTCTCATTTGGCACAACGACGATAACTCTTTCCAGATCTCGCATGTCTGCGCTTTCCGGAAAGTCGTCTGATGAACGCTCGTGTTTTTGTACTTCTTCTCGTCTCCGCTGCCTTCATGGCGATGTGGAACGACGATCAATCTCACTCCAGCCAGATTCGCCTCAGCAGAGATCGCGCTCGGGCCAAATCGCTGACCATAGAGCCCGCACATGTCGATGTCACATCACCAATCGCATCTGGTGGCAGGCGACCCAAATTCGATCTCCCGGCATCGGGAGTTGCCTTCGGTCAAATTCTGATGACTGCCAGTGTGAATGCGGTCGAATCGACTGAACATGGGGCCGAGATCGACGTTCACTCCGCCGCCCAAAACAATGAACAAGATTCTGGATTGAATTGTCAGGAAGTTGCATCCCCGGCATCAAGTCATGAAACCATCACGGCCGCATCTGAACCATTAGCGTCCGACGTCCGGAAACCCTCCGTTCAACCGGTGATTCCACTGCCAAAGGATCTCCAGCCCGGCACATGGCACGCGATCAGCCATGACGGCGATACATTCCGCATTACAATCGAACGCACAAATAGCGCACAGCGTTCGGCAAACACCATGTCAGAAGACTCAGCCGTCGCCGAATCGAAATTCTGCATCGTCACCGGCCCCGACAATCTTCGCTGGTGCTTTATCAAAGAGCAAATCAAAGCCACGCTTGAGGCAAATCGTTCGGCCAACGAATATCTGTCGCCAATTCATGAATAGCGCGGCGGCTCGGCAATTCCTCAACGCTCTCTCCTGAAGTAAGGCGAGCCGAAGAGACAACTCTACCGTAGGACGGGCACTACTGCCCGTCGCGGACCGAGACGGGCAACAGTGCCCGTCCTACAGATGGTAGATCGTTTTCTGCCGCTCGACTTACTGGGATCAAAACGGACAGCTGACTCTTTGGAGGCGTCCGATTAAGGCGAAATCAGACGCCACGACGAACGTCATGTTGTGACATCCGGCAGTTTTCCGTCCCACCATTTTGGCTGGATAAAGATGTTTTCGACGGTCATAACGAACCCCGGCATCAGATCGCCCATGTCCAGTGTCTGCCATTTTCCAAGCGCAAGGGTATGACTGGATCGGCGAATGACCTGAACCTCCTTCTTGAAAGGGTCCGGGACCCAAACACATTCCACACCATGCCGCAGGTAAGCCGTCGTGCGCAACCGCATGTCTCGACGCCGATCATTCGATGAAGCAATATCGATCACAATTTTTGGAATTTCGGTTGCTATCACATTGTCATACTGTGAGAAAGGTTGGCCTTCACGAAAGATGCTGATCGCCGGAACGTAGACCGTGTCCGGCGCGGAGTTCACATGCAGCCCCAGATCGTGACAGGCGTAGCCTCGCGTCTGCTGCGGCTGCTTCTGAAACCACGCGGCCAGCGCGCGAGAGAGATTCAGCACGATTGTGCCGTGTGTGTCGTCGGGGGCTGACAGCAGCACGGTCTGACCGTCATGCAATTCGTGCCAGCGACCGGCTTCTGGCAGCGAATACTTGCCAGCGGCAAAATCCTGGGCAGTGAGAAACGCGGGGCTCAGCATATTCGCTGGATTCTATTGGATTGAACTTGGTGATGACTTAGACTCGTGCATCGTGGCCGACGCGGCATCGTCATGCAAGGATGCCATCGACAACTTCGCCGTGAACATCGCTCAGCCGGAAGTCACGGCCCTGGAAACGGTACGTCAGACGTTGGTGATCCAGACCGTGCAGAAACAGATTCGTGGCCTGCGCATCGCCCGTTGTTCGTTCCGAGGCTGTCGCTTGCGAGGACAGCAACGTCGAAAGAGCGACACCGCTCAGTTCCAGCGTGGAATTCTGTGAAAACGCCCGTCTGGCTTGCTGAATGTTGAGTGATTCTTGAGTGGACCGCATAAGTGCCGGATTTAATGCACGTTTACCGGCATGCGCATGTACAGATGATTCGATCCACGTGGCACCGCCCAGCATACTCAATTTGACCTTCGGAGCGAAATGTCTTGTGCAAGTTTTGAACTGACGAAGTCATCGTTCGCGTCCCGTGCGTTCATTCGGAATTTGTGAGACGAAATCATCTCAGTCCTGAAGTTGTCGCTTCGGCACCGTTTCGAAATGAGATTGAATCGAGTACGCTTCGCGGCGTACCCGTCAAACCAATCACATTCTTTGCAACAAGGAAGACACCATGCGCCACACTGTCTGCCTCATACTCGGTGGAGGAAAGGGAACTCGACTGCTGCCACTCACTGAATATCGGTCCAAGCCTGCTGTGCCGCTCGGTGGAAAATACCGGCTGATCGATGTACCGATTTCCAATTGCATTAACAGTGACATTAGCCGGATGTACGTGCTGACGCAGTTCAATTCCGTCAGTTTGCATCGCCACATTCGCCAAACGTATAACTTTGACCTGTTTCACAACGGCTTTGTGGAAATTCTTGCCGCGCAGCAAACGCTCGAAGGCACTGACTGGTATCAGGGCACTGCCGATGCGGTCCGCAAGCAGGTTCGCTTTCTGAAAGAGTACGGAATTAAGTATGTGCTGATTCTGTCCGGCGATCAGCTTTACCGCATGAATTTCAAACACATGATGGCGACGCACATCAACGCAAATGCCGACGTGACGATTTCGACGGTCCCCGTACATGTCAGGTA
>JBBQSE010000101.1:0-19737 GCA_038214195.1 Planctomycetales bacterium
ACTCAACAACGATCCTGGATGAAGATCAGCGGCTGGTGGCACCGGTACTGGAACTCGTTTTCCTTTGTCGGACTGGTCATTGCCGCGCTGTTCTTTGCGGCCTCGGTGACGCCGTCGCTGCTGCCGAGAACTGTCGCCGCACAGGGGCTGTTGTCCGGTTTTGCCGTGGCTGTGGGCTATGGACTCGGCATTCTCGCGGTCTGGTTGTGGCAGTTTCTGGAGTTGCCGCATCCTGGACAGCGATTGGAAAGTATCTCGAAGCGAATTTCCGCCGCTGGCACAGCGCTGGTGTTTGTCGGCTTTTTGCGGCAGATGACGTTTTGGCAAAATTCCATCCGCGAACTGATGAATATGCCGCCGCTGGAAAGCGCAGCTCCGTACCAAACCGCTCTGCTCGCGTTGGTCTTTGGTGCTGTACTCATTGCCGGTGCCAGACTGCTGCTGAACGCCTGTCATTTCGTGGCGGGGAAAATCAATCTGTTTCTGCCGCGCCGAGCGTCTTATGTGCTGGGGACGGTGATCGTTGCGTTTCTGTTCATGCAGATCGTGAACGGTGTGCTTGCCAGAAGCCTGCTGAATTTCTCTGACAGGTCGTTTTCAGAGATCGACGCTCTTATCGACGAGGGCGTGCTGCAGCCGACTAAGACGACCGCATCCGGCAGCGACGAATCGTTCATCGCCTGGGATTCCATCGGTCGGCGCGGGAAAAATTTCATCGTGAACGGACCGACTCAGCGGGAAATTCAGGACTTCACCGGACGACCTTCGCTGCAACCGCTGCGAGTTTACGTTGGACTGCGGTCAAGAGCCACGATGCGCGAGCGGGCTCAACTGGCACTGGAAGAACTGAAACGAGTTGGTGGCTTTGAGCGTCGAATTCTGGTCGTGGCGAATCCCACCGGAACCGGCTGGCTGGATCCGAGTGCGGTGGACACACTTGAGTACCTTCACAACGGCGATACGGCCATCGTCAGCATGCAGTATTCGTATCTGCCCAGTTGGCTGACCATCGCGGTTGACCCCGATCGATCGCGCGCGTCGGCACGAACGTTGTTTGATGAAATCTACGACTACTGGAAGACGCTGCCGAAGAACAACCGGCCGCGACTGTATCTGCATGGACTGAGCCTGGGCGCGCTGGGTTCTGAATCGTGCGCGGATCTATTCACGATCTTTGAAGATCCAATTCATGGTGCCGTCTGGAGCGGGCCGCCGTTTCCGAGTCCTCAGTGGTCGATGCTCACACATGAACGCAACGAAGGCACTGAATTCTGGCTGCCGGAATTTCGCGATGGGACCATGGTGCGGTTCACCGGCCAGGCAAATTCACTGGATGATGGAAAACGCTGGGGGCCGATTCGTAGTGTCTACCTGCAGTACGCCAGCGACCCGATGGTGTTCTTTTCGACCGATCTGCCGTTTCACAAACCCGATTGGCTGCAGGGAAAACGGGGGCCGGACGTGTCACCGCATCTGACGTGGTATCCGATCGTGACATCGCTGCAGATCGCTTTTGATCTGCCAATGGCAACGAGTGTCCCAATGGGCCACGGTCACAACTACGCCCCCGAGCACTACATCAACGCATGGCTTGCCGTCACCGCACCGGAAGGCTGGAACAGCAGCGACACACCGCGACTGAAAAAACTGTTCGCAGATCGAGTTCCAGAGTCGTTTTAGGGCGATCGGCAGATGCGATCAACCTAAGCCTGCCAAAGACATCGCCGCTTCAATCCGATCTGCAGCATCGGATCGCAATTGAAAAACAGCCGATTGAAACGATGCTTTGGTTTCGGGAGAAAGTGACCGAGCTTCCTCGCGAATCTCAAGGATTTTCATCGAGTCCAGCAGTTCCACAGCGCGGTAGTCACCGGTGGATTCGAAGAAGTCCGCGTTCAGAAGGCGAGTAAGCACTTCTCCGTGTTCTGCAGCCAGAACAGTGAGAGACTCCTCGAACTCACGGACAAGTTTCTGTAATTTCAAGCAGTCAGATGCGGTCGCAGAAGCGATGAGTTGGATTTCCCGGATGCACTGCAAGGCTTCCAGATCCAGTTGCAAGGCTCCATCGCAGTCGAGGACCCGCGCGATGACGACTCGAAGCTCAGTCCGACATGTTGCCGGTTGAGCCCATCGGCATTGAACTACATCCCGATTGAGATGAACAAGTCCTTTGCTCATCACATGCCGCAAAGCCGATTTCGATCGACGCACCCGAAACGAGCTTGTATTGAGGAATAATTGAGTAAACGCCAGGCACTCCGCGGTACGTCCGAGATTGCCCTGAAGCGACACATGTATGGCGAGATCCTGGGCCGTCTCAGGAACTCCAAGTTCTGCCACGAGTCTGAGAATTCGGCATGGTGCATGCCACGTTACGGATGGAGGCAGTGCAAGTTCCAGCATCATTCCGCATTCCGGGCGTCGCGGTGATGGAATGCCGACACTTCGAAACAACTCTTTCCATCCAACGTGTTGCGCTTGCTGTACATGCGGAATCTGAATCTCGACGCCGACAGGAATCAGCACGCTGGCCCAGCGATATTCCGCCTGGCGCAATTCTGTTCTCGCACTATTCAATTCCGAATGCGTCAAGACAGACATAAGTTTCAGGCACGCTGATGCACAGGGTGAGAGTACGTCTTCAATCGGCGTTGGCGGCAGCCCGGGCTTCCCGCCAGAAGCACGATTAGTCAGACTGCTGCGGTCTGACAAAATAGTAACGACAGCCTCCGGAAAACGCAGGTTACCATTCTGTGTCAGCACCGGCTGAAACTTGCTGACGTCCCAGACCCCGGCAACTCGCATGGATTCCCATCGGGCGTGAAGATAGAGGAATTTCTCGACTCTCCTGTCGCCGTTGTCTCCAATTCTGGTGAGAGCTTCTTCCAGGTGAAAACGGGTACGCAGGTGTGACGGAACGCCCAATCGATCCGCCAGCTTCGACGGATATTTGATAAGTTGATTGACCAGCATTGATTCGGGAGTATGCAGGAACTGCACATTCTCATGCGTCTCGTCGAGATGTTTTCTGTATTGAAAAGGACTTCGAAATTCTCGTACTGCAGCGTCGGCTCTTTCGTATTCACGGACGGCTGCAAAAAACAACGACTGATCCATGGGATCTTGCAGATCCATTGCATCAACCAACCTTCCATCGTGCAGTTGTGTTAAAACAGGCGATTCAAGGACTCCACTCAATGAAAGTAAATGACGGTTAATGGCGTTCACATCTTCACGAACATCCCCAATGGATGCCCCTGCGATTTCTGGTGAGACGTAGCAAATGCCTTCCATCAAATGTCCACGAGGAAAGCGATCAGAACCTTGCGGAAGATATCCAAAGGCTTCGGCCAGACTTTTTGCCAACTGCGGATCGATGTCTGAAAACCATGCGAGCCACCGAGGTGAAATCGCAAGCCCCAGGACGGGATAGAATGCCCTACTGCCGAAGCCGTGATTGAGTTTCTGTTTCTGTGAGTCGCTGGCATCGAAATTGGCGTGGCGATGTTCGATCAGAAACCGGGTAAGCCTAAGGATGGATTCGTCTGCCAATTCTTCTCGAAGTGCATGGAAACACAGGATGCGAGCGATCGGCATGTTGAGAAACTCAAACAACAGTTCGCGATACAATGGCAGTTGACGACAGATCAGTCTTGTCACGGCGCGATTTGCTGCGGTTTGCTGGAATCCAAGTGCTCTGCGCAGATGAGTATGGACGTCACAGTTGGGAGTCCACGTTTCAGGACTCAGCACCGCCATCGCATTGACCACACCGGCGTTTTCGTCAGCCGCAAGAAGTGCATCCTGTAGCGATTGTGAACAATTCTGATGCCCAGCAATGACCTTCAGTCTTGCCAAAGTAATCTCCTGCAACGGCAGGCAGTTTGAATTCAGTATCCGAAAGATCTCCGCAACATCGACACTGTTGCTCAAACCTATTCTGATGCGCTCGGTGATTGAGATTTGGCAGCGGTTGTTTTCGTCCAACACGTTGTCCCCTTTGTTCCAGCCTGCAAGCCAGGCGGCCCGAATGCCATTGACCATGATGTTGGAAGCAGATCTGAGGACAGATCTGCCTACGTAGTCCGACCTGTCTCAGGTCGGATTCCTGCGACGAAGTTACACATTTGATCGACTGGTTTCTGCAGCTCGCCTTACTTCACCGCCGCTGCATGTCGTCTGGCTTTGGGGTCTCCGGCGGCGTGCATGAGGCCAGTGCTGTGGTCGATGAAAATCATCACGGGATGAGCGATTGGCGACGGGGCGATTCCCACCCGGTGGCCGCGATCAGACAGAGTCTGACGAACGGCCTCGGGGATTTCTTCGTTGACTTTCAATTGGCCTTTGCCGACGAAAGCGGCGTTGCGATCAGGATTGGGGTTGAAGGAATCCTGATGATGGTTCGTATGGAAGCGAGGTGCCGTTACGGCCTCGTCAGGGAGCATACCGAAGTCGATGTGATTGAGGAGCACGTTCAGCGTTGTTTGATCCTGCAAATCTCCACCGGCGACGCTGATAGCGAGCACCGGCAAGCCGTCCTTCAGCACCAGCGTTGGCGTGAGCGTGACTCGGGGGCGCTTGCCGACTTCGACGCGATTGGGATGACCGGGCGTTGTGTTCATGCTGCGAACACGGTTGCCGGTGTTGACTCCTGACGGACCGGGCGTATTCGTCAGCATGTTGCAACTCGGAGTTGCGGCGACGACGTTGCCCCAGCGATCGGTGACAACGCAGGTGGTGGTGTCCTGCTTCGGGATCTTTTCGGATTCGTCGCTCGCAGCCCCATCGGTTCGCAGAGCCTGCATGTTGACAGAATCACCCGGCCGACGATCCATGGAAGCGTTTTGTAAATCAATGAGTGGTCTGCGAAGCTTTGTGTAGTCATCGGACAGCAACTCTGTCATTGGTACTTTGGAGAAACGTGGGTCGGCATAGTATTCGTCACGGTCGGCGTACCCGAGCTTCATAGCTTCGGTCACCACATGAATGTAGTCGGCGGAAAGATGGCCCATCGAACGCAAATCGAAGCCTTCGAGCAGTCGCAGGTTCTGACAGAGCACAGGTCCCTGAGTCCACGGGCCACATTTGTAAACCGTAAAGCCTCGGTATTCGACCGACACCGGGTCTTCTACGAGCGTCGTTTGCGCTTCGAGATCTCGTTTGCGAAGAAACGCTCCGGTATCGATATACCACGCTTCCAGTTCGTCGGCGACATCGCCCTTGTAGAATCGATCCCGCGCCGCCGTGAGTTTCTCTTCGCGAGTTCCCATCGCGGTGCGCTCAGCATCGACCAGCTTTCTGAGCGTAACCGCTAGATGCGGATGCCACTCCTGGTTGCCTTTGTCCAGCAGCGCCAGCGTCGGAGCGACCGCCTGTTCAAAGGAAATCGTTCCGTACATCTTCAGCAGTGTGACGACCAGATCGACCGCTCCCGGCGCGGGAGCGGCCTTCATGCTGCCGGTCGATGGAATGCCGTTCTGGTAAAACCATTCAATCGCTGCCGGATCCAGCGGCGCTCCGCCAACGCCGCTGAGTGACTTCACCTGCTTTGACTTCGCGTCATAAACCAGCACCGGAACCTCACCGCCGATCGCAAACGAACCGTAGTCGGTGACCGCCAAAGCCAGAATCGTCGCCGCAGCTGCATCGGCCGCATTGCCGTCGCGTTCCAGAATTCCCAAACCCGCCGCCGCAGAATCTGCATGTCCCGCCGCGACCGCGCCGTTCCTCCCCGTCGCATTCCAGGAAATCCCCTGAGCCAGAGTCTCTGGTTGAGCGGCAATTATCACCATAAAAATCAGTGGAATGAAAGGAGAGAGTTTCACGAGAATTGTCCTTTGTGGCCAGACATAGAATTCGTTCCCATGCTTGTGGCTGAGAATGAGGGATGCGGCAAACTGGGCTCCGGCTTTCCGCTCGCGCTGAGTTTTCGTTATTCTGATGAGCCCTTGACCCTGCGACACCTCTTACAATACTAAAGGAACAGGAACCCATCATGCAAACAGTCAGTCGTCGTCAGATGCTGTTCAGTACAGCGGGAATTGGATTGGCAGTACTGTATGGCGCAGGCAGCGTGTCGGCTGCTCCATTCAGTGCCGGCCGTCGGTTTACGATGGATCTGACTCCGGGGGCGATTGGCGTGAAGGCGGACCAGAGTGAGACAATCCGGCTGGCGGCAAAATACGGATTCGAATCCGTCGCTCCAAACTCCGGCGAACTTGCGGCGCTCGACGAGAAAGGACGCGATCAGTTGTCAGCTCTGATGAAAGAGCACAAGCTCGTCTGGGGAGCTGCCGGACTGACTGTGGAATTTCGCAAAGATGAAGATGCCTTTAACAACGGTCTGAAGGAGTTGCCAAAACATGCCAAAGCGCTGCAGCAGTTTGGTGTGACTCGCGTGGGCACATGGCTGAGGCCGTATCATGAAGAACTGACGTACGTCCAGAATTTTCGTCAGCACGCGCGACGGCTGCGGGAGTGCGTCAAAATCCTGAACGATCACGGATTGCGGTTCGGCATGGAGTATGTCGGTCCAAAAACGCTGTGGGCGTCAGCTCGTCATAGTTTCATCCACTCGATGGCGGAAACCAAAGACCTGATCGCTGAGATCGGACAGGACAACGTGGGCTTTGTACTCGACAGCTGGCACTGGTACACCGCTCATGAAACGGCGGATGATTTACGAACACTCACAAACAGGGAAATCATCGCCTGTGATCTCAACGACGCACCAACGGGTCTTGAGATCGATCAACAGCTCGATCAACAGCGCGAGCTTCCCGCCGCGACAGGTGTGATTGATCTGAAAAATTTCCTCGGAGTCCTGGTGGAAATTGGCTATGATGGGCCGGTGCGGAGCGAACCGTTTAATGCAAAACTCAACGCCCTGGAAAACGACCCCGCCTGCGAAGCAACGGCAACGGCGATGAAGAAAGCGTTTCAGCTCGTGGGCGGTTAAATTAGTTTTGAAATGAATCACGGATTCGAAATTCATCGTTCGAAAGTCCCTTCTCCCCCGAGATCGGGGGAGAAGGTGGCAGCAGGCCGGATGAGGGGGGGTGACAGTGTGCAAACGAACATGACCGGACTCTTCATCTCCGACCTCCATCTCTTCAGTCAGCGATCAAATGGGCAGGCTTACTGGAATCAGAACAAAGATCTGGTCTCCGCCGCTAAGGTTGTCGTCCTGGGCGGTGACATCTTTGACATTCGCTGGAGTCAGTTAGGCAGTCTGGACGCGACGATCCATGCCGCGAATGAATGGATCGAAACCGCGATCGCCCTCAACCCGACAGCGAACTGGGTTTACCTGCTCGGGAATCACGACTGTCATCCGCGTATCACCACGATGCTCGAATCGCTGGCTGAGCGGTATGACAATTTTATTTGGAGTTCCACTGTCTGGCGAAACGGCAGTTCCGTGTTTCTGCACGGCGATGTGCTTGACGGAGAACGCCGCATCGGTGGCCTGAACGCGTATCGGAAATCGTTTCACGAGGATCGGCAAAAAGGCAAGATCGGAAACCTGCTCTACTCCGCCGTGATTCAAACGCGACTGCATGGTTTGATACCTCGGCTGCGACACACACAAAAGAAGACCTGTCAGCGACTCATCCAATATCTGGAACGACAGGGAGAAGGATTTCTGGACGACATCGACAGCATCTACTTCGGACACACTCACATCCCGATGTATGGCTTTCAATATGGTCGATACCAGTTTTACAACGCTGGCTCCGGAATTCGCCATTTGAAACTGATCCCTGCGACGTTTGAGGTCCAATAATTCAATGCTGGAAAAGACCGCCGAACCCACTGCAAAGGGAGATTGCTACTCAGCCGGTGAGCGAGACTGGATGGAATACGGACAGCAGATTCGCGCCAGGTTTCTTGCGCCGTTTCTGCGAGCAATGACGAAGCTGCGGATCACGCCCGATCACATCACGATTCTCTCGTTTCTGTTCGGCGTCGCCTTCGCGCCACTCTGGTACTTTCAATACGTCTGGCTGGCGGTCAGCGCCCTCTGGATTCACGTCGCACTGGATGGGATCGATGGACCATTGGCCCGGTTTCAGAATTCTGCCAGTCACCGCGGCAGTTTTACCGATTCGTTTTGCGACCAGTTGGTTGTCTCGGCAGTGACCATCTTTTTAATGATTGGTTCACCCAGACTTTCGATCCCGGCGGGTTCCATATTTCTGGTGGTTTACACCGGCGTGCTGGCAATCTCGATGGTGCGGAACACGTTACAGATTCCATACACCTGGCTCGTGCGACCTCGACTGATCCTGTTCCTTGCGATTCCCATCGAATTGCTGGGAGTGCCCCATGCGATCGCGGTTGTCGTCTGGAGTGGCAATCTTGTCCTGGCGATCAAACTGGCGACCGGATTTTACAAGCTGCGAAAGCGACTCGACGGGCCAGCGTAGTCGCCTTTTTGGAACTGACTCGAATTGTGTGTCAGCTTGTAGTCATTTCAGCCGAATGGGGACAACCGAATAGATTGTGTTTCCATCGGTGACGCACCTGTTGGAGATGGACTTCTCCTTCCAGGGCTCCAGCCCTGGAACGCGCTGCCTTGGAGGCTCCTGCCTCCCGTGCGACTGTGGAGGCAGGAGCCTCCGGCGCAGTGTGTTCCGAGGCTGGAGCCTCGGAACAAGGGAATGAGAGTCAAGTAGGCCGGACCAAGCGCAGCGCTGTTCCGGCAGTGCCAGGTTGTCGTTTGATCACCGTCTCACCATTTGCCAGAACGGCGTCGATCCGTTCCAGAGTCCAGCCTGCTTTCACTGCTTGGTCAGAGTTGACTCCATCGGCGTGAAGCCCAATGGCGTGGACTTAGTGAGCGGCAAAGCGCTAGCCGCCGGTGAATATGGTTAAAAACACTAAAAAAAGGGCACTAGCGCCTTGCCGCTCACAAAACCGTCGTTAAGTCCACGCCATTGGGCGTGAAGCCGATGGGGATTTTGTAAGCAATACCCAATTCGCTCACCCCCACAGCCCCACGAGTTTCTCTTCGTCCTTCACCTTGAATTGGAAACGCTCACTAAAAGCATGTCCCGCAACGCCTGCCAGTTCGCGGAGGGCGATGTGGATGTGTTCGGGGCGGACGCGATGTCCGTTCTCCGGGGATAAAGCAAGTGTCTTCGGATCGATAGGAACGGTGAGCTGACCATTGTCCGTCGCTCCGATGACTCGGTTCCCCGTGATGCCTGGGCCGAGGAACATGATGGAGCCGATCGACCAGTGGTCTTTGCCGTTGCCGCTGTTGTAGGTCGGTGTGCGGCTCATTTCGCTTTGGATGACCAGCACGATCTTCTCGCGGATCTGCAGGTCTTCGGCGCGGCGCAGCAGATAGTCGATGCTGGCGAGGAACTTTGGAATGAGTTTCATCTGGTCTTCGTCGTTCTTCTGATGACTGTCGAATTGACCGATCGTCAAATTGGCCGACACGCAGACTCCGGCTTTAAATGATGCCAGGGCGATCTCCGCCTGCTGCGAGAGCGGATCTTTGGGAATGTCCTTCGGGATGTGCGGCGTGATTCTCGACAGGGCTTTCGAATTCCATTGAGCGGCGTACAGCATGTTTTCCGCTCGTTCCTGACGCGGCAACTGAGGCTGCGAAGAATGCCGCTGTCGTTGTTCAGCGAGCGCCTGTTCAATCCTGTTTGACACAAAAGGATCGTGGTACTGGTGCTGCGGAATACCATGAATCGCGTCCGCGTTCGACAGCAACTGCAGCGACGGGATGTAAGGCACGCGGGCCATCGGGACCAGATTTCCCGTGGCCGAATAATTGCCAAACGTCAGGAACGCCAGCGGACATTCGGGGCCTCGACAGGCGGCGACAAGGGCCGCAAAAGTCGGATACGCGAGACTGTCCAAATGCCCGGTCGCCATGTAGCGACTGCACGGTGAATGGTTATTGACGGAGTAATCCAGCCCATTGAGCACGAGCAGTTCTTTGGAATACTTCGTAAAGAAATCTTCGTTACTCATGCCTTCAGCGATATGTTTTGCCGTCGGTGCAAAACGCAGCGCGCCGTCGGTCAGAATGTCGCCTTCGGCGTAGAGTCGATTGATGCCCTCGACGCCTTTTGGATCCATCATGTACGTCGTGTCCCAGCCGCCGGAGGCGTTGCAGACGACGTAAAACGGTCCGTCATAGGCCGGAAGTTCCTTGTCGTCTGCGGCTCGTGAGCTGGTCGAGAAAACTGCGGGCACAGCCAGGCCGAGTCCGGCTGAGGCACACCATTTCAGGAAATTACGTCGCATGTTGCCTGCCTTTGTTTAAACCTCGTTCCAGGGCTCCAGCCCTGGAACGCACTGCCAGGGAGGCTCCTGCCTCCTAAGCTTCGAGCGTTCAATAAGTGTCGTCACTGAAAACAGCCGCAGAGCGCTAGCTCCCGGTTTTCACAGAACCGGACTCTAGCGTTTCGGCTGATAAGAAAATAATAAACTCGATGCTAAGTGGCGATGGAGGCAGGAGCCTCCGGCGCAGTGTGTTCCGAGGCTGGAGCCTCGGAACAAGAGCATTATTCATAAAGAAAATCCTGTGATCGGAGCAGGTACGTCACGACGGCCCGCCACGCGCGGACTGTGTAGTGTGGATCGGGATCGCGTGGACTGGGTTCCGGGCCGCTCTTGCAGAAATAACTTTCAATGGGCTCAAGGCGTTCGGCTGAATTCGCATCTTCGATGATACCGACAAACAGCCGGTACGTTTGATCGACTTCAGGATCGTCGAGCATATCTTCGCGCCCCAGTACATACTCATGCAGATGCACAATGGCCGCCCGTATCTTCTGTTCGGACTCGGCAGCCATAGTGTCTGGTACGACGTCTGGTTCGATGCCAGGAAATAGTCGGCGTTCGCTCGCAGGCAGGGCGAAATCTGCGGCGACGTTCTTGCAGGCAACATCGTTGGCCAGAATTCGCTGCAATGCCCCAATGGCACCGCTCGGATCGGTCAGTCGTTCGGTGACTTCCTGCGAATCAATGCCGCCGTACAGAATGGCATAACTGTCATCGAGTCGTCCCCATGACTTGCCGAAAATCGCCGTGATTTTTCGTTCAATCTGTTCCGGACTTAGCATCCGCACAAGTCCCAGATCATCCAGCTCGGCCTGACGTGCCGGTTGTTCGGCGATCAGCTCCAGAGCGTCCGCTCGATAGAACGGTGACACGACGAGATCCTGAAAGACAACCTTTAGATTGAAGTTCTCCTGGGTGAAATGACCGACCATGCGTTCGATAACATCTCGCTGAGCCAGATACGCTCGGCGGCGTTCAGCGAAGTGAGGATCGTCGATGTCGTCAGGAGGTAACAGAACTTTGCGGCCCATCAGAATGTAATAGACGTGCTGCACCATCGCCGTTGCGAATCGGCGATCCTGCACAGTTTGCTGGCCGAGCCATTGCAGCGCCCGTGTTTGATCGGGTTCCGGCAGATCGATACCTTCGCAGCCGGGGCCGAACATGTCGGTAAACCAGCCGTCTTTGCGAGGGCCATAGTGTCCCTCTTCGTTGTAATAGTCCTGAAACAGCCCGGCGATTGGATCAATCGTGCGATGACAAACGACGCACTCCGCCGCCTGCATCGTTGGGGTCTCATACTTTGCATCAATCGCCGCTGCATCACCGACACGCGGGGCCAGGCTCATAATGTCCACGCCGAGGAAGTGCTGATAGTACATTCTCGCTCGGAGCCGATTGCGGTTCGTTTCCGTTGTCGGATAACGTCGCAGGTACTGAAACATCGTGAGCAGTCCGGAGTGTGGATAATTGCCGTCCACTGTCGGCTGGACACGGCCGTCGCGACCCACGAGAGCCTTCACCTTCGCCGGAATGTACTCAAACGGGTCGTCTGGATTTTTGAACTGAGGCTTCAGGTCTTCAAAGAGCCCATATCCTCGCGCCGTGTACGGGGAGATCATCGTGTAGTCAGCAGTTAGGGTCTCTGTGAATGGAAGATTGTTTTCGACGATGTGACGCAGAAGTTCGAGCGGTTCTCGCCGCAGGGCTTCGCGGTACTGATCGGCCAGTTTGTAGCGCGCCTTCTGGCGGTCGGCTTCCGGAAGATGATCGAGACTGTGTTCCTGATACCAGTGCCGTGTCTTTTCAAAGTGATCATAAGACAGTGCGTCGTCGCCGTTGCCGTTATAGCCGAGTGTCAGAAAAATGTCGTTGAAGCCTTCCTGCAGTCGTTTGTAGAAGGCGTCTTCAGTCATGAGTTTCGCCATCACCGAATTGACGCCTGATAGCCCCGATTGCGAGATTACCGCACGTTCCTCTTCAGTTGGCAATCGGGCGGCGAGCGACAGAGTGATGCGGCGCAGCAGCCGCTGATCGGAAATCATGCGGACACCATCGAACAGCGACTGTGAATCGTCATCGACAAGCGATTGGCGGTCATCATCCGACTTTTCTTGTCGGCTCCTGACGAATTCTTCAAGCAGGCGCAGTTCAGTGGAATCCGGCTTGATGACCTCGCCGCCACCGTGATCAAGGCCACCAGTCGCTTTCACGAGCAGCCGCGATCCATCCGCTTCAGCTGTTTCCGCCATCCGTGTCAGTGCCGCACAGTTCTGCAGCATGGCATCAAGGCGTTCGACCGCAGGCAGCGTAGCAACATCTCGCAACAGAAACGCACTGTCTGCCGCTTCACCACTGGTTGTGTGGCACTTCAGACAATGACGCTCGGACACCTTGATCCATGTGTCGTGAAAACTTCGCTGAGCGATACAGGCTGGCGGTTCTTCAGCCCTGCTTGCAGTGCCGAGGAATAGACAGAAAAGGTAGCCAGGAATTGTCAAATCGAATGATCGCATGATAGACGAACCTCCGAACAGCGTGCCGTCCTTTTCCTGGACCGATCGCCTTGCTTCCCTTCTCCCCCGATTTCGGGGGAGAAGGTGCCCGCAGGGCGGATGAGGGGGCTTTTTTTCGACATCGTAAAAAAGCATCATAGCCGCTCACCCTTGCCATTGTCGGGTGCAGCGATATTGGACGATGATCTAGTTCTGCGGGAAAAAACGCCCCAACGGGGCAACCCTATGAAAGTCCAGGGCAACGCCCTGGGTTGAGGAAAATCTCGCAAATCAAAGCCCTAAAGGGGCGGCCCTACAATGCTTTGAAAGCATTTGAATTATTAGTGTCGCCCCGGTGGGGCTCAATGGCACTTTCCTTTTTCTTTTTCCAGGGCGTTGCCCTGGGCTGACATAGTGCCGCCCCATTGGGGCTGAAAGCAGGGCGATACAAATTCGCTTCCCGTGGTCTGCTCAACGTGACCATTCTCTTACCATTGCCTCGTGCCATGCTGGCCCAGTCAGCAGGGCTGCAAGTGAACAGCAGTTTCTACTGTCATTTTACCGGCGGCTAGCGCCTTGCCGCTCACTCGCTCAGTGCCCGAATCCGCATGTGCCGGAACTTGATGTCATTCGGTTGCCCGTGGTCCTGGAATCCGATGTAGCCTTCCAGCGGCCGATCCTTCAGGGCACTTTCGTCCAGCTTCATGTCGATGATCTGTTCACCGTTGAGCTCAACCTGCAGGTGACTGCCGATACAGGTGATGACCATGCGGTTCCATTCGCCTGGCGGTCGAGACATGTTTTTTGTCGGTGCGGCATCGGTGCTGACAATTCCGCCGTGGTCGTGAGAACCAAGTGGTCCTTCCTTCGCGGACGAATCCAAAATCTGTGCTTCAATGCCGGTTTTCACAGGCTCGCTGCGGTCGCCGACTCGGAAGTAGACTCCGCTGTTTCCACCGGGACAATAGGAGTACTCGACGTCCAGCACGAAGTCCTTGTACTTCTTTTCGGCCCACAGGTAAGAGCTGTAGCGTTCCCAGCCCTTTTCACCGTCGCGTGGCTGAATCAGCAGCGAGCCGTCGTCCTGTCGCAGCCAGTTACCGGTCGTCTTCCAGCCAGTCAGGTCCTTCCCGTTGTCGAGGGCTGTGAACTTTGACAGGTCTCGCAGTTTCAGGTTTTTCCAGCGAACTTCGTACGGTCCCTGCCCGGCCCCAATGCCATGCACCTGGAGACCGATGAATCCCTTTGGATGCGACTGGAATTTTTCTTCGTGAGTCAGATCGGAAATCTGATGCCCGTTGATCCATGTTTCGATGTGATTGCCAAAGGCCACGACGCGGTACAAATTCCATTCGCCATCAATGAACTGCTGATGTGGTTTGCGATCGGCATCGGGTGTCATCCACCCTCCAGCTGATTCGCCGTAGACGTAGCCCGCCATGCCGTCGAGAGAGATTTCAACCTGCGGGCCGTTCACGCGTCCTTCCGGAACATCGCCGACACATTGCGAGCGAATCTGGACGCCGGAATTTAACGCGGCGTCAACCTTCACATCGAACTGCAATTCAAAGTCGCCGTAGAGCTTGTCTGTGCAGAGAAACGAGTTCGGACTTCCTTCGTTGGTTGTTCCGACAATCATGTCGCCTTCGACCCGATACGTGGCGGTACCATTCCGTTGCGTCCAGCCATCCAGATTTTCGCCGTTGAAGAGGTTGACGAGACCGACATCTTCGGCGTGGACGGACGCAGTACAAATGACGGTCAATAACAAGGCCGCAGTGATACGTTGCATAAGGGACTCCCGAGAATACTCAGATAAAAGAGGGCGATCGATCGTGATCTCGTTCCAGGGCTCCAGCCCTGGAACGCAATGCTCCGGAGGCTCTGCCTCCAAGTCGAGCATAGGAGGCAGGAGCCTCCAGGCAGTGTGTTCCGAGGCTGGAGCCTCGGAACAAGTTAAGTGAGGAACCGTTTAGACAACTGTTCTACTCTGGACTACTTCGCCTTAACTACAAGCGAGTAGCGAACCGGCTCGACGGCAGCTTTTGCCTTTGCATAGGCTGCGTCGTCCGCTTCTGTCATTTTTCGTCGCAGGACGTTCATCGCATCCTGAACTTCGGCGTCATTGGCGAACTGTCCGCCCAGCTGGCGGAAGTTCGTAATGAAGCCCTTGATCATGGTCGTCTCGTAGTTTTCCTTTTGAGCGACTTCGTTCATCACGCGTTGAAATGGTCCGACAAAGGGATTGTCCAGAAACTCAGCCGCAAGGTTGATTCCGGCACTTAGCTGGTCGCGAGTAAAGGTTTTCGTTGTCGCCCCGAAAGTGACATCGGCCTCGGCGGTTTTCAGGTTAGTGACCTTCAGCGTGAAGCGGTTCAGGTCCTGATTAAACGACGTGTACGGCAGAATGCTGGCGGTGCCGTTGGGATTCTTTGCATCGCCATCGAAGCAGAACGGATAGCGCGTGCTTTCCAGTTCGACGGTGCCATCTTTGCTGCCGAGTACTTTATGACCGTCTGTTGCTTCGGCCTTTCCGGAAGCGGCATCCACAGTCACCGTCCCCAGATCGCCATCCAGTCCCAGAGCTTTCAAAAATGCGTATGCCATGATCAGATGACCGTTCGGGCCGGGATGAACACCGTCGCCACCTGCCACCGGATATTCTTCGCCCAGAACTGCCTTGGCAGCAATCATGGTCTTTTCCATCGCTCCAAAGACGTCGGCATGAGGAAAGTTATTCTCTTTTGCCAGCTCAGCCGCGATTTGTCCGAGGTGCTTGAGATTGTCGTTATAAACCTGATCAAAGTCAGGGTTTTGGCGTTGCCATGTAAAACTATCGACTACGCCAGGTGAGCCGACAACAACGGTCGCTCCGGCCTTCTTCATCCGATCAATGATCTGTTTCATGCCGTCCGCATAGGTCTTGCCGATGCCATCGTCGTACGCTCGGTAGCTGCCATCGTTCATGCCGTAGCATGTCGTGACGACGGTCGGCTGCCAGGGAACGAGATCATTTTCCATGCGACTGGCGAAACCGGGAGCACGTTCGCCACCCCAGCCAAACTGAAAACATTGAATGTCCAGATCCGGGTGGCACGCCAGCAGATAGGTCTCGATGAATTTGCTGTAGAGTTTTTGTTCGGTGATCGAATCACCGATGATCGCCAGGCGGTCGCCCTTTTTGAGGACGGGCTCTTCGGCGGTCGAAGCCGACGAAAATGTTATCAGGAGAGCGGACAGATAAAGGCAGATGCGCATGGTGGGACTTTCTGGAGGGAGGATTGAGGAAAAATGATTCGTGGAACGGTAGGTCCTTTCTGCCGGAAAAGACTTTCGCCGCAAGGCAAACTGTGTTTGGGGGGCGGTGGAGTTTTTGACCTATGCCGCGAAGTCCTGCCCGGCAGGCAGGACCTACATGAGATCTAGTCTTTCAGCGGCAGTACTTCGATCTTACGGATGTTCACTTTGCTGCCTGGGTCGTGTTGCTGGAATGCGAAATGGCCTGCGGGGAATGTTTTCGCGAAGTCGAGGTATTCGTAAAGTTCATTGCCATCGATCGTGACTTTGATCCGAGTCATCTCACGACCGCGCCACACATCGTCACGCACTTCAATTTCGTAATTGAACCATTCGTCTGGTTTCACATGCTGCTGGTAAACGTGGCACATGCCGTAGATCGAGCCAGTGCGGATGGGATCGGTGTGCGTGCTGTCGATCTGAGCTTCGTAGCCGTCAGTGAATCCTGGCTTTGGAGTCGTCCGAAAGTACAGCCCGGAATTGCCCTTGTCATTGATTTTGACTTCGGCGCGATAGCGAAAGTTCTTGTACGGCCCTGTGGTATTCACCAACATCGACGCCGCACCTGATCCGCTGATCGCTCCATCGGTGACTTCCCAGACACTATTTTCGTTGCCGACTTTCTCCCAGCCTTCGAGAGTTTTGCCGTCAAACAGTGAGATCCACTCAGGCTCATCAGCCTGAACGGCGGTGGCAAATACGGGGAGCATTATCAGTGCTGCGCCGAGAACAAATCGTGAAGTTGCACTTTGCATTTTGGGTTTCCATTGGTTGAAGATTTGGAATTGGGGCAATCATTCTTGCAGACGCCGATCGCTTTGTCAGGGAACGGAGGTTAATTTGTTGTTTGAGGGCTCGGAACTGCAACGAAATGCTGGGAAATACGAATGATAACATGCTGATGATTCAGGACGCCGCTTCGTGATCGCGCGGAAAGAAAACCTGGATTCCAACAATCAGCAGCAGTCCGGCCAGGGAGTATGCGACTGCAGTCAGCGTCAGCAGCCGGTCGATACCCAGCGAGGACTTCCACAATCCGCCGAATAGCGTCGCGAAGCCGGACATCAGGCCGCCGCACAGGTTGAGAATTCCAACGGCGGAAGCCCGAGTGTTTGCAGGGACCACTTCAAAAGCCGCAGGAAAAATGTTGCCCATCAGGAGGCCGCTGAACAATCCAAAGGCTGCCGCGGCAATGCGCGTCATCATCAGAGTGTCGCTGTTGCCGAGCGCATGGAGACACGGAGCACAGAACACGAGGCTGGTGGTCAGCAGCCAGAGTCTCGACGCTTTGGTCAGCCGATACAACACGTCTGCCAACACGCCTCCGCCAAGCAGACCCACGGCTGTGCTTCCCTGAAGGTACACAGTGGCGTTGAACGCGGCATCGGACTGATTGAGCGAGAATTTATCCTGCAGAAATGTAGGCAGCCAGCCGTAAAGCAGCCACAGGCCAAACACGAAGATCGGAAACACCACGCACAGCAGCAGAAACGTCCGAACGCGGATGAGTTCGAGAAACGCCAACTTGCTTCCGTTCGATGGTGCAGACTTGCTCTTGCTGACCGGACTGCTGTCTTCCTTCACGCCACGCAGAAACAAAAAGTACGGCACGGCATACACCAGACCAGCGGCCCCGAGCAGAAAGAAGGCATCTCGCCAGCGACCATGGTCGGCCATCCATCCGCCGAACTGACTTCCCACGACAGTACCAGCGATCTGAGCTGTCGTTAGTATCGCGATCGCTCGGGATCGCACGGACGGCGGAAACGCTCCGGCCGTGAGCGCGATCGCGGTCGGCATAAACAGCGATTCGGAAACGCCCATCGCGCCGCGGAGAGTCAGCATGTTCCAAGCGGAAGCGGCGAAACCTGTGGCGACCGTGACGACGCTCCAGACGAAGAGGCTCATCACCACCAGGATCCGTTTGGAAAACCGATCTCCGATTTGTCCCGCGGTCGGGCATCCCAGCGCATAGATCCAAAGAAAGATCGTGCCGGTCAGCCCGAGTTGCTGATCCGACATCCGCAGGTCCGCTTTCAACGCCGGAAACATTGCAAACACGGCCTGACGATCGCAGTAATTCAAAAAATACGCACCCCACATGAACGCCAGGAGAAACACGGCCTGCGGATTGATCGTTCCCGAAGCCGGAGTCGTCAGACCAGCGTCTGTAGCCGGAGTCGTGAGACTTCGGTCGGAACTCTCACGAGTTCCGCTACCAAGCCCCGCGTCCACATCCTTCGGTTCGATGACTTCGTACGGGTTGTCGCCTGAATCCTCATGATTCCCCGGCGGGCGTGAAGCCGTCATATTGGGCAGACCTCAGCCAGACTCACTTCCTGTGCGATGACAGCAACGCAGTCGCCCTGCTGAGTCAAACAAGGGGCTCGCATTGTGACGAGGTAGCCTGAGCTTTGAGCCACGATCCGTTCAGGCGCGCGATCCGGTCTTTCCAGATGATGGATAAAGCCGACCGTGTCTCCCTGCTGCACGGCGGCCCCCAGATCCACGCAGACTTCAAAGATGCCGGATTCCGGGGCCAACAGGTAGTCTTCCCGGTCGAGTGCCTGTGTTAGAATCGTCGGAGCCTGGCCGTTGCTCTCTCGGGATTGTGCCTTTCCCCGCAGCGCGCCGATGTGAATTAGTACATTCCTCAAACCGCCTTGCGCGATCCGATGCACGCTTGCTGGAATGCATTCTCCGCCACCCAGTTCCGTCGTCACCACCGTTTTTCCCTGGTTCTCGGCTTCCACCGGAAGCAGACCGGTGCCCGCGATATCCGCATAGAAAAATGCAAAGTCCGTGTTCCACGCGAGCATCGCGTCCAGCATTCTGATTCGCTGCTCAATGTTGGCAACAAGATGCATATGTGCGCAGGGCAAGAACTCCATGCTGCGACCACCTGAATGAATGTCGATCACAACATCGCTGAGCGGAAACAGAACCGTCGTCAGATAGTGAGCAATCTGACTTGTCACACTGCCTTCCGGCTGACCCGGAAACGCGCGATTCATGTTCATGCCATCCAGCGGCGACAATCGTGTCGCCGCGCGGGCGGCGGGAAAGTTGAGCGACGGGATAAGAATGATCCGCCCGGTCACCATTTCCGGCGTCAGTTCCCTCGCGAGTTTCATCGCGGCGATCTGTCCTTGATACTCGTCTCCATGATTGCCGCCCAGCACCAGAACAGTTGGCCCAGTGCCGCTGGCGATCGTCGTCACAGGAATCATCACATTCGCCCAGCCACCAAGATTGTGCGAATACGGCACTTGCAGGAAACCCTGCTGTTTGCCCGGTTTGTGAAAGTCGATAGTGGTGTGCAGCATGAGATGGCGTTCTTTGTAAATGATGATGGGCTTTGGAAGGTGGCAGAAGGCGGGAATGACGGGATACGCTAACATCGACGATGTTGAGTTGGAAGTGTCGGTGAGGACAGTGTGCTTGCTGGGCCCCGCATGTTAGTTTTCAAACCCACGGTCCACTGGCACGAGCAGGCTGTCGATTTAGTGTGTTTCACTAACCCGAAGCGGCCGCGAGGCAAAAAAATTAAGTAGGCCCATACCCGGGGAGGGGGTTGCAAGCGGGCGCGTGGGGGTTGTTTTTAAAAGAAAGCCAGCGAGGGCCGCGGGGGCGG
>JBBQSE010000102.1:0-19563 GCA_038214195.1 Planctomycetales bacterium
ATATTTTTTTTTTGTTGTTTCTATTTTTTTTGGGTGTTTTGCTCCGCCCGACCAACCGCCGGCCCCCCGGTTTTTTGTTGTTGGGGGTCCCCCACCCACGACTATGGGCCATGACCTCTTTCAAGTAACTCACGTCTGACACTATCCATCGCCCGTTTTCGGTAGACACGAACCGTTGATGCTGGCAGCCCCAACTCATCACCCAGTCGCTGACTGCACGCCACACTGTCTCGCGCGGCGGCGTCGGCGAGCAGGATGATTCGCTGCACCTCCGGAAGTTCGCTCAACACATCTTTCAGATCATGATGGACGGCGCTGGGAGTCTGATCAACGAGTTCACCATTTGAATCGTGCGGCATCGAAGACACACGTTCCGAAATCCCGGTCAACTCTGCCCCGGAGTTCAATTCCCGAGCCCGGGTTTTCTGCCATCCCATTCGCAACACATCACGAGCCGCGTTTTCGCAGATCCTGTACAGCCAGACGCGCAATGACGCTCGTTCGTGTTGATAACACTGACGACTGTTCCATAAACGAAAAAGTCCCACGGAAAGCACGTCTTCCAGATCTTCTTCCCGCAGAGCATCGCGAAATCGCCTTCGCAGCAGCGCCAGAATTCCCGCGCCAAATACGCGCAGGATGTCCGCAAGGCAACTCTGATCATCATCCAGCAACCGCTGGGCAATCTCGGCATCGTCGGCCAATTCCATACGTCCGGGCATCCGAAACACGCCTTTCCGGCTGATTTCGCTGAAGAGCTGCGGAGTTGTTCTTTCTGCTCAGAACACTTTACGGAATGCCGTTACAGGTCAACTCTCTAGTCCCGCGAGCCCGGAATTACTTTCAGGACGATTTCCTTGCCATCGCGCAGGACCGTGAGTTCCGTTTCCTGGCCGGACTTCAGCGCTTCGATCGCATACGTGTAGTCGTAGATGTTTTGGACTGACTTGCCAGCCAGTTTCACGATCACATCGCCGCCCTTGACGCCGGCGATATCGGCCGGTCCGCCTTTTGACACGCCGGAGAGCATGACACCCTTTACATCAGTCTGAGCGTAATCCGGGATGGTCCCGAGATATGCTCGCAGAGACGCTCGACGCTGGCCATCTTTCTGCGGTGCCTGCGCAACAAACACCGGCGCTCGTTCTGCCGCGATCAATTGTCGACAGACCAGACTCATCAGACTCGCGACGCGGGCGATGCCTTCGTAGTTGAGTTTCTCCGGTGTGTCGCGCGGCGTATGGTATTCGCTGTGATTGCCAGTAAAGGCCGACAGAATCGGAACGCCGTGCAGGAAGAAACTGCTTGCGTCTGTAGGTAGATAACTATCGTTCTGCAGAGTTAGTGACAAACCGAGCGGCACGTTGGCCTGCTCGACAATCTTTTGCCATGCCTCCGATGAACCAATGCCTTGCAGCACGAGTTTTTCCTGCAGTCGTCCGACCATGTCCATATTGAGGCACGCGGCAATGTAGAGATTCAGACCGCCAGTGTTCGGCCCGGAAAGATCGTCGGCCTTCTTCGTTGCCGAGTCATCCTTCGCGTCTTCCGTTCCATTGTCAGAATCGCTGCCTCCAGCAGATGTGGCATGCTGCGAGAACATTGTCTCAAGAGTTTTGACGTAGTGGCTGGATCCGAGCAGTCCGAGTTCTTCCCCGGACCAGGCAGCGAAGATGACATCCCGCTGGCCATGCAGTGTTCCTTCGTCCTTCGCCCGGGCCATCGCTTCTGCGATCTGCAACATCGCGGAAACGCCGGAGGCGTTGTCGTCGGCTCCAAAGTGAATCTGTGACTGTTCGTCACCGCGGGCCAGTGAGCTTCCACTCGGTCCCGTACCGAGGTGATCGATGTGCGCACCGACGACGACAATCTGCCCCGCCGGAGACTCGTTGATCTGGAGTCGGCCAAGCACGTTGCGGCCGGTTTTCTTTTCCTGCTGAATATCGATGCCGGCGGCGACTTTCAAACCGTCAAGCGGAAAGCCCATTGCCGGTTCGCCGGAATCCATTTTTTTCTGAATGGCAGCGAGATCTTTGCCGCGTTCGGAGAACCATGCGATTGCGATGTCGTCAGTCACGCTGATCACGGGCAATCCCGATCCGGCGAGTGAACCGTCAAACTGCAGGGGTACGAGTTGTTCTTTCACACCAGAGGTCGGTCCGCTCACGATGATTAACCCACGCGCTCCCATATCGCGAGCCTGCATGGCCTTGAAGCGCAGACTGGAGAACCTCACAAAGTGCTGACGCTGTTCGGGTGTAAAATTTTCCGGCATGAATCGGAACACAACGACCCATTTGTCC
This sequence comes from Planctomycetales bacterium, assembly GCA_038214195.1. GTDB lineage: Bacteria > Planctomycetota > Planctomycetia > Planctomycetales > Planctomycetaceae > SXXK01. The sequence goes on from JBBQSE010000102.1 coordinate 2,304, forward strand.
TTTACCTCCAGATGCACGAAAGAATCGTATTCTTCAATGCCATCGGCGGATGGAGCACGAATGCCGTAACCAGCAAAGATGACTTCCGAGGAATCGATATTCACCGAGCTGGAAAATGCCAGGGGCCGCCAGTCGTTATCGAGTGTCAATATGGACGTCGATTTCGCGTCGTCGTCGGTCTGAACGGTCAGAGAGTTTTCTGGCCCCGTGGAGATGCCGGACGTAAATTCGAATTCCTGAAAATACGTGTCGTTGTCGCCAGCAGGCAGCAATCCGTACGTCTCAAAATTCAACGCGACGTAGTTTGTGGCAAGCTGCTCGCCTTTGGTTCCGGTCAGACGTCCACCAAGCTGCGGTCGGCAAAGGAACTCAACGTGCCGCACAGCGTCGGCCGGAGCAAAATCGCCTCGTGATGCCGGAGCCAGAGCCATCACGCGTTGTTTTGCACCGCCACTTTCCACTTCTTTCGACGATGGCTTCAATTCCAGTAATTCGAGTGCCCTGATGTGATTCCAGTCAGCCATGAAGATTTGCGACTGATTTGTCGTGGTGCGATTTGTCGTCCATGCGAGATGTTCGCCATCCGGCGCAAACACGGGAAGGCCATCGAAGCCAGGGGTGTACGTCACTCGGACCGGTTCATGCTGGCCGGCCACATCTACCATGTAGAGTTCGAAGTTTGCAAAGCCGTGGCGATTGGTGGTGAAGATAAGATACTCGCCGCTCGGATGATAATACGGAGCCCACGACATGGCATCGAGATGCGTGAGCTGCTGCTGGTCCGTACCATCGATCTTCATTGTCATGATTTCCGCCGTTGCCCCGCTTTCAGCAAATCGACGCCAGCAAATCCGCTGACCGTCCGGGCTGAAGAACGGACCGCCGTCGTAGCCGGGTGTTGTCGTCAGGCGTTTGACGTTCGTTCCGTCGGCATTGGCGATATAGATTTCGTTGGCCCATGCCGGATCTGTTTCAAATTTCTGGCGATCTTCGGGTGTTAGCCGGCCTTCGTAGGCCGAACGATTCGAGGCAAACGCAATCAGGGAACCATCCGGAGACCAGGATCCTTCGGCGTCATAACCGCGTGCGTCTGTCAGCTTGCGATACTGCTTCGACGACAAATCGAATTCGTAGATGTCATAGAATTCGTCATAGTCCCATGAGTAGCGACGTTCCTTTCCGGAAGCGCGAAGTTCAAGTTCATCCTTCTGTTCCTGCTGCGCATCCGGATCATCTTGTGTTGATGCGAAGAGTATTTTTTTGCCGTTCGGATGAATCCAGGCACACGTTGTCTTGCCGATCCCCGGAGAAACTCGCTGCGTGTCACCGGTGTCCAGATCCATCAAATAGATTTGAAAGAACGGATTACCAGGCTCCCGTTCGCTCTGGAAAATCATCCTGCGACCGTCGGCGCTGAAATAACTTTCGCCAGCTCGCCGACCATCGAATGTCACCTGCCGAGTGCGGCTGATCATCCGTCCCTCCAATGCGATGGCTTCGACGGGGGCGGTGACCGTGATATCCACTTCAGCGGTTTGCGCCATTGCGCAATGTTTACTGAAGGGCGTACCCGGGATGGCGACTACAAACAGACAGCAGACGAACTTCAGGAATCGCTTTTGAATTGTCAGCACGGCATGCCCCCCTGGCGGAAAAACTATCCGCAATATGTCATCTGGAAATGACAACAGCCCGCAAGGGAATCCCTGCGAGCTGTCTATCGTACGAAGGTGAAAATTTTAATTCCAGGTCAGAAGTCTGACGACCTCTGCTACATCCATTATTAGTTGTGTTCAGGCAAAGCGAATGGATCAAGTGCCACTGGCTTGGTGATCGCACCTGAGCGAATGAGTCGCACGGGTACCCGACGAGTTACGATGGAACCATTTTCGACGATCTGAACCTTTTTGAGATTCCGACGGTAGGTTCGCTTTGTGATCCCGGTCGTTTTTCGTCCGTTGCCGCCCAGGTACTTTGCCTTGCCGCGTTCCACCTTCTTATTGCCTCGGCCCGGCTTGAGGTCTCCGTACAGCTCGATCCGAGCCGCACGCTTAATTCGCTTGTTTTTCTTGAGAGTACTCATGGAACTAGAATGTTTCTGATCAAAAGGTCAGGGCGACGAATCCATCGTCACCGAACCGAACGGGGCACAGCAGGCAGACGCTGCCTGAGGCCGGAAAGGGCGAAGGATAATGCCATTGCCCACGAAGTTCAATTGAGTTTTCCACGTGGGAATTCATCGAAAGCAGGTTTTTGCAATAAAAAAGCGAGGTTCCCCAAAAGGAACCTCGCCCTGAGATTTCGCGAAAACTCAGCAGTTCGAGAACTATTCGACAACGCTGTCAGTTCCTGGCAGGTCACCAGCTTTGATCAGATCACCAAAAGTCTTGCCTTCAGTCGCACTGCTTTCACCTTCGGTCTTGGTGAGAGCTTCTTTGATCTTGTCCAAGTCCGTTTCGTTCTTCTTTTCCAGCTTTTTGCTGAGCGCCACGCCGTAGTTGTTGCGTTTCTTTTTGTCCTTATCCGGATGGCAGACGGCGCACGTCAATTTGCCATCAGTACCATGCTTCTTTGCCAGGTCAGGATAAGTCGTGTTGATGACGTCTTTGTACTTTGGACGAGCAAATGCATCGCCACCAGTCACAACAAACATCGCCGCAGCCAGTACGCCAGCCACAACAAAACGCACAGAATTCTTAACAGTCACCATTAAAACCTCCGGAAAAACTTTTGATACAACGCCTTCCACCACGGAGCACGACATTCTTCGGCAGGGAATCGGGGAAATCAACACCCAACGAAAGAAAGGTCGATACTTTGAATATTTTTACGGTGCCTCAGACCAATTTGTCAATCGACCGGCACCATCGCATAATATTGAATTTCATACGTAAGCTCCTGTGGTTTGGAGGTTTTTTGCTAAAATCTCTCCAAATTGCAGGCTCAATCGGATGCTAACGTCCGTCGAAAAACTGGGTCAGATGGCCGCAGTTTTCCGATTGCGGTGACAGAATTGGCGGTGACCAGGCCGCGTGGCACAAATCGTAAAATGTAACCAGTGTCATTCGAATTCCGACTCTTCTGGCGATTTACGTAAGGTTTCGGTTTTTAGTCAGAGACGGCATTCTAGAATCACCGTTTTCTGAAACATGGCTGGTTGACATTCCAGGCTGATGGCCATCAGATCCGCATCGAAGCGGATCCTGGTCTCAAGAGCGAGCGGTGGCACTAAATTCCTATGACTGATCTGAATACAATCCTGGCTGGCGGAGGTATTCCGCCGGAAGCGCGCGTTGTTGACCAGCCTCGCATTGAAGCTGCGATTCGGGAGATTTTGCTTTCGGTGGGTGAAGATCCGGATCGCGACGGACTGAAGGAAACGCCCGCTCGTGTGGCGCGGATGTATGCGGAAATTTTCGGAGGTCTGCATGTTGAACCCGCGCGACACCTGCAGAAAGTCTTCGAAGAACAGTATGACGAGATGGTGCTGGTCCGCGATATCAGTTTCAACAGCATGTGTGAGCATCATCTGCTCCCCTTCATAGGAAAAGCGCATGTGGGCTACATCCCGCGCGGCAAGGTCACCGGGCTGAGTAAGCTGGCGCGAGTTGTGGACGAGATTGCCCGCCGGCCTCAGGTGCAGGAACGGATGACCCACATGATCGCCGATCTGATCGAAAATGAACTTTCTCCCAGCGGTGTGATTGTGGTCGTGGAAGCCGAACATACCTGCATGACAATTCGCGGCGTTAAGAAGCCTGGGGCACTGACGATTACGAGTGCTGTTCGCGGCATGTTCCGCAACAACCTCGCCAGTCGGGCCGAAGCTATGGCCCTTATCAATGGCAAGTGATGGTCCATCATGATCGCCGCATTCGTTTTGAAACTGGTCTCAGGCATCGTGCTGATGTGGCTGCTCATGCCGCGGAAACAAGTGACGGACGGTTTCTTCCGGATTCAAATGCTTGTCGTCATGGGACTGTGTGTCGTGTTGGTGCTGCCAATAGAACGGGCCGGTTCATCGCCGGGCGAGCTCGCGGCACCGGATGAAAACGTGTCCGTGAACTGGTTCGACGCTGGAAGTAATCTGATCAGGATTGCCCTGACCGTCGCGACCGTCATAGCTTTTGCCGGGCACGTCGCCTGGAAACTGGGGCGAAGGCTGCCAGGTGCCATCGCTATTTATTCGATTTCCGCCCTGTGCCTCGGATGTCTGATTGCGGCATCCATGACCCGCGGCTGGACTCCTGATTCCGCGCAATCGCTGCTTTCAAGCCTGTCTTCGGCCGCAGTTCTGGGAGCCACGCTCACAGGAATGCTGCTTGGCCACTGGTACTTAACGACGCCCACGATGTCGATTCGTCCGTTGTCCTGGTTTCCGTGGGCCCTTTCTGTGGCGGCAGGTGGTCGGTTGCTGGCAACTTGCATTTCATTGGGCCGATTTGGATTCGCATCAACCGACATGGTACACTGGCTTTGGTTGGTTGTACGAATTGTCGGAGGCATTCTGGTTCCGTTTGCCGTAGCGATTGTTGTCGTCCGAATTCTCAGGTACCGCAACACGCAGTCTGCCACCGGCGTGTTGTTTGCCGCGTTAATTCTCGTTTTCATGGGTGAAATGTCAGCCGCTTTGCTGGAACACGATCTGCGGATACCGTACTGAGCGGGATTTTATGTTTCCGCCCTGGCCAGGAACCTGGCATCGCGGTTGTTTCCTAGTAAATGCTGAACGAATCGTCATGGCGACTCATATCATATTTCAGTGCCCAGTCTGCCAGAAACGGGTTCTTGTCGCACCGGAACCGTCTGATGCCGCAGTTCGCTGCGCCGAATGTCAGTGGACTCGCGACGAAGGATCGATCGATTATTCAGGCGAGCACTTGTGCCGATGTCGAATTTGTGGATGTAAGGATTTGTGGAGGCAGAAAGATTTTCCACCTGCACTGGGATTATCGCTTGTGTCGACTGCAGCCGTTCTGAGCTGTATTGCCTGGGCGTTTTATCAACCGGCGATTGCGATCGGCATTCTGATGGTGGCCGGTTTGATCGACATGGTACTGTATGCGATGATGGGTGACATGCTGGTTTGTTATCGTTGCGGGGCGCGTCATCGAAAGACGACGATCGGCGAGCAGCATCCGAAGTTTGACCTTGAAACCGCCGAACGCTACCGACAACAGGATTTGCGGCAGCGCGAAGCCGCTGGCTCGGCAAGGTAATGCAGACTGTGCGGCAGTGGTTCCCGTGGACGATTTCAAAATGAGAACGTGTATCTGTGGACGAGCGGCGTCGAAGACTGAATGAAGACCTCAACGACGCGATCGAGGGAGAACTTCGCGTCGATCGCGTGGCCATAGCTGCGTATTCGACAGACGCCAGTTTGTACGAAATCGAACCCCTGGCTGTGGTCTTCCCGCGAACGTCTCGCGACGTTGAAATTCTGGCGGCGTATGCTTCGGACAACAGTATTCCCCTGATCGCTCGCGGTGCTGGCTCCGGATTGGCCGGCGGGGCGATCGGCAGCGGAATCGTGGTCGATTTTTCCCGACATATGAATCAGGTGCTCTCGATCTCCGCGGACCGAGTTCGCGTTCAGCCTGGAGTTTTGAGGGAACAGCTCAACGATCAATTGCGAGAACACGATCGCTACTTTGCTCCCGATCCCTCGAATAGTCGCATCTGCACGTTGGGAGGAATGCTGGGCGTTGATGCCGCAGGCGCTCACGCGGTACGTGTTGGTTCTGCTCGCGATCATGTTTTCAGCCTGGAATGTGTGTTGTCCGGGGGACAACGGATGGAACTGGGTCGTGAATCCCTTGCGACGCGAAGTCCAACCACGCACGCTACGTCTCTGGATCAGGACAGTGCCGTCTTTCTTTCCGAGTCGTCGCTCAAGGACAACCTGCCGTTATCTGCAATGACCTCGATGACTCGACGAACGCATTTGATTCAGCAGATCACGCAAATCCTGCGTGAAAATGCGGAGCTGATTCGAGAATTGCAGCCGCCCCTTCTCAGAAATTGCTGCGGCTATTTGTTGCGTGGTATTTTGCAGGGAGAACAGCTGGATCTAAGTCGCATGCTGGTGGGCAGTGAAGGGACACTGGCGTTGTTTACCGAGGCCACGTTGTTCACGATGCCACTGCCGAAACATCGCTCCGCCGCCATCCTGATGTTTGGGACGATGGACAGCGCGATTCAGGCGATGCAGCTCATCCTGCCGCTGGAACCAAGTGCCTGCGATCTGCTGGACCGGCGACTTTTGAGTCTCGGACGCGGTGCGGATCTGCGGTTTCGTGATCTAATTCTGCCCGACGCGGAAGCCGGGTTGATCATTGAGTTTCCTGGTTCCCATGAACGCGAAGTCTGTCAAAGACTGGATGATGCTCAGCGATTGCTGAAAGATCGTCAAATCCACTTTCAGCTTACGCGTCAGGCGTCAACATATGACGAAGTGGAGATGTTGTGGGCTCTGCCATCGAGAGTTGTTTCGTTGCTGGCCAGTTTGAAAGGCGTTTCCCGACCACTGCCATTTGTGGAAGATATCGCAGTTCCTCCTGACCAGCTTGCCGAATTCCTGCTGGCCGCGCAGCGTGTCTTTCAAAAGCACGAAGTGACAGCAACCCTGTATTCGCACGCGGCGTCAGGACAACTGCACTTTCGACCGATCATGCCGGTTCCGAATCGCGGTGATGAAACCGCCATGGAAGCCATCGCCCGCGATTTGTATCGCAAAGTGCGGGACTTCGGAGGCACAATCACCGGCGAACACGGCGATGGTCTCTCCCGGACCGCCTTTATCCGGACTCAGTACGGTGCCTTGTATCGCACGTTTCAGCAGATCAAGGAGGTCTTTGATCCTCAACAATTAATGAATCCGGACAAGATCATCAGCAATGATCCGTCACTGACAGTCAAACACCTGCGGCGCACTAAACCGCACGGTAAAGAAACCGTCGCGGCACCGTCCAGGCCACTGCTGCCGGTCATGCAGCTGGAGTGGACCGCCGACGAGGCGGTTGAGGCTGCTGTGCGCTGCAACGGTTGTGGCACCTGTCGAACGAATGTCAGCCCGCTGCGAATGTGCCCTTTTTCCGCACCGAGCGGAGAAGAAGAAGTATCACCGCGAGCGAAGGCCAACGTCCTGCGAAACAGCCTGTGCTCGGATTCGATGCAGGAAGTACTCACTCAGGAAGAGACAACGCGACTGCTGGGAAGTTGCTTCAACTGCAAGCAGTGTCAACTGGAGTGCCCGTCGGAAGTCAACATCCCGCATCTTCTGATCGAGGCCCGCGCGCAGCATGTGCAGACACACGGACTCAGCAAAACCGCATGGTTGCTTTCACGCGTGCATAACTATTCACGAATGGCGTCGCGGATTTCCTTTCTGACAAACCACTTACTCAACAACCGGCTGTTCCGAAGAATCCTGCAGCGATTTACCGGGATATCCGCTCAACGCCGACTGCCGAAATTCACGCGCACCCCGTTTCTTGAATCAAAGCGTGTGACGCGCGACGACAACTCAGGAACACCTGGAAGCACACGACCAACGGTGGTGTATTTTGTGGACTACTTCGCCAACAATCACGATCCGGAACTCGCGGAGGCGTTCGTTCGCATTCTGGAACACAACGGGTACCGTGTTTTCATTCCGCCCGCGCAAACGGTGTGCGGAATGGCAATGTTTGTCAACGGAGATTTGATGGCCGCCCGCGCTCTGGCGGAAAAAAACATCCGCGAACTGGTGGAGCCGGCGAGGGAAGGCTATCCGATTGTCTGCACGGAACCGACAGCGGCGCTTTGCCTGAGTCAGGAGTATCCGATGATGGTTGCGAGTGATGATGCGGAAATCGTCGCCCAACAAACCATAGATGCGGGAGCGTTCCTCGCGGGACTCCATCGAAAGGGCCAGCTCAAAAAAGACTTTGCGCCTCTGCCGATTCGAGTCGCATGGCACACGCCCTGTCATGTCAATGCGTTGCGTCGAGGTACGCCGATGCTGGAACTGCTGGCGCTGATTCCCGAGCTGACTGTGCAGACCATCGACAAGGGATGCACGGGAATGGCCGGGACGTTTGGCATCGCCGCAGCCAATTTTGAAAAATCGATCGCGATTGGCGCGGAACTGATTCGTGAAATGCAGACGATCGATGCAATTGCCGGAGTCACAGACTGCAGTTCCTGCCGGATGCAGATGGAGCAGGGGGCGACAATCCCAACGATTCATCCGATCAAGCTGCTGGCACTGTCGTACGGTCTAATGCCTCGCCTTTCGGAACGCCTCAAAGCCAGGCCAGGCGGACTGGTCATGTCGTAGGACTCTCCGGGGTTTGGAAACTTCCATCGTCCCCGTGCAATTGCTCGCAAAATTGATAAACTCATCACGCAACGATCGACGGTGGCTGGTCTGACTTGCCCCGTGCGGTGATCTCAAGCACTCTACTATTGTGCAAATTCGTTGCCAGCAAGCCGATTCATCATGTTTACAGGCCTCGTGGAAGGACAGGGAACTGTCAGGCAAATTGCCTCACTTCCGGTTGGGATGCGCCTTTCAATTGCTCCTGATTTGTGCTGCCTTCCTGTTTCTGACGTGGCCATCGGCGACAGTATTTCAATTTCCGGCTGCTGCCTTACAGTTGTCGCAATCAGTGACGGCGCGGTGGATTTTGAGGCGGGCGACGAGACACTTTCGAAGACGAATCTCGGACGCCTGAAGAGCGGAAGTCGCGTCAATCTGGAACGATCGCTGGCGGCAAACGCCCGACTGGGCGGTCACTTCGTTCAGGGACATGTTGATGGCGTCGCGGAAGTTTGTGAGATCGTTCAGAACGGCGACTGGACAGATCTTTGGTTTCGACCGGCACCCGAGCAACATCGGCTGCTTGTTCCCAAAGGGTCCGTCTCGGTGGATGGCATCAGTTTGACAGTCGTCAGCCTCACTCCGGATCGATTCTCAGTCGCCCTGATTCCCCACACGCTGCAGGTCACGACGCTTGGTACTGTTGCAATCGGAGATCTCGTCAACATTGAAAATGACATTCTAGGCAAGTATGTGGATCAATTACTGGAGCGTCGAATCGCCGACGGGCTGATTTCGGTGTCTTCAAAGGCAGTGACTGCTCTTCGCTCTCAATTAAATTCGGAAAGCCCCCCGCAGCCATGAAGGACGTTCAACGTCAGACAAGATCCTGGCTGATGGAGCTGTTTTCGCAGCATGGCTTCAACCCGCGCGGTGACCTGGGACAAAACTTTCTGATCGATGTGAATCTGATCGAATTTGTTGTCCGCCACGCAGAGCTTGGTCACAACGATGTCGCACTGGAAGTGGGATCGGGGACAGGAGGCATGACCGCATTCCTCGCGGCGGTGGCGGGCAAAGTCATTTCGGTGGATATTGACAAGAACATGGCCGTCCTGGCAGCTGAGGCTGTCAAAGATTGCGACAACGTGACACTGGTCAACAAGGACATCCTGAAAAACAAGAACACGTTAGACGCGGAAATCTGTGACCTGATTCGGTATCAGGTGGCGTCGCTGCCGCACGGTCGATTGAAACTGGTGGCCAATCTGCCATACAGCGTGGCGACACCTGTGATTTCCAATATGGTCGCGTCAGATCTGCCGTGGGAACGAATGGTCTGCACGATTCAATGGGAACTTGCTGAGAAGATGGCCGCTGAACACGGCACGTCCGGCTACTCCGCGCTGTCAGTGTGGATTCAGTCGCAGGCCAGCATCAGAATCCTTCGCAAGCTGGGACCAAATGTGTTCTGGCCCCGGCCCAAGGTGGATTCGGCGATCATCAGCATCTGGCGAGATAAAGACGCCGCGTCGCGAATCACGGACCGCAGATTTTTCCTCGATTTTCTTCGCCGCTCATTTTCGCAGCGACGTAAATTTGTCCGCAGCGTGCTCGTGGGGATGTATCGCAAACAGCTCGAAAAAGAAGACGTTGATCGAGTCCTGGCGGAGCTCGGGCACGCCACGAATGACCGTGTGGAACAAATGGACATCGCAACCCTGATCCGACTTTCCAATGGATTTCAGGCGGCGGTTGCGCAGAAAACTCTTTAGCCCCGGCCCCTGACTTCATAGGAAATTTACCATGCAGGATCGCATTGCTTATCGCGGTTTAACGTTTGACGATGTCCTTCTGGAGCCTGGTTACAGTGAAGTCGTGCCGGCGGAAGTCGATATCAGTTCGAATCTCACGCGTAACATCCCGCTGAATTTGCCGATTGTCAGCAGTCCGATGGATACCGTCACGGAAAGTGACATGGCCGTGGCCATGGCTCAGCTGGGCGGAATTGGAATCATTCACAAGAATATGTCGATCGAGCAGCAGGCCATGCAGGTCGATCGAGTGAAACGCAGTGAGCATGGAGTGATCGTGGATCCCGTGACGCTTCCGCCGGAGACACCCGCCGGCGACGCTGTCAAACTCATGGACGAACGCAACATCGGCGGCGTTCCAATCACCGTCAAAGGGCGGCTGGTCGGTATTCTGACTCGCCGGGATCTGCGATTTCTGGATTCGAAAGATCGTCCGGTTTCTGAAATAATGACGAAGGAAGGCCTGGTCACCGCTCCGGAATCGACCAGCCTTGAGGAGGCCGAACGCATTCTCCTTGAAAACAAGGTCGAGAAACTTCTGCTCGTGGACGATGAATATCAATTAAAGGGACTGATCACGATTCGTGACATTGACAAAAACCTGCAGTTTCCGCGAGCGTCAAAGGATTCTCGCGGTCGTTTGCGGGTTGGTGCCGCAGTCGGTGTTTTTGATTTTGATCGAGCCATACAGTTGGTTGAAAAGGGTGTTGACGTTTTAGTTGTAGACAGCGCTCATGGGCATTCGAAAAATGTCATTGAGACGGTCGCAGCGATTAAGCGGAGACTGAAAATTGATGTAATTGCCGGAAATGTCGCCACGGTGGACGGTGCGAAGGCTCTGGCGGATGCGGGAGCGGATGCGGTCAAAGTCGGGATCGGACCAGGGTCCATTTGTACGACCAGAATCATCTCGGGAATCGGAGTTCCTCAATTATCCGCAATCGCGAACGCAGCCAAAGGCCTCGCCGGAACCGATATACCAATTATTGCTGACGGAGGAATTCGATTCAGCGGAGATATTACCAAAGCACTTGCAGCGGGAGCGTGGACCGTAATGGTTGGCGGCCTGCTGGCGGGTGTAGATGAAAGCCCTGGTGAGATGATTCTCTTCCAGGGAAGAAGCTTCAAGCGATACCGCGGCATGGGTTCGCTGGGAGCGATGATGAAAGGCAGCAGTGAACGCTACCGACAGGGTCATGCTCCAACGGGAGACCAGTCCAAACTGGTTCCGGAGGGTGTGGAAGGTCGCGTTTCTTACAAAGGAGCCCTGCAGTCGTTGATGTATCAATTGTCTGGCGGTCTGCGTTCCGGCATGGGTTATGTCGGTGTCGGGACTACGCGAGAACTGCGTGAAAAAGCCCGATTCATTGAAATCACAGCGGCTTCAGTTAGGGAGAACCATCCACATGATATCGCCATCACTCAGGAATCTCCGAACTATTCTGTGGAGCATGCTCCCAAAGACTAGGCGGTCGCTCGCTTCGAAACGGCTCACCGCGTGGCGGTGCCTTGCCGCGTTGGCTGGCTCGGCGACCGTGGCGTGGAGTGCGACGGCTTCGGCGCAGCCGCGTGAAAATGCGGCTGTCGAGCCCACGGTCGTTGTTGTATTGTCGCCCGAATCAGTTTCTCAGGAGATTGCCGGATCAGATCCCTGCCAAATCGGTGAATGGCAGCAGGAATCCGCCTATCGGGTTAATCATGTACTCACCGGGCGCGATTGTCGGCCAACTCGCGTTTCTTCCGGACAATGGTGGCAGCGTCAGTCTCAGCGATTCGCGGCAGGTCATGATTCGCTTTCCGCCGATGTCCAGCCTGAAAGACTCAAGGCCGCCGTTCAGGCATTTGTTGCCGATCACACACTCCCGCCGGAACACGAATTCGATATCGACGTTTACGACCAGCGACCGATCGCAGTGGCCTCGACGGTAACAGTTGTGTCAGTACCTGCAGCAGCAGCCCAGCGCGAAGAGGATGTGGAGTCCGCAAGTGAACAACCGGGCAAGAGCCGCCTGAAGACGGACGTGCGAAAGATTCGACCAACGCTCAGCTATGCGATGCGAAATGTCGATTCCACACAGTTGCCGGACGGCTTCCATGAGAAACTCGATCAGGGAGATTATGTCGCTCGCCAGGCAAGCCCAGCCGTTCTGCAGTGGGCACCGACGAATTTGTACCACTATCCACTGTACTTTGAAGATCCCGCTTTAGAACGCTACGGCCACACGTACCATCCTGTCGTGCAACCGTTTGCCTCGGCCGGTCGATTTGCCACCCAACTCGTTGGACTTCCGTATCAGATGACTCTGCATCCGGTCAAATCGAGGGAATACGCGCTGGGCTACTATCGCCCAGGTGAATGTGCACCAAAGAAGCACTATCAGATACCGTTTAACGAAGAAGCCACCGCCATGCAGGTTGCGGCCGTGATTGGCTTCTTTCTGATCTTCCCGTAGTCAGCTGTTTATTGTCAGCTGTTTATTCGGTCATCGCAATTCGCCGTGCAGGCGTCAGCGGCCATCAAAAAAAGCCCGGCTCGTTTCCGAGACCGGGCTTTTGGCTGTCAGGCTGCAACACCGCACAACGGTAAGAAGCATCCTGAATGTCTGGCATTGTGTGCCGATTCAGGGACTACTCAACTTCGTATTCCTGCGACAATGTCGACAACGCATCCTTGATGTCGGTTTCCTGCATACCACCTTCGCGAACAATTTCCGCGCTGGCGGAATTATTGCCGGTCACTTCGATCGCAGTGGCGCTGATTCGCCCGGAAGCATCATAGGCATACGTGATTTCGATCGGCGAACCTTTGGGCAGGCTTGCGGGCAGGTTGAAGACCCGGAAGTCACCGATGACCTCGCAGGCAGCAGGATCAATCGCTTCCCCTTCCAAAATCTCGACATGGACCCGTGCCTGGCCGTCAGTGTTTGTGCCAAACCTCTGCTTCACGCTGTTTGGTACCGGCGAGTTTTTGGGAATCATGATGTGATTGATCTTCCGCGTGCGGTCTTTCGGATCCGTGATCTTGATTCCCAAAGAATGGGAGTTCACATCCGTCGTTTTGACCGCGTTTAGCCGCTTCTGAATCGCATCGACGATACCTCCGGAATTGACGCCATGACGCGCCTGCAGAATGGCGGCATGGATCGCCGCGCCCTCTGCCACAGCTCGCTCCGGCAACAGCGCGCGGGAAGGTTCTCTCTGGCAGACTTCCCGCAGCATCTGTTCGACCACCGGCATGTAAGTCGATCCGCCGACCATCAGCAGTTCGTCCAGCATTCCGGGAGTAACGCCTGCCTGTTGAAGCACCAGTTCCGTCGTATCTTTCGTCCGCTGCATCAAATCTGCTGTCATGCGTTCAAAATCTGTGCGTGACAATGAAACGGAAAGCGTGTTGCCCTGGTAGTACACACTGACCGGGACCTGAGTCTTTGTACTCAGGTCACGCTTGGCATCTTCCGCTTCCTGATGGAACGCGAGCATCGCCTCAGGGTCTCCGCTGGGATCGACATTGAATTTCCGCTTGAATTGTTCCACCAGGTGGTCGGACAGTCGCTTGCTCCAGTCGAGCCCTCCAAGCATCACGTCGCCGTCGGTCGCCAGCACACGAAATGTGGTCGGAGTGTAACGCACGACAGTAACGTCGAATGTTCCACCACCGAGGTCATACACCAGAATGGTACGCTCTTCGGACTTCAGATCCGCTCGTCCAAGTTCACCACGACTCCAGGCGTAGGCCAGCGTCGCTGCGGTTGGCTCGTTGATAATGTCGATCACGTTCAGTCCGGCAATTCGTCCTGCGTCCTGAGTCGCCTTGCGGCGCACATCATTAAAGTAATAGGGCACCGTGATGACCGCGTTCGCAATCGGGCCGATGGTCTTTTCCGCATCCTGTTTCATCTTTTTCAGGATCAGTGCCGACACGAACTCCGGTGTCAGCTTCTTGTTCTGGTAGACAACGTAGAAATTCTTATTCCCCATTTCTCGTTTGATGGCTTCCACGATCGATTTCGGATCTGCCACAGCAATGCGTTCAAACGAGGGTCCAACGACCACACGGTCTTCATCAAGCAGAACCACTGACGGAGTGATCGGTCGCCCGTCTGCGTTGTTCAAAACGATGGGATTTCCATCGCGGTCCAGCATGGCGATCGCGCTGTAAGTCGTACCAAGATCGATACCGACAGTATGCCCTTCAAGAAACTTCATCGCAGCCCTCGGACTATTCAGGATGTGAAAACAGAATTCGCGCCATGGCTCACCCACGGTTCAGGTCCCCAGCCATCAGTGAGCCAAATGTCGCATCCCTGACAGTCTGCCCAGAATTCCGTTTCTGGATGGATCGCGTTTGCGATGGGGACAGGAATTCTGTCAACCGATGGCCTTTCATTCAAGCGCCGGAGGGCGCTAAATGTCCATCGTCGCACCTAAACTCCGAGTTTGTGCGCACAGGCGGCAGTATGCGCTCGGTTCCGCTGCTTACCGCATTCGGAAATTATTTTGAGTGATGAACACCATTAGGTGCCGTCATCGAACGAGGCATCTTCGGCCTCCTGGGGCACCACCACCCGCGTCGTGCCGTCTGGAACGACGACTGAGTCAGGTTCCCTTTGTTTACGCGGCTTCGACTCAATTTCAGCAATCCAGCGACGAAGTTCAAGGCCGTATTCATCGGCCATGTCGCTCTTGACCAGTTCACGCAGGAAACCGGACGCGCCCGTTTCGGACAATTCCGCATCTTCCGCCGTTGTGAAGCGTTTTCGCGGATCAGGATGCACCAGGCCCCGCAGTAAGCGGATTAGGGACTCACTAAACTGAAATTCCTCGAGCGGCAGGAACCCCGGCAATCGATCCAGAATATTTAACTTCGCCTGCACCAGCTGATCATAAGTCATTCCCACAAAGGGTCTCAGCCCTGACAGCATTTCGATCAGCATATAGCCCAGACTGGCAAGGTCTGACTGCGGCGTCGCACGTTGTCCCATCAAAATCTCAGGCGCGGCGTATTCCAGAGTGCAGGGCTGAAGGACGGGTGGGCGGCCGACCCAAAAAGCCGAACCAATGTCAATGATTTTGACCTGCCCCGTCCGCTTTACCATGACATTGGATGGCTTCAGGTCGCAGTGAATCAGACCGCCGCGATGCAGCGCTGCAATTCCTTCCAGACACTCTCGGAGGATCGCTACGGCCATGCCCGGCTTCAAGCGGCAGTCAACTTCCCCGGTGGTGATGACACGCTCCGTGATATTTGCCCAGCGCGTCTCCGTGACCGCCTCGTGGACAACCGCGAGTGTTTCGCGTCGCAGGATGTGCAGCAGGTCGAAACCGTCGATCCACTCCATTTCCAGCACGTAGATGCCGTTTTCGAGCTGAAACGTGTGAACTGAGACCAGATGGTCTACCTGAATTCTCGCGACAATGGCCGACACTTCGGCAAGGCGATGCATTTCCTGTTCGTACATTTCGAGCGAACGAAACGCCAGCGGAGAAAAGAACTTGAGTGCCACTGGAATGCTGAATGACGCCGCTCCACGGCGTTCGGCCAGCATGACGCTGCCCTGGCCCCCGAATCCAAGTCGTTTGATGAAAACTCGCTCGGACCGCCAGTCAATTCCTGGCCTCAGCAGCAAGCTCGTATAGAACTGGTGCAGGCTCTCCAGACCCGGAGAAGGTGTCGCAACTTTTGGCGGTTTGCTCTTGGACATCGCGATTTTTGAGTCTCAGGTGATCAGAAGCTGCGGCGGCAGAGTGTAGGTGAAATCCCGCGTTGCGTCTTCGGTTTCTTTTTTTTCAGCTGGTTTGATCGTCAGTTTCAGCTCCCCCGTTTCTGGCTGATTGTTCAGGAATCTGTAGTGCAAACGCCAATTCCTGTTCCGGGCGCCGTCGGACAAACTTCCCCTTATTGAGGAAACGTAGTGGCAAAGTCACCTCAAACCGCGCAAAATCCGACTTTCCGACCCATTCCGCTGTGAGTTTGACGCTTGACGTCAGAAAACTGTTGTTAAAGGTTAACGATCAGGCAAACTCTTGGTCAAAGCTCGCTTCTGTTGGACGCCGAGCGGTACAAAATCACATCCCTTTTTAATTCCGAGCAATGAAATGAAACAACTGCTGATCACTGCAAGCCTGATGTCCCTCTGCGGCATGGTCGCCGAAGCCAGCCCTCAATCGAATTGCGGGCCAGCGCAGATGAACTGTTGCCCAACGACTTCCTGCGGAACGGGGAATGGCTGCGCAACGCTTTGGCACAAGGCCAAAGACGGCACTTATCGGGAAATGATTCCTTATCTGGACGCTCTCAGCCGTGCTGAAGACGCAGATGATATGGAAATCAAGCTCAGGGAAGTTGAGCAACAACTTGCGACGGCCAATGCAGAAGTCGAAACGGCGAAAGCGGAAATTGAAACTGCAAAGGCCGACGCGGCAACGCTCAAGGCGGAACTTGAAACAAAGCTCGCCGACCTGAATACACAACTGGAAACTGAACGCCAGTCTGTGGCGGCGCAGAAAGATCGTGGCGACAAGGCCGAGGCGGCTCATAAGCAGGCCGTTGAACAAGTCGCAGCGCTTCGCGACACTGAAAAGAAGACCGAAGAATCTAAGAAAGCCGTTGAGTCCGAACTGAAGAAAGTCGCAGAAGAACGCGACGGACTGAAGACGTCTCACGCTGACCTCGAAAAAGCGCTGGCCGAAATGACGACCGCAAAGAACGCGGCCGAAGAGGCCACAAAAGTGAGTCAAAAGGAACTGGAGAAACTCAAACATGATGCTGCCGAAGCCAAAAAGTCAGCTGTCGAAGAAGAGGCAAAGAAAGACGATGCTCCAAAGCCGGATGACGCTCCAAAGGCCGATGGCGAAGCGCCTGCCGAAGACGGTGGCGAAGCGCCTGCCGAAGAACCACCGCAGAACTGATTCGACCATTAGCCGAATCATCCATTGAAACTCAAAGCCCCGCTGAACGACAAGTTGAGCGGGGCTTTTGCATTGTGCATCAAGCGGTGAGAAATGAAGTTGGCGAGCCGGAAACGTCATGGGCTGTTGATTTAATCCAGAATCGTGAGCGGCAAGGCGCTAGCCGCCGGGTATTCCCAGTGTTTTTTAACAATCACCGGCGGGTAGCGCCTTGCCGCTCATTAATACAAAAGCC
>JBBQSE010000103.1:0-19504 GCA_038214195.1 Planctomycetales bacterium
TCTTTCCTGTGCTGTCCGATCCAATACCGGCGGCTAACGCCTTGCCGCTCACTAAAACGGACGTCCCGTCTGCCTGCTGATTTCGGTTTTGCCGCAACAGCGTCAGCAAAATCTCTTCCAGCGACGGTTTGCGAACGATGGCTTGTGGCAACACCTGCGATCGGCAGAGATCTGCCAGACGACCTGCATCCAGATCGCGCACAAGCCAGACGTGTTCGTGTCCAAACGCGACATGGGCGACGACGCTGCCTGGCAGTATCGGTGGAACGCTGTTCGCCGCAGGCAGCCTGAGCACAACCTCCGTGACAGACTTTTTCAGATCCTCAAGCCGTTCGTGAGCCACAACGCGGCCGTTCATCAGCACGATCACATCATCGGCGACGCGTTCGACTTCGCCGACCTGATGACTGGACAGCAACACCGAACGTCCCTCGGCGGCGACGTCGATCATGCTTTCGAGAAACTCGCGTCGTACGAGCGGATCAAGTCCCGATGTCGGTTCGTCCATGATCAACAACTGAGGTCGATGAGCCATCGCTAGCGACAACGCGACTTTCGCCCGAGTACCTTTGGAAAGACCCTTGATTTTCTGCGATCCGACAAGGTCAAATCGTTTCGTCAGTTTGCTGTATTCAGCCTGATAACCAGTTGGATAGAAACCCGCCGCGAACCAGCCAATTTCATCGACCGTCATCCATTCATACAGCGGCGGTGCGTCGGAGACGTAACCGACTCGACCGCGAATCTCCAATGCATGAGTTTTCGGATTCATCTGCAGCACTTCGATGTCGCCTTTATCCGGCGATTCGAATCCGAGTAACAGTCGGATCGCGGTACTCTTGCCGGCACCGTTTGCACCAAGCACGGCGCACACAGTGCCCGGTTGGATCTGCAGCGTGACATCATCCAGCGCATTGACGCTGCCAAAGCGTTTTGAAACACCGGTAAAGCGAATGACAGGATTCATGGGTTAGCCTTTTTCCGGATGAGTGTTATCCAGTGGTGACTCTTTCTTGAGTGCATCCCACTCGGAATGCACGAGAGCCTGAATTTCGTCTGACGAGACGCCATTTTGCAACGCTTCCCGCAAAATGTACCGCAGTCGTTCGCGGACCATTTCAAGTCGATTGCGGCGACATTTCTCCGGAGCATCTGCGGCAATGGCCAGACCTGTGCCACGGATCGAAACAAGAACACCTTCTGCCTGTAGGTCACGATACGCGCGGGCCACAGTGTTAACGTTGACGGCGGTCCGAGTTGCCATCTCGCGGACAGACGGCACGTGTTCCCCAACGAGAAGCGAGCCGTTCGCCACAGCGAATTTCACCTGTCGGCTAATCTGTTCGTAGATCGGAATTCCGTTGTTTGTGTCCACCTGGCAAATCATCGCCACTCCAGTACTGTAATAGTTAGATATTACAGTAGTGTTTCGCGGCCGCATTGTCAACTGTGCTTCTGCACAATTTTTCCTGGCGTGCGGTCGTCGATTGGTTTTCCGTCCTACGATAAATTTGTTTTTGCCGCGCGCCTTACAAATCATCCCAAAAGTAAATTGAATTTCACCTGACTGATAATTTCCGGAGGACCTTGAATCCCAATACCATTCAGGGAGTTGTGCTGGACTTTGCGGGAGTTACTGGTCACCGCCTGGAGGAATTCTGCAATTTGAGTGACTGGCACTTTGCGAAACCAATCAAAACGTCTAAAAACGATGGTCAGGCGGGAGCGCAGGCCGCTCTTAACGGCAGATTTCGATTTCGGCGGCTTCGAGACTTGGTCAATCGATGCCTTGCCGCTCCCATCACGGGTGTAAATCATGGACGGCGTGCAAGAACAAACCATACCCAATGATGATTTGGCAGCGCCAGTGCGCGAGCCACTTCGCGATTCTTTTCCGGGAGGGCTCCCTGGGGAAATATTGCCAGGGATTCCTGTCTTCCGGCCCGCGAGAGGCATTTCGAGTCCTCATTTGCAGACCTACCTGGCGACGCTGTTTCCGGGAAATGCGAGCATCTCCGGCACGATGGAGCGTCGGCTGCGAATGGACGATGGAGATCTGGTCGTGATGCACGACGATTGCCCTGCCAGCTGGCAGCGCAAAGATCATGTCGTTTTGATGCTGCATGGACTGGGTGGGTCGCATCGCAGCGGATACATGGTGCGACTGGCGGCCCGCCTGCACGATCGCGGCGTGCGGTCGTTCCGAATGGACCATCGGGGTTGCGGAGCAGGCTTCAGTCTGGCGAAATCTCCCTACCATGCCGGCCGCGTTGAGGATCTGTCGGCAGCCGTCAAGATGGTCGAACGTTTGTGTCCCGGATCGCCGATCTCAATCGCCGGGTTTTCACTCAGCGGCAATCTCCTGCTGCGATATCTGGGCGAATATTGTGACGACCTGCCGCTCAGTCTCTTCCGGGCGGTGGCCGTTTGTCCGCCGATCGACTTGCATCAATGTTCCGCAATGCTCAACACAACGCGCATGGGCCAGCGATACGATCTGTACTTTGCCAGACGGATGCTTCAGCAAGTCTCCAATTCGACGCTTTGGCGTGAAGATGTGCCTTTGGCCCGAGTGGATCGGGCACCGCGTCGTGTGTATGACTTTGATGAACTTTACACAGCACCGGCCTCGGGATTTGAATCCGCCAATGATTATTACGTCCGAGCGTCTTCGAAGCCGGTCATCGAACAGATTCGTGTGCATACCACGATCCTGGCGGCTCAGGATGATCCCGTCGTCAGCCCCAAAGCCTTTCATGATCTGCAGCTTCCGCCAAACGTGCGGATGTGCCTGACGCAGCATGGAGGTCACCTGGGCTTCCTTGGTCGCAGGGGATTGGATCCAGACCGCCGCTGGATGGACTGGCGCCTGATGGAATGGCTGCTGGATTGAGATGTCTTTTCCTCGCGTATCGAACCTTAAGACTCCCCTGCAGTTCAGGCAGCGTCTGGATGAATTGCAACTGGCCCTGCCATTTGATGAATCGCTGGAGATCGGTGACCAGGCTCCGCTGGATCAGCCACTGAATTCTGTCTGCGGAAGCATCGGTAATCGCTGGTGCATCCTGCCGATGGAAGGCTGGGACGGAACGACGGACGGTCGCCCGACGGATCTCACGCGTCGCCGCTGGAAAAATTTTGGACTCAGCGGAGCCAAACTCATCTGGGGCGGAGAAGCCGTCGCCGTTCGCCCGGATGGTCGCGCCAATCCGAATCAACTGCTCATCAATTCGCAGACGCTGGGTGATCTCGAATCGCTGCGAATTCTACTGGAGCGGGCGCATCAGGAACACATTGGCCACACCGATGATCTGCTGATTGGCCTGCAGTTAACACATTCCGGACGCTTCGCCCGACCGAATGACAAGCGGCGTCTGGAGCCAATGATTGCGTACCGTCACCCGCTCCTTGATGCAAAGTTCGGAATCACCAGTGGCGATGTTCTGCTGTCGGACGATGATCTCAAACGGCTGATCGATGATTTTATCTTGGCAAGTCGCCTGGCGCAACAGGCCGGTTTTCGCTGGGTGGATATCAAGCATTGCCACGGTTACCTGGGGCATGAGTTGTTGTCCGGATTTGATCGTTTCGGTGAATTCGGCGGCAGCTTTGAAAATCGCACGAGGTTTCTGCGAAACATCGTAGAGGGAATCAGAGCAGAAGTTCCTGGCCTGGGAATTGGCGTTCGGCTGAGTGTTTTTGATTTCGTCCCGTTTCAACCAGGAACCGCCGAAGATCGCACGGGAATTCCGTCGCAACAGACCGACTACCGCTATGCGTTTGGAGGCGATGGCAGTGGATTCGGGATCAATCTGGATGAACCGCAGCAATTCCTTGAATTGCTGCAATCACTCAAAATCGATCTGATGTGTTCGACTTGCGGCAGTCCATATTACAACCCTCACATCCAGCGACCGGCGCTGTTTCCGCCAAGTGACGGCTATCAGCCGCCGGAAGATCCCCTGGTAGGTGCCCATCGTCAGATTGCGGCCACGGCTGATCTGAAACGCCGCGTCCCGGAAATGATCGTCGTGGGCTCCGGGTATTCATACCTGCAGGAATGGTTGCCCAACGTGGGCCAGGCCGTCATTCGTTCCGGCATGGCCGACAGCATCGGACTCGGCCGGATGGTGCTTTCCTACCCCGACCTGCCAGCAGACGTTTCCGCAGGCCGCACGCTGGCCCGCAAAAGAATCTGCCGCACTTTCAGCGACTGCACGACAGCTCCCAGAAACGGCATGGTCTCCGGCTGCTATCCTCTCGACCCTTTTTACAAGGCTCGACCGGAGCGAGAAACGCTGAAAAAGAAGCTTGAGCAAAGTTGATCCCACTGATCAT
Source organism: Planctomycetales bacterium (assembly GCA_038214195.1). GTDB lineage: Bacteria > Planctomycetota > Planctomycetia > Planctomycetales > Planctomycetaceae > SXXK01. The sequence goes on from JBBQSE010000103.1 coordinate 4,339, forward strand.
TTGACCCGAATACAGTAAGAAAATGCGCCTAGCAATGTGCCTCGCGGGACGCTGTGGCATTTCATGCACGACTCACCTGCGCGAAGCGAGCCGAGCATTCGAATCAGGTTGTCGCTCTCAGCGATGATCAGATTTTTGTCGGTCTGCAGTTCTTTGAGGGCTGTCTGTTCGAATTCGTCAAGTTCTCGAAGTGTCGCGTCAGGATTCAGTTCCAGATTGGGAAGGTCATTAGACTGATAGACCCCAGCGGACTCGTGTTTCAACAGACTCACGAGTTCCAGTTTTTCCAATTCGAGGGTCGGGTACTTGCTCCATGTGAATGGCACCTGAGAAAACTGGTGTGATTGAAATCCGGCGACGTGATCACGGTCTCTGATATAGCCGCTTCTGTCTGGATTCAGGAATACGTCCAGATCATGATCATGAAGTTTCTGAAAACTGTTTAGCGGAACAGACGGTCTCGTCTTGCCCTGGGTGACCACTGCTTCTGAGTCATTGAAATCTTTGAATGGATTGGCCAGGGCTCTGTCGTCCAGTTTTGATCGCGCGCGTTCAATGGCCATTTTGTCTTGAGGCAGCGGGACTAACGTGAACAGCATCTGCTGCAGGTTCCGAACGCTGGGACGCGCCATCCGAGTGCCCCCAAAACCATTTGCCGCAATGAATTCGTCTGTCGCCAGATTGTGAAGATTTTGGAGCAAATACGGTCGGGAAAATCCCTGAAATCCATCTGAGTTATCCCAAAACTTCAATTCCCGATCGACGGCGGCTGACAATTCCGGTGGCTGAAGATTGCGGACGTTCGGCAAATCTTCCCATGTCAGGCGACTTGCCATCGATTCAAATGGAAACATTTCCCGCAAAGCGATCCGATCATTCAGCCGCGAACCAATCGACAAGTGGATAAGCCAGATCATCAACGCGGCTGCACAAGTTGCATTCACAAGAATAATCCAGCGATCATGCTTTTTCCAAAGACTGATCACGAGACCTGGAAGCGTGAGAACACCAACAACAGCGGCAAACGTCATCATCTGTGGAAGCAATATTCCGCCCCATGAATCTTCAGGGGATTCACGTCTTGCAAACACGAACGCATCCACTAACGCTGCTGCCACCAGCACCATGCAAACATACTGCCGCACTGGCTTCTTCATCAAAAATGTGCAGACAACCACGGCCAGCCAAAACGCAACAGGCCCCATAAGCAGCTTTAGCATGACAGGGTTCATCTTCGGATCCTTATCGATTTAAGACTTTGAGCGGCCCGGAAAATTACTGTCGGTTCCTAATCAGCCGCCGGGCACTAGCCCCCGGTTTTCTCAATGAACCGGACGCTGGCGCATTGCGGCTGATCAGACAGTAATTGACCGCTCGATGCCTGCGTAGTCCGACCTGTCTCAGGTCGGATTCCTTCGGCGGAGTTAGGCCTTCGGCAGAAATTTTACCGTAGGACCGGCACTTCTGCCCGTCGCAAATCTTGACGGGCAAGAGTGCCCGTCCTACAGCTGGTAAATCGTTTTCTGCCGCTCGCCTTACATATTGGGTCGTCTTGTTTATGCTACGCGGCTAAATCCCTGGCAGGTGTTCCGTCGCGTTTCCAAACTCGGGCAAATGAATGTCCATGCGGTCCATGATACTCAGATGCAGCGACGACATCTTGCGTTCCTTCGCCGTTTCATAGTCCACGGTTCGACCAGTTTGCAGCTTGCCGGACAGGCTGCCGGACACCAGCAATGGGATCTTCGGAGAACTGTGCGCCGTCCACTGTTCATTCGCCAGCATGATGCACGAGTTGTCCAGCACGGTGCCGTCGCCTTCCTGCATCGAGTCCAGTTTGCGGACCAGATACGAATACTGTTCGACCCAGAATCGTGTGATCGACGCGAATTCCCTGTTCTGCCAGCTGTGCGAATAGTTGTGGTGATCGACATTCAATCCGAGGAACGGATACACCTGCCCCGACAAGTTGTTCGTCAGCAGCAAAGTGGCAATCCGAGTTCGATCCGCCTGAAACGCGAGCGCGATAATGTCGCACATCAGACGGGAATGTTCGTTGAGCTGATTCGGCACACCGCTCGCCGGACGTTCGTACTTGACGGCCTCTTTGCCAGCGGTTTCATCCTTCTGACGTTCCTGCATTTTTGCCAGTCTTTGCTCGACCTCGCGCACGGAGGTGGCGTATTCATCGATCTTGGATTTGTCCGAAGTCGAGACTTTGCGAGACACATCCTGGAGCTGCTCATACACATGATCGAGGACGCTCACATGAGTCCGGTTGCCTTTGCTTTCGAACAGACTGTCAAAGGCGAGCGCAGGATAGATCTCCGCAGGCACGGGCGAAACCGGTGAACTCCAGGAAACATGCGAGGCGTACATCATCGAAAAACTGGATTCATGAAATCCACTCACGGGACGCTCACACGCCAGCACAAGGCTCGGCAGGACTGTTTCATCTCCCAATCGCTGAGCCAGCAGCTGGTCCATGCTGGTGGCGGCATGGATTTCGCGACCACCCTGTGGCCGGACACCGGTCAGAATCCCGGCTGCTCCCTTTGCATGACCACCGACAACGTCTTCCGGGTGATGCAATCCATGAATAAAATTCACCTTATGCTTAACCGATTCAAGTGAGGCAAACGCTGGTCCCAGTTCCAATTGCGAACCGCTGCCTTTGGACCACCATTCCGGCGGATGAATGCCGTCACCGAAGAACAGAAACGCAAACCGTTTCGGAGCGGTCGTCGCCGTTTCAACTCCAAACGCCTTCGCGGACTCCAGCCACGGCAGCGCGACGCTTGCCCCAAGTGCGCTCAGAACAATACGCCGCGAAATTCCGGATGAATTGGATTTCATTGTTTAAACCTTTGTTACGTCACGATAGTCGTCGTTCGCTCTGCGAACGAACCGCCTCATCTCCCCGCCGTCACAAAATCCCTTCCGCGCTGATTGCGGAATTGAGGACTGCGGACGACCACTTCAAACAACACTGAAAACCGATTTTCGTTCTTCTCCAGCGCCGTTTCCATCTCATCCAGCAACAACTGATCTGACAGAGTTACCGAGCGGCCCAGGGCATAGCCAAGGAACTTTCGACACATCGTCCGAATGAAATCCTGCCGACGGTGCTGATCAATATAATCGACCAGCCCCGGAATTCCTTCAGCAGTTTCGCCATTTGGCAGTTTCGCCACATCATCGATGGCCCGACCCGCCAGATCCGTCGTACGAGCTCGCCCGATTGCATCAAAGCCCTCCATCGCCAGTCCCAGACCGTCAAAGTGTTTGTGGCACATAGCGCACTTTGTGTCGGCAACGTGCGAGGCGAGCAAATCGCGGATCGTATGAGGGGCGTCTTTTTCCGACTTCGGCAATTCCGGGATGTCGGCGGGCGGCGGCGGAAAATGCTGGCCCAGCAAATGATGCACGCTCCAAAATCCCCGCTTCACGGGACTCGTGCGATCACCGGCGGAGTTCTTCGTCAGCACAACTGCCATCCCGAACAAACCGCCACGGCCCAGTTTTCGAAGATCATTCACCCGATACCATGATTGGTCCCGATGATCCGCAGCCGCATGTCCCCGTCGCGCGTGTTCAGCCGCCGCCTTTGCCACCTGACTTGAGTACTGTTGCTCAATCTCGGCACCGTAGTGTTTTGCCAGACGACGATTCACAAACGTGACGTCACTGGTGAGTAGATTCGTTACCGGCTGATCAGTTTGAATCAGATCGGTTGCCAGATGCACGGGCTCTTCGAAAATCGCTTGCCGCAGTTCGTCATCGTAGCCAGGAAATGCCGCAGCGTTGATCGGATCTTTCGAAAGGTAATCGCGATACCTCAGCCACTGGCCAAAGAACTCCCGAGAAAACGATTCGACACGGGGATCCTTCAACATGCGGCGGGTCTGATTCAGCAGATCTTCTTCCGACTGCAGTTTGCCAGCTGCTGCCGCGTTCAGCAGTTCTTCATCGGGAGGCGAAGACCACAGGAAGTAGCTCAACCGACTGGCCAGATCATTGTCGCTCAGCGGATACACCGAGTCACCATCCGGCGAGGTGTGATAGTGATAGCAGAAGTCGGGCGACATCAGCACTCCGATCAAAACTCCACGCAGAGCGTGTTCAACATCCTGTCCGTCGGCCCGTAGTTGCGCGTACAGCGAATGCAGGGATTCACGCTCATCGGCTCGCAGAGACCGGCGGTACGCACGGCGGGCCAACTGTTCCAGATTGTTCAGAGCCAGTGGTTCGGCCAGGCTCGTCAGTTCCCGCTGCAGCGTCAACCCTGCGCGAATCTGCAGGAAGAAGCTGTGGATCATGTCGAACTTCGTGTCGGCCAATTCTGGTTCCAGCAAGTCGCCGACACGCTTCACGCCCATCTTGTCCAGATAGAGTTTCTCGAACTTTGTCAGCAGCGTGTCGTTGACCAGTTCTGGATCTTCGGGACTTAGAAAATCGAATCGCTTGTCGTGCAGCACTTCACGTTCGGACCGTTCAAACCAGACGAAGCCGCGCAGCAGCGTCTCGGCACTTTGCGTGACGAAATCCAGCTCCCGCCAGAGTCGGTCCAGTGTCGCCTTCTGCTGTTCATCGAGTACTTTTGTGACCAGCGGCTGATCGTCGCGGAAGAATCCTTCGACCAGATGGAAGCCGGCAGCCAGGCCACGACCTTCATCCACATAAAAGAAACGATTGGGAAACGCATTGCAGAACACAGTGGCCGAAGTTGCCAGCTGTTTCGCCGCTTCGCTGTTACGTTTGATCAGCAATTCGGCGCTGCGAATGAATTCTTTTCCAGGCCGTTCACGCATCGAAGACCGCACAAACACACTACTTTCCGGGCTGTTTTCGGAATCCAGCTGGCACTTCACCAGCAGATTTCTGCCCTCCAGCTGAAGCTGCATTTCAGGAGTGAGGGGAATCTCAATCTCGCACGCGCCCTCGACAACAAATGAATCCGGGTCAATGTCAGTTCCTTTCGGATGCGTGCCAAACGCCAGAACCTTTACCAATTCCGGATGGGTTTCCTCCAAAACGCTTCGCAGTGTTTTGACCTCCTGCTTTTCTTCGTCCTCCTGATTCTGCGGCAACTGGTCGGCCTTGCTGAACAGAGGTCGGTTCACGATCACGTAACCACCATCAACCGAAAACGCCGGTTCGATGCGAATGAATGCAGAAATCGCCTGAGGATCATTGTCCGATGGTTTGGAGATTCTCCCGATCTTCAGCAGCGTTTCACTCTTCAGATTGCCGAATTCAAATTTGTCTCGCGCGGCGGCCACTTTCGCCCGAAAAGCCAGATGGCTGATGGGCCAGTTGCCCGCATTGGCTTTGATCAACTGCTCCTCCGGAGCCGCGAGGACGCGACGGCCAAGTTTGACAATATCGTGGAGCTTCAGCAATTCCGCCGGGCGGGTGGAATCATCCGTCGGAGCCGGAATCGCGTCCCACGCTTGTCCCAGGTCATCAAGGAAACCCGAGCGGTTTTGCACATCGGCAAATACATTCCAAACAATCGCAAGATATGACGGACTTAGCCCGCTTGTGTCCGCCCACTGCTGAATCGTCATTGCCTCTTGACCATCGGCGCGATACCGATACCGCCACGCGGCTTCAAGGTACTCCAGCGTATCGACAGCATGACTTTCATAGAAGTCAATGATTGCACCTTCGGTCAGCTTCTTGCGTTCGTTGTAAGAAGTCACCGGATACGGAGCGAAGGAAATCCCATCCGGCTTCAGCACGAGATGATCGGCAACCAGTTGCGCGGCGGACAGATATTTCTTTAGCAGATTCGGTGACATTCCCAGGGCTTCACCAGTGTTGTCGAAACCTTCACCGCCCGCCGGGTCAGCTGGAAAATCTTTTGTCGGACGAATATCAACGCCGGTGAGTTCACGGATGGACAGATCATATTCCGTGTTGGAAAGTCGTCGCGGCAGCACGACGCCCGGATCTCCCGCCTGCTTTTTCGCCTCAGCAATCAGAATGGACCTGATGTCCGCGACAACGGCATTGCTTTCATCGATTGATGGCTGTCTCGATTCTTCGGGCGGCATTTCTCCGTCGTGAATGAACTCGATGACATTATTCCACCGCCGAAAACTGGCGATGACGTCACTGGATTTCGTGAATCGAGTGAGATCAAGGTCGCCTTTGGGCATCGTACTGCCATGACACTCGACGCAATACTTTTCAATGTATGGCTGCACGCGGGACTGGTATGTGTCCGCGCCGTCGGCTTGTATTACTGACGAGGCGGCGAAGAATGAAATTATCAAAAGGCCGTTGCGCATAGTTCGCTTTCAAATTCAGCGGCGATTCGCTCAAATCAGACCGATTGCCCAGGCTACTCGGACCATTGATCCACTTTCACCCCAATTGCTTCCTGAACCGCGACAGGCTCAGCCCAAGAATCACGGAGGTAGAAACGATCAGTCCAATAACTGAGGGAATGATATCAAGCATGCCAGCACCACGCAGTACGATCGCGCGGAGGATTTCCAGATAATAGGTCACTGGAATTGCAAACGTCGCCAGGTAGATCGGACCTGGCATTTCGCTGCGAGGAAACATAAATCCGGACAACAACACCGACGGCAGCATGATGATAAACGCAAACTGAATGGCCTGAAGCTGGGTCTTCGCCAGAGCCGACACCATCAATCCCAGTCCCAGTGCGCAGAGTAGAAACAGAAACGACAACGCCAGCAGCAACAGGAGATTGCCCTGGATCGGCACCTTGAAAAACCACACCATCACGTTCAGTACGATCAGGGTTTCACCAAACGCCAGCACGGCGTAGGGAGACAGTTTTCCAAGCAGCAGCCCCGCTTTGCCCACGGGAGTCACGAACAATTGTTCCAGCGTCCCCAGTTCCCGCTCGCGGACGATGGCGAATGATGTCAGGAACAATGTTACGAGCTGCAAAATGATGCCCACCAGACCCGGGACGAAGAAATGCGAGCTTTCGAGGTTGGGATTGAACAACAGCCGCGAACGCATCTCGATCGGGACCGAGGCCACTCCGGTTTCGTTGCGGGCCGGAACTACCGGCAGGTTTTGAACCATCAGACTGGCGCGCCGCAGGGATAAATTCAGTCCCAACAGATTGGCTGTGTTCAGAGCCGTTGTCGCGACCTGAGAATCACTGCCGTCGATGAGTACCTGGACCTGGACCTGTTCGCCCGCGAGTAGCCGGTCGCTGTAGTTCGCAGGAATCCGCAGCCCAACCTTCGCCGCGCCGGAGCGAAGCGCGTGATCAAAGTCCTCATCCCGGAACACACGCTCTGTCACTCGAAACGTGTTCGTGTTTTTGAAGGCTTCGCACAGCTCCCGAGCTTCTCGACGTCCGTCCAGATCCAGCACGACCATCGGGATGTTTTTAATTTCGGTGTTGATGGCGAACCCGAAGACGACTGACTGCAGGACCGGAACGATAAACGAAAAAAACAATGTCGTCGGTTCGCGGCGAATATGGGCAAATTCCTTGAGGAATACGGCCACAAATCCCGCCATGGACCGAATTCGCGCCGGGGTCTGAAACAGTGTTCGCTTCTCCGGCGACGTGGATACTTTCGGGAGTGATTCGGGAAGTGGCAATTCGTGGGCGGTGCCTGACGCTTCAGCAGTCGTCGATTCAGCCTTGGTTTTGTCAGTGGCGGCGGGCACGATCGGAGTCTCGAAACTCAGCGTTCCCTGTTCGGCGGCACGGCTGAGAGTCACGAAGACGTCTTCCAGCGACGGCGTAATCTGGCGTGAACTCACCGTTGTTTCAGAAAGTCCAAGCTGGCCGACCATCGATTTCGGAGTCAATGCCTGATCAGCGAGAACATGAATCGTTTGACCGAATAACGTCGCGTCTCGAACGCCGTTAACATCCCGCAGCACATGCAGATGAGTTGTCGGATGAGGAAGATCAAGTTCCCACCGCGTCGTGCCAGGCGGCGTCACGTCGGGCAGGAGTTTAAGTTCTTCCGGCTGGCCGCAGACGATGAGTCGTGAATTGTAAATGTAACCTACATTGGAGCAGCGTTCAGCTTCATCCATGTAGTGGGTCGTTACAAACAGCGTGACGCCGCGACCAGACAACTCAAAGAGCAGATCCCACAGTTGCCGCCGCGCGACGGGATCGATGCCCGCAGTTGGTTCATCCAGGAATACGACATCCGGTTCGTGAATCAGTGCGGCTGCCAGTGCCAGACGCTGCTTCCATCCTCCGGAAAGCGTCCCGGCCAGCTGCTTCAGCCGATCGCCGATTCCTGTCAGATCCGTGACTTCCTGAAATCGTCGTTCCAGAGTCAATGGATTCAGGCCGTAAATTCGTCCGTAGAATTCGAGGTTTTCCTGCACGCTCAAGTCGGCGTACAAACTAAACTTTTGCGACATATAGCCGATGCGACGCTTGATCTCTTCAGATTCCGTGGCCGCATCAAAATTCAGTACTCGCGCAGAGCCTCCGCTGGGAGCCAGCACGCCGCAGAGCATGCGGATAATCGTGGATTTGCCGCTGCCATTTGGTCCCAGCAGGCCAAAGATGGCTCCCTTTTCGACCTGAAAACTGACGTCCTTGACAGCTGTCAGACTGCCAAACGTTCGAGTAAGCCCGTCCACCTGGATCACTGGCTGATTCATCGCGCACTGCCTTTTTCGCTGAGCACGATATCAGCCGCCATGCCAGGACGCAGCACATCGGTCCCGTCGGTCAAATGAACCTTGATTCGAAACACCTGCCGTGACCGCTCTTCCGGAGTTTGCACATTGGACGGCGTGAATTCCGCCTGTCGCGCGATAAAGGTGATCTCACCGGAAAACCGCCGACCTGGAAAACTGTCCACGGTGATGGCCACCGCCTGACCAATCCGCAGATCGAGCAGATTCTCAGGAACAAAGGCCCGAATCCACATGCGTTGGGAATCCATGAGCGAGACTGCCGCGACGTTCGCGGCGAGCAGATCCCCAGGGCGAAGTTCCAGAGCTTCAACGACGCCATTACATGGCGACACGATTTCTAATTCTTTGATCTGTTCATAGATTACCTTCAACACGGCATAGGCAGCGTCCCGTTTGGCCTGAGCTTCCTGAATGTCTTCGGCCCGATATCCGTTGTTGTACATCGCCAATTGCTGTTCCGCTTCCTTAAGGACTGCTTCACCGCGAACGATGTCTTCCTGACGAGTTCCTTCCTTCAGCAGTGCCAGGCGTTCGCTGCGCGCATCCGCCGCCGCCTGGGCGACTCGGAGTTTCGTCTGCGCTTCATCAAGATCACTTCTGTCGGCGGCCTGTTTTCCGAACAGAGTCTCGATGCGATTGTAGTTTCGCTGTGCCAGTTCCAGTTCGGCCTGATCCAGTCGCAGCTCTGATTCCAGGGCAGCGATTTCCTGAGGTCTCGGTCCATTTTTGAGTCGGCTGAGGTCGGCCGCCATTTGATCGCGACGGGCCTCCACCTGACCTGTTTCTTCAGGACGATAACCCGCTGTCAGCTTCTCCAGTACGGCAGTTGCTTGAGCCAGTTTTTGCTGAGCTTCGGCTTTGCGTTCCAGCAGATCAAATGGTTCCAGTTCGATGAGTGCTTCACCGGCAACAACTTCCTGGCCCTCTTCGACCAACACTTTCAGCACGCGTCCGCCGACGCGTGAGCCGACGCGAATTTCATCGGCCTCCACAAATCCCGAGACGGTTACCGGCCCGGTTCTTTGCTGGGAATAGACCAGCAGTCCCACAAGGACAACCGCCAGAATTCCAAAGATCGCGATTTGCTTCATCACTCAATCGTCCGCAGTCGAATCAATTCAGGCTGGGCTTACCACCGAGTTTGATGATAGCAGATTCTGCGATGGTTCCGGTAACCGATCAATTAATATCCGAGCACCTGAATTTCCGTCAGGCCCGCGTGACTGTTTTGGGAAAGGTACTCTTTACATACCAGTTTCACATAACGCCCCTGGGCAAAATTCACGGGGATGACCTGGCTGTAATCAAGAGGATCGGCAACGCCGGGTGCGGGAAGCAGATTTCCTTGAGACACGGGACGCAGCGCCGTCGTTGTGTCGCTAACGTAAACTTCCACGTCCTTCCACCCGCGATAGCCAGCGCTGTTTTCGTTGAAGTTCCAGATGCGAACACCGGTCACCGTTTTGGGGCCACCCAGATCGATCACGACGTAGCCTTGTTGCGCCACGGGGGTCCACCACATTGACGCCGGATCAATGCTGTTCCAAACGCCGTCGAGGAGTGCCGCTGGCTTGATGGATGGGTCCGTCGGTGTCGCTTCCAGAATCGTCGCCCCCGGGATTGGTTCAGGTGTCATGAGTTGCAACGCGATTGCAAGTTGTCGCGCCGCGTCAATTGTCGTCTGCTGTTCGACGGGAAGCGATTGCAGTGCCTTCAGACGCTCGCCAACTTGCCCCAGTTGCTGCGATTGCGTTTCAGTGAAAGTTTCAGCGAGAGCCCCCCATTCCAGCAGATCATGGTGATGATGAACTACGACCGAATGAGTGCAGGCCGAGATCATCGCAGCGAGTTCAGGGCCATCCTGAAATAGGAACGGCAACAGAACCAGTTCCGTATCCTCTGGAGGATCCACGACCTTTGATAGGGCTGTGATGGCGGCGACGCGTTGCTCAGGAATCGTTGATGTCAGCACAAGTTGGATCAGTTTTGGGCCAGCGCCTGGATGATCCAGACGTGCAATCTCTTTGCCGCTGAAGTCCCAGCTGGCTTGCTGAGCTGGATCTTGCAACACGCTGACCATGATCGGGAGAGCGATCTCCGGCTTTCGCAGTTTGCGCAGGAATTCCAGGGCGTTTTTTGTGGTGACCGGATCGTGTTGACTGATTGCCTGACGGACCAGCGGCAACGCGGCTTCAGGTTCTTCCATTAACTGGGTTTGCGCCGTTTTCACTTCTCCAGAACTGCTCGACCCGAGCATCTTGATCCACGACGCTAGTCCAAGCTGAGCTTTCATAGCTTTATCGATCGAGCCGCGAAGTGTGGCCAGTTCTTCTCGCTCTGATTCCCCCGGAGCCAGTGCGGCGACGGCGTCGATCTGTTTCAGCGACTGGTCCCATTCGCCGTTGGCATAGGCGGCCTTCGCGGATTCCAGAAGTTGCGTCCGTTCGTCGCGACGCATTTCTTCGCGATGGTCAGCGAGCAGTTTTGCAATCGGTGACAGTTTCGCAAGTTGATCTTCCGCAGGCGATTCTCCGAGTGACTGACGCAACGCGACAAGTTTTTCGTCGGCGCCGTTCCAATTCTTGCCGTCGATGTCAGCCTGAATGGGCGCTAGCTGCTCTTCAATGCTTGGCGCTGCGGCTTTGCTTTTCGTCGCTTCCGGCGCATTGCTGGATGCCGCATTGCTTTCGGCGTTCGGAGACGATTCTGCGGGTTTATGCGTCGTGCTCTTCGTTGATTCCTGCGGATTCGGCGATTCAGATCCGCAGCCAATCAATGTTCCGACCAAAAATAATCCAGCTGAAATAGTTCCGACTAAACGAGTTGACATGATTAAAAACCTATTCGTCCTTCGCACCGCCGAGTGTCACGGTGATCTTGTATTTGTTCTGCAGATGAGCGTGTGCCTGGCTGGCGTATTGATTTGTGGGATACCGTTTGCATACCTGCTGGAACGACTTGATCGCCAGTTCCGGCTGGGCGGCCTCTTCGCGTGTGTACGCGATTTGAATCAACGACCAGGGTGCCCAGTTCTCATCGGTGCCAGCCACCTGAGTGTACAACGCAATGGCCTGATCGTACTCTTTGAGTCGGCGATGGCATCCGGCCATTTCTGTGTAGTTGTTTGGGAAATTATTGCACTGCCGCAATGTGCCAATCGCTTCTTTCAGCATCCCGCCGTCCCGCTGCGTGATGGCGATATTCCAGAGCCAGTTGTCCGTACGGTCGACGTCTTTGGCCATGAGTTCCTGATAGATTAAGATCGCCGGCATCCACTGCTGAGCCTGACGATATGTGGCGGCGGCTTCCGCCAGCCAGCGAAATGGCTGCTCGGTATCCGTCACGGCCAATTGCTGATAGGTGGCGACTGCTTCAGGGTACTTTTCCTGCTCGCGAAAACTGTAGGCAATCTGTGACTGGCCTTCGATCTTGTTTTCGAACGACGCATACAGCTGACGCGCGAGTTCAAACTGTTTCTGAGACTTGTGCCACCCTGCGTAACGTCCCAGCGTCTCATCGTTGCGGCCGAGCTTCTCCAGCATCTGCTTGAATGTCTCGTCTGTCCTGTCGGCACGTCGCGACGCGGCGTAAATGTCCGCCACCGCAAACCAGCACTTTTGCGCCAGCGCTCTCTGTTCCGGAGTTGTCGTATCAGACGGGATCAACGTACGAAGATGGTTTGCCGCGTCGTCGGAAAGCTTTTCTCCCTGCGGAGCCGTTTTCTGATCTCCCATGAGCTGATTGATGGCTGCGGTTGAGAGCGCCACGAACTGTTCAACGAACGGCGATGGATCGAGATACGTGGTGGTCAGCGCTTTGATGGACTCAGAGAGTCCATTATTCTGTAACAGAAATGCCGCATACTGCCGCGATGCGTTTTCGCAGACTCCGCGAGTGTCCGGTGTACGGGTTGTCTCGTAGGTCAGTTTCTTCCACAACGCCGACTGCGACTGCTGATCGTTTTCCAGCGAGGCAATGTCGATCAGATCGACAGCCGCGTAAGCCGCCACCGACGCCTGCGGATATTTTTGCAGTACCTGCTGATAGGCCTTCTTGGCGGGCTTCGTCTCGCCCATGTCTTTGTAAGTCAGACCGATGTAATACGCGGAATTCATCGCGTCGGGAGAATCAGGCCAGTAATCGATGACCGACTGAAATCCGTCTTTGATCGCGGTATTCAGCTTCTTGAGCCTCACCTGACAGAGCGACCATTTCATTTGAGCGAACGAAGCCCCGGTGCTCTTTTCATGCAGCGTCAGAAACTTTTCGTACTCCGACGCCGCGACCTTCCAGTTCTGTTCGCGATAGTATTTCTCCGCGATCTGCAATTGGTATCGTTCGGTCTCACGGAGTTGTTTCCAGCGATCGAGCGGCAGTTCATCCAGATTGGCCGCCAGCGACAGGGACGATGTCACAACGATGATCGCCAGAATTCCGACGATGCGTGTAAGCATCGATCGAAAAACAAGTGTCACCGTTCGCTCGGCGAGAGTATGTAAAAACGCTACTTTCGCGGAGCGAAAGGCGACTATAGAAGTCCGCACGATGCCAGGTGCCGTGTTAAACGATATCGAGAGTGCGTGATAGATCATTCTTTGGCCTTGCCGCTTGAGATCAGCCATTTGCTGTACTCTGTCTGTGCGTAAAACATAACATTGGTGCCAAGCTGGTAACAGGCTTCCCAGATCTCCGGCGAAACACCGGCATGATCGTCCGCCCATGCGTCAGCGATATCACCGGGGTGATAATAGCAAACCAGACGCCCGTCAACGCGCCAGCCAAGAGCTTCCTTACCGCCGTGAGGAGCCACGTATGGCAGGAACGGGATTTGATAGGGGATCCGATGAATCACATCATCCAGCGGAATCGGAGCGGGCCGCACCTGAGGCAAAACACTTCGCATCATCCCAATGACCTGATTATGAAAATGCTGACTTCCGCCATTGTCGATGAACAGCATCCCGTGTTTGTCGATAAGAAACTCACGAAGAATTTTTGTCTGAGCGCTGGAAATGGAGATATTTCCCTGGCCGGTCATAAACACCATCGGAGGGCTGGCACCGAGAGGAAAATTTCGCAACTGTTCGATAGTGCGAGACTCAGTCTGAGCGGCGACGGGCTGCGTTGTGCGAGCGCTGTATTCCGTCAGCATATTGAGATCAGCACCGATCCCGAAATCCTGATCCCAATCTCCGCCCGAGTATTCGAGACGCATGAAGCGAACCTTCGCGCCCTTCTTGCCTCCAGCAAAACCAGAACCTTCTCCGGAGCCGTAGCCGACCGTGTAGGCATGCTTCGTGATTTCGGTCAGTTCAAGCTTAATTTCATCTATGGGCGGGACTTTGAACAGGATCGAGCTGAAGGGATTGACGACGAATTTCTTGCGGATAACCTTTTGCAGACGCACCGTCTGCGCCAGGGCCTGCTGTTCTCCTCCGCCCGCAGGCATCTCATACAATTCCTGACAACCGTTGATCTGAGAACAGATTAAAAGCACGAGCATGAAAAGCAGCGAATAGCTCATCAATCCTGATAGCGATTGCCGCAGCCTCGGACTTTGGCGACCGTAGTACCATGCCTTGACATCCAGCGGATGCCAGACGCGACGCGACGACGAGGTGACGTCCGCTGTTGAACTGCGGCGACCTGCAGGCGATTCCCGCTCCGACATTCTCCGAATCGTCTCGAACCGCTGCGTTGCCTTCTCCATGCCCCAGACGAACCAGGCGAGGCCGATACAATAGAGTCCTCCTGTTCCCCACCGCGCGAACTCCGCACTAACCTCGCGGAAGTCGATCGCATCCGTGCTCCAGACCAGCAGAGTCCAAACGATAATGTACAGGATGGACAATTGAAAATTCAGCTCTCGAACGGATCGATTCGGGCGTTTCGATGTCTGCCAGACGAAGAAACTGCCGTATCCGGCGGCACCGAGGAAAATGATCGCGGTGATCCAGCCTGGAAGACTCTTCGTGAGAAACCAGTCCGCCACGGCAGCCAGCCACAACATCAGCACAACCGCCGCGATGCGATCACGCGTCTTTCCATTTCGTGATGTATCTTGCTGCGTCGAACTCATGGTGACTACTTCACGTCATCCAGCAGATTGTCGAGATTGTCCAGCGGGTTCTTTTTAGGATCTGCAGTTTTTGTGTCTCCCAGTCCCATCACCTTCACGGCTTTTTCCGCATCCGCAGCGCTAATTGAACCGTCAGGACTGGCGACAGTGGAAGCGGTGCCGGTTGCCGGGGCGTCAGTCACACTGTTCTCCGCAGCCGCTGTTTCAGTGTTAACCTCGGTGGTCTTCTTCGACGCTGCATCCTTGTCATCACCTGCCATCAGAAATGGTACGACGGTCAAAACGAACAGCGTCAGTCCAAGATAAAGAACCGATTCCCCCACAGCGCGGATGAGGGCATTGCCGGAGACGATACCCAGCACTTCGCTTGGTTTGCGGCCGTGCAGCTGACGAATGAACTCACGCATTTCTGTG
>JBBQSE010000104.1:0-19462 GCA_038214195.1 Planctomycetales bacterium
TTTTTTTGGTGGGTGGCCCCCCCCCCCCCACTGCTGTTCCCGCCGGGTGTTCTGTTGGGGGGGCTCCCCACCCGACGACTTACAGGAACAATTATGCTCATCGACATCAACCGCAACCCGACGACTCGCCAACTCCGCCAGTTTGCGGCATCGACCGTTGTCATGCTGCCGCTGGTCACATGGCTCTGGACTCATCACGGATCCGCAATGGTCGTGGCTGGCGCAGTCGTCTTGATCGTGGCCGTGCTGGGGATTGCAAAACCGATCGCACTCAAACCGGTCTTCGTCGGCATGTCGATGGTCACATGGCCCATTGGCCGTGTCGTCAGCGAGGTCGTCATCTTCCTGCTGTTTTACGCTCTTTTCGTTCCCGCCGGACTGCTGTCGCAGCTCTTCGGACGCGATCCACTTGCAATCAAACCCGATGCGAAACTAAAAGGCGCATGGAAAGAACGACGTGAAACCAAGGATTCCAGTCGCTACTATCGAATGTCATAAGGCCGCCCGTCTACCGAGGTTTTCCATGTCAAATCCAGTTCCCGACCAGCAGAATCCATCTGAATTCGAACATCTCGCCGACGAGCCCCAAATATCGCTCGTCAGGGAATTCGGTCTCTTCCTCCGCGACAACAAAAAATGGTGGCTCACTCCGATCCTGCTTGTGCTGGTCCTAGCCACCCTGCTCGTCGCACTCACCGCCACCGGCGTTGCGCCGTGGATTTATTCAACGTTTTGAGACATCTCAGAGCAGAACAATTGTCCCAATTCTTCTTTCCCCAGGCTCCCTCTTTCAAATCGTACGTCGATACCAAAGCAACGTAGCGCCACGGAGCAGTTGCGACAACTGTTCTGCACTATTCGTCGAACTCGTCTTCATCGTCTGCAGAATCATCGTCAGCGTCCTCATCTGTCAACTCGACACGCGCCGCCTGCCAGACGGCTCCCGGCACGTCGGTGTAGGATTCCTCGCTCTCCAGCAACTCCTGCACGGTCGCGGGCAACTGGTAACAGCGAGATTGAGCCTTGATCGCTAACTCACGCGCCGCGTCCTCCGAATCGGCCAGCACACCCCATTCAGTCAGATAGCCCGCCCAGTCGCCCTGATCACTCAGCCGATCCGGATCGGTTTTCCACGACTCGTCCAGTGGCTGATAGACGAGACATCGAAAAAGTCGCACGCCCTCGACCGGCTTTAGCTCGGCCTGTTCCCGTTGCCACTGGAACCAGGAATCCGGCATCAAACCAGAACGCAGCAGCCGCGACTCCAACTTCGCCACCAGTGCCTCGTCATTCATGATGTCATCCGCAACCATGCATAGCCGCTGGAGAAGTTCGCCGATTCCCGTCGCCGACAGGAAATCGACTTCGAACAACGGCGTCTCCAGCGCCGTGCTCAAATGCGGCTGGGCTCCGGCAACATCACTCAATCGAATTTTCGCAACAGCACGCATCAGCTCCAGATGCCAGCCAGTCGATTCCGCCAGCAATTCTTCCTGATCCAGACACTCCAGACACCGCGCGAAGTCGCCCTGTTCGTAGTGGCACACTCCGCGATAATAGTTCGTCCACAAATTCACACCGGCCAGCTGTTCGAACTTGTCCAGATATGTCAAAGTCGCATCGTACTGCTTCAATCGAAACGCCAGCATCGCCGCATCGAACGCCACCTGCGAATCGCCGCTGCCTTCCCGCAGACTCACGTCCAGCACATGCAGCGCGTCGCGGGGACGTTCGGTGCTGGAGTAGAGATCCGCCAGCCGCCGCACGATGTTGCCATCGACCCGATCCAGACGAAACGCTCGTGCGAAGCAGCGTTCCGCCTCGCCAGGATCGTCTTGCGAAGCGAAGTGATCACCGGCCCGCAGGAAATTACGTGGCTTCGTTCCGTCCAGTTCCAGTGACTTGCGAAACAACTGCTCCGTTCGTTCGGCCGTGATTTTTTCCGCCAGCACTTCGTTCGGACTCGCCCGCAATGCGTCGCCCAGCACACCCAGTACCGACAGCGTGACTGCGTGACTGCGATGCGGCGCGGCGAGCGAATTGGCCCACCTCCAGACGTCTTCACCGTCTTGACCGGAACCGACAAGAAAGCCCATCAGGTGCAGGAGCCCGCTGGCATCTTCAGGATGTGTTGCCTGCTGGGCAGCGACACTCAACACATCGGCGCGGATGCTGTCAAATTTCTCCTCCGTCGGATCTTCCATAAACTCGTTCATCCGTGACCGCAGAGATTCGATCAATGGCGCAAGTGGAGTCGGCGGTTTTTCAGCATCCTCCGCCAACACCTGATCTGCGTCGCCAACTGAGGGCGACAAATCCTTCCCACTCTGTGTATCGCCAACGGCCACGCGACGCGGTTCCGAGGCGATTGCCAGCGGAGACGGCGAGTCCGTGTCCAGCAGCAACTGCAGCCGACGCAATGTCAGATAGTCGTTCGCTGTGCGGGCGCGCAGATCCAGTTGGCGAGCCAGCGTCTCAGCCTGTTTCTGCTGCCCGGCCAGTCGCTTCATCGCGATCAGTCGCAGCCGTGTCTCAAACCACAGGTGCGTGCCGTTGCACTTCTGCAGCCGCTGATCCCAGTGACTCAGCAGACGCGATGCCTCGTCCCAGTTCGACTTCTGCACAGCCAGCAGCGCCGCGTTCAGATCCAGCATGTGTTCGAAGACCGGACATTCCTCCGCAGAAGGCAGTGCTGCGAACTCCGGATCGGCTTCGATGATCGGAGCCAGTCCCGCCGCCAGCCGAATTGTGTCCCGCGCCAGCAGCGTGCGAATCTTCGATTCAAACTTCAGCGAGACGGATTCCCCCTGAGTGAATTCCAGAGCCCGCTCCATCGTCCCCATGGCCTCATCGAAACGACCATGCAACGCTTCAAGCCATCCGAGCTTACTCGTTGCCAGCCAGCGGCGATCACCGCGATCCGACCACGCTCCTTCCTGCTCCATCACCAATCGACACTGATGCCCGGCAATGTCCGCGTCGTCGGCCGACAGGTACACGTCGCAGGCATACTCCCGAAAACAACTGACGCAGCCGATCTTGCCCGTCCGCCGACAGATCTGAATGCCATCCGCAATGCAGGCGTGCATGCCTTCCGAGTTGTAGCCTTCCAACTGCCCCGTCGCTTCGGCGAGATTTTCGTAAGCGCAGGCACTCATGGAATACACAAGATAGTCGTATTGCTCCCGAGGAAAGTCCGCCTGAATCTGCCGAGCCTGCTCTTCGTTTTCCAAAATCGCAATCAGCTCCACCGCGCGTTCGCGCATGGTCTGAAAGTCGAGCAGATACTGAGCCTGATCCATCTGGAAAAACGTGCCGTAGATATACGCCTGAGCCCGATGCTCAACACGTCCCCGCCGCCGCAGTTCTCCGTACAGTCGGGACGAACTGGAAAATTTGCACAGAGGAATCATGTCCCCCGCGCGCTCCTGCAACTCCTGCAGTTGCTGATCAATCTGCGAATCATCACCCGCCGCCATACCCCTGCCCCTCTGCCGGAAAGGACCTCACTGTAGGTCCTTTCTGCCGGAAAGGACCCCGCCGCAAGGCGGCCCCGCGCGACATGCTACAACATTCCCGCCCCAACTTCGACACACCGCTCTCCCGGCGAGCAGGCATTGGAAAAAACGTAGGATGGACATTCCTGTCCGTCGAATGGTGTGGGTGTCGGACAGGAATGTCCAACCTACCATCGACGGCGACTTAATCCTGGCCCCAGAGCGCATCGGCGATCCAGTCGAGGTCTTCCATTTGGACGTCGGCGGCTTCTTTTCCCCGATCAGCGCCGGCGGAGGTCAGGGCGTTGGTGACGAGCATTCTCAGGACGCTGGCCAGCGGGCTGCGGACGCCCTGCTGCAAGGCACGCTGCACAAGGCGGTGTTCGCGATTGAGGATGACTTCGTTCTGGCCCGTCGGTGCCTGCCGAAAATGAGCGTCGATCAGGCGCTGAAAGCCTTTGGGGATATCGCCGTCGCGGCGCAGTTCTTCGAATGTCTGGGCAAGTTCGTAGCGTTCGTTGAGGAACGCGACCACGGGCATTCCCTTCTCATAAGACGCCATCAGCACGCGGGCATTTGTCGAACGAAAGAAGTCGGCCCAGACGGCGGGGACATCTTCGAGTTCATTCATCCCCATGACCGAATCGGCGAAGTTTGCGGACGATGGCGTGGCGGGCCGCAGATCGATTTCTTTCTCCGGACGATCGGAGATCATCGCCGCGAGCAGGTTCTCTTCGAAGCTGCGAAACACATGCACACAGGGCGTGGGGTTGGACGCGAAGACGTCGTCCAGATACCGCTCCTGCCGACGATCGGCGTTGTACCAAATGACAAATTCGGCATCGGTTTCGTGCAACGCGTCGGCCGTGCTCTTTTGCAGCAACTCATCAAACAGCAGCGCCCCGCGAGACGTTCGGAAGCGATAGACTTTTGACAGCAACGCCCGCAGACGCGGTTCGGCGAGGGCAGCGCCGGCGAGCAGATAGCGGTGCCAGTTGACGATCGCTTCCAGCCGCGACGGTTCCTCGTCGGCCATTTTTTCCAGATGCGCATACAGGAACTCGTTCAGCGTGGAACGCACCAGCTGGAAGCGATCATCACGGACCAGATCTTCGCGGCTGGCTGTGGGCGAGCAGTCTTCAAGTTCGAGCACGCCTCGCAGAAACGTGGCCCACGGGGGCAGCAGGTCACGGACACGTCGCGAAATCACCATTCGGCGAACGGTGACGGCGACGGTTGAGTCATCTGCAAAACCAGGTGTTCGCTGCGGCGAGATGTACAGCGCGCCGGCGATCGAGGCGGGGGTTTCGACTCGAATCGGAATCACGTCCAGCGGCGATTCGTTAAAGTAATTGGCGAGTTCCAGTTCGAGTGACTCCGCATCCGGCGTCGGGTCAAACCACGCCACGTTGATCACGTTCACCCGCGCCGCGTTGCCGTTAAGATGAATGGGCACGGTGAGGAAGTCTGCGTATTCCCGAATCGCGGCCTCAAGCGGCTCCGCCGATTCAGACATCACGCGAAACTGAGGTTTCAGGTAGAGCCGGACGGACGTGCCAACTTCCGTGCGATCACTGGATGACAACTGAATGCTGGTCCCCGGCCCCGCTTCCCAGCGAATTCCTTCGGCACAGTCTTCGCGACGACTTTCGACGACCAACCGATCCGCCAGCATAAAGGCACTGAACAGTCCGATGCCAAACTGTCCGATGAGATAGTCTCCATCACCGTTGATCGCGTCCCGCTGCTCGTCAGTGCCCCGGCCTTTGAGCAGGCCCGTAATCCCGATTCCCAGCGTGCCGAGAAATTGTTCGGCATCGTCGGCGTTCAGGCCGACGCCGTCATCGGTGAAGGTGAGCGTGCCATCGGCGGCGTTCTGCTGAATGTCGATCCGTCCGCGAAACGTCAGGTCCCGAGCGCGGCGGCGCATGATGGCGTCATGCGCGTTCTGGATCAGCTCCCGAATCGGCGTGTCGATCCGGCTGTAGAGCGACGATCCCATGATCTCGATCACACCAGCGATGTCCACTCGAAACGGAATTTGACGCGTCCACACGCTGAAGACCTTTCTTAACTCAACACAACGAACTGGGCAATCAGCAACCGGCCCGAAATAATATGGACTGGCTCAAAGAAGCCCGGCTTTTGGGAAAAGCCGGGCTTCTGCTCCTCGATGAGCGGGATCGTAGCAACATGTTTCGGCGGGATCACGGGAGGACGAAACTTTGCCAACACCTGGCATGAACCCGCATATCTGTGGATGGCTAACGCGAGCTGCGTTCGGAGCCTATAGTCGTCGTTCGCTCCGCGAACGAACCGCCGTCCTCAATTACATTGTAGACCGCTAATGGACACGAATTGACGCGAATGAAGTCAGTACACGTCATTCCGGACTGTTTTTAGACTTTGATCTGCGGAGATTCTTGTTGATCAAAGCGCGACCGACTCTCCGGCCAACGGCCCATGCCGCGAATGCTCCGATGAACCATGCGGCTACAAGCAGCACTTCGCCAAGAAGGCTTCCGCGTGGATAGGACATGGTGAAGCCGAGAAATCCCACGCCTCCGCAAGTGCCCACAAACGCAATCGACGCAGCCGTGAGAGTAAAAATGCTTACCTCGATCCAGTCAATGACCGTCAAACTTCTTTGAGCGACGATCGCTGGTTCCGCAGGAGCTTCAAACGGGTTGACGGACATCTCGGTCCTGGTGCGATCGGACGTCAGCCCATCCTGGCGATCGAGTTCTGAAGGGGACTGACCTGATTCGGGATTCATGGTGAATGATCCGGCTGTTTTCTTAGAGCTGGCTTCGCAGTTCTGCACGGAGAATTTGCTCTGCGCATTCGCATCATCGCAGATCATGGTACTCGCAGCGGACGACGCAAACAAAGATTAACGATCGGGCCAGATCTCACTTCGCAGGAAGAGCCTACGCGTTGTCTACTTTGGCGCGATCGAGTGCCCGTGTCAGATCGTCCGGCGAATTGCAGTTCCAGAGACTCGTCAGGTCTGGATCGACGGTGCGAATCTGTTCAGTCGATACCCAGCAGGTTCGCAGGTTTTCCGCTAGCGCGGCGGCGCGGCGTTCTCCGCTGGCAAGCAGGCGTTGCGCGGTGGTAGCGGCAGTCGTTCGGTAGAGCGCGCACAATGGATAGGCGTACTGGAAATCTCGCACGACAACGGCGTCGAAGTCATCCGTCAGCTGATTTCGCAGCAGCCGAATCACTGTTGGCTTGAGTAACGGGACGTCGCAGGACGTGACAAATGAGGCGATGGGGCTGCTCGTCGCGTTTTCCAGAAATGTCAGAGCCTGCGTGATGCCAGCCAGAGGGCCGGATTCCGGAATCTCGTCCCGCAGAAATTCGACAGAGATCTCAAAATCCGGCATTTCCTGGCTGAGTGACGCAACAACCAGAATCTGCGACACTTCCGGCTGCACGACGCAACAGATTCGCTGTAGCAGGGTCTCGTTACCGAACATCAACCGATATTTTTCCCGCCCCATGCGCCGACTTTTGCCGCCACACAATACAATGCCGGCAGTTTGCTGTTCTGTGATCATCTAATTATCAATCGTGTGCGGCAAAGGGGTCGGGAGTCTTTTTCGGAGGAACAGGTTGTGAAATTCGCAGGACTTTCGACCGAAAAAGACTCCCGACCCCCTCCGAATCACTTTAAGGACTCTTCCGTGTCTGAAGGCCAGTCGCCCGAACCGCCAGCTGAAACTCAACCCGATCAAACCGGACCATGGTACAAAGACGGACTGCCGTTTACCTGCACTCAGTGTGGAGACTGCTGCACCGGCCCGCCAGGCGTCGTCTGGGCAAGCGATGAAGAACTGCTGGAGATTGCAGAATACCTCGGCAAGCCTATCGGTGAAATCCGATTGTTCCACACGCGAATCGTGCGTGGTCGAGTTTCACTGACAGAGTTCGCCAACGGCGACTGTACCTTCTTCGACTCGAAAAGTCGCAAGTGTACCGTCTACCCGGCTCGCCCCGTGCAGTGCCGCACCTGGCCGTTCTGGAATTCGCATTTGAAGGATGAAGCCGCCTGGAAGCGCGTCTGCGACGTCTGTCCCGGCGCGGGTGAAGGGAATTTTTTCAGTCTGGAACAGATTGAGGAACGTGCGAAGCGGATTGATATGTGAGCGACCGGAGGGTTCAACCAGTAGCCCGATCTGTCTCAGATCGGAAAAAAGCAGGGACAAAAAGAGGGACAGAAAAATGAATCGCAGGCTTCTGAATGCCAGCGCCATTTTTCTGTCCCAACATATTTTTGTCCATCCTGCGATTTTTGAGCACAGACGAACGCAGGTTCGTGGTCGCTGATTGACCTTCATTGAGAAAACCGGGGGCTAGCACCCAGCGGCTGATTAGGAAACGACAGTCATTCCCCGCTAGAGACTCACGTATCCAGCACTGGCGGTTCCGCAGCGGACAGAGCGGCGATGAGTTCATCCAGTACCGCCGGGCCGTCTGTTTCTTCGGCTTCGAGGGGCCAGTACGCGTCATGGGCATCGACGACGCGGAGGTGGTTTTTGTGAAGGTGAGACAACATGCGGATGAGCTTTGCATCACGATAACGGAAAACGGTGTAGCCCGTTTCCAGATGGATGTTTTCGATTTTCCAGCCGAGCGCACGCAGGTTGAGTTCCCGAAGTTGCAGCATGCGGCGGGCGGCGGTGGGGATGGGGCCGAAACGGTCGCGGAGTTCTTCTTCTAATTCCTTCAACTGATCCAGTGAATTGGCCTGAGACAGGCGGCGGTAGACTTCGATTTTTAGTTTTTGCTCCGCGATGTACTTGTCCGGGATGAAGTTCGACACCGGCAGTTCGATTTTGCAGTGGCGCTGATAGCGCAGAGGTTGCTTCTTCAGTGTGCGGACGGAGTTCTCCAGCAGCTGGCAATAGAGTTCATAACCCACCGCCGCAATGTTGCCGCTCTGTTCGGTGCCCAGAATATTGCCTGCGCCGCGGATTTCCAGGTCGCGCATCGCGATGCGGAATCCAGCGCCAAGTTCGCTGTATTCTTCGATGGCTTTCAGGCGGCGGGTGGCTTTGGTTGTCACGGTACGGCCGTCTTCGAGCAACAGGTAGCAGTAGGCACGGTGGCGATCGCGACCGACACGGCCTCGAAGCTGATGCAGATCGGCCAGACCGTAGATATCGGCCTGATGGATGAACATCGTGTTGGCGTTGGGGATGTCCAGTCCGCTTTCGATGATCGTTGTCGCCAGCAGGATATCGGCCTTGCCGGCGACAAAGGCAATCATCGCCGCTTCCAGTTCGTCTTCGTGCATTTGCCCGTGGGCGATGGTCAGCGTGGCTTCGGGCACGATGCGTTTGATTCGCTGGGCAATTTGTTCGATATCGTGGACGCGATTGTGAACGAAATAAATCTGCCCGCCACGATTGAGTTCGCGAATGATCGCGCTGCGGACGAGGGCTTCATCGAATCGTCCGACGCGGGTTTCGATGGGCATACGGTCTCGGGGCGGAGTCGTCAGGCTGCTAATGTCGCGAATTCCCAGCAGCGACATGTGCAGCGTACGCGGGATCGGTGTGGCAGTAAGTGTCAGGACATCGACCTCGGCGCGGATATGTTTTAAACGCTCTTTCACTTTGACGCCGAATTTCTGTTCTTCGTCAATGACGAGCAAACCGAGGTTCTTGAATTTGATGTCTTTGGAAACCAGTCGGTGGGTTCCAATCACGACATCGACGGCCCCTTCCTTGAGTCGCGCGATGATGCGATTCTGTTCGGCGGGCGAGCGGAAACGGGAGAGCATTTCGACCACGACCGGGAATTCCGCCATCCGCTGGCTGAACGTGCGAAAGTGCTGTTCCGCCAGCACGGTCGTTGGCACAAGCACGGCGACCTGACGACCGGCGTCCACGGCCTTGAAAACGGCTCGCATGGCGACTTCGGTCTTGCCAAAACCGACATCGCCGCAGATGAGGCGGTCCATGGGTTTTTGTTGTTCCATGTCCTGTTTGAGGTCGGCGATGGCAGAGACCTGGTCGACCGTTTCGGTAAACGGGAACGCTTTGTCAAATTCCTGCTGCAAGTGCGAATCGGGCGGACACTGCAGTCCGGGCCGGGAGGCGCGTTCGGCCTGCAGTTTGAGCATATCGGTCGCCATGTCGGAAACGGCTTCCGCGACCTGATCCTTTTTCTTGAGCCACGACACGCCCCCGTATTTTGACAGTTCCGGATTCGTCTTGGCGGGGCCGATGTATTTCTGTACCAGATGAATCAGCGAGACCGGTACATAGACGACTACAGCGTCGCGGAATTCCAGCAGCATGTGCTCTTCCTGCTGGCCGCCGAGTTCCACCTTCTTCATGCCGCGATAGCGGGCGATGCCGTGGGCGACGTGGACAACCAAGTCGCCGTCCCGCAGATCCAGAAAGGTGTCGATGGCCCGTGAATCGGCGGCGCGTTTGCGAGTCGTCGTGCGGGTCGCTCGGGAAAACAGTTCGTTGTCGCTGATGACAATCAGTGCGTGGTCGATCAGCCGAAAGCCACGGCGGAGGCGACCGTTGGTGAGCCGGATTCGTTTGGCGAGCGCTGTTCCGTGAGTGGCGTCTGTTTCTTTGATGAGTGCATTCAGGCGTTCGTGTTCGCCTTCGTTGTGACAGCAGAGCAGCACCTTGTCCGTCGGACCAAGCAACTCAGAGAGTTCCACCAGGGCGTCACGACGGCTGCCGGAGAGTCGCTCGATGGGTTCGATACTCAGATGGCAGGATTGTTCGTAGCTGTCGGCTCCGAGCGCGTCGATCGTGACGGAAGGAAATTCCGTCAGTCGCGCCATGGTCGCATCGACGCTGTAGAGACCGACTGGATTGGAGAGCCGCTGCAGATACATCCGGCCTTCACTGATGGATTGCTGCAGGTCGCTGAGAACGACGATCGTCGATGCCGGCAGTGAGTCAATCAGACTTTCGGTTGCACCGGCGAAAATCGGTGACCCGGCGTCCGCAGCCTTTTTAGATTTCTGAGCCTTGCTGGCACTGTTCTGACTGGACGGTGTCGCAGCAGCGGGGGCCGTGGCTGTCAGGGAGATCCGTTTCAGGTCTTCGAGACGCCGCTGACTTTCGACATTGAACGAGCGGATCGATTCGATCTCATCGCCGAAAAGTTCGATCCGAATCGCATCGGGTTCCGAGGCCGGGAAAATGTCGAGGATGCCGCCGTGGATACAGAATTCGCCAGGCATCTCGACGGCGGTGACTCGTTCAAAACCACGGGCGATGAGCCATTCTATCAGTTCGTCGAGTTGCAGTTCGCCACCGACGGAAATTGTTCGCGTGGCCGCTTTGATTTCGTCCCGCGCGGGCACCGGTTGCAAGAGTGCGGGGACGCACGTGACGATCAGCGCCGGAGTGCGATCCTGTTCGTTCAGACGGCGAACGACCGACAGTCGCGCGGCATAGATGGCGTCTCCGGCGTCGATGGCGTCCGGGAGGCTCTCCCATGCCGGGAACAACAGCACGCTGGATTTCGTGAGGTCCGACAATTCATCGACAAATTCTTCGGCGTCACGAATCGTGGGCATCACGGCGACGTGGCAGCGTTTTCGGTCAGCGGCGGCGATTGCGGCGAGACTCAGCGCGCAGGCAGATCCCCACGCGCCGTCGATGGCTGCACTGCGCCCGGAATGCAGAGCGGTAACCGCATCAGCAAACCCCGGGGCTGTTCCCAGCAACGCCGTCAGTTCAGCAAGAGTCGAAGGAATCTGCCGTACCACACTGGTCATGACGGAGAGATTGTAGAAAGCCCGCGACGGGATGCGAGCGAGTGCAGAACAGTCGTCTCAACTGTTCCTGCCGCTGGCACAGTAACTTACGGAACAAAATTGCCGTTTACGATAATTTGGCCGTTGTTGGAGCCAAGAGGCATAAAGAATGGCGTTTCAACAACACCGTTGCCGGGCAGGATATTCTGCTGGACAACCACAAGATTGTTGATGGTGCCGAACAGCGAAACAACGCCGGTGACCTGGCTGAAAATGATCCCTCTTTCGGGACCAACACCAAAATCCGCCAGACCGATGCGGTTGCCATCGATGGTGAAGCTGGAATTTGCGGCACAACGGACAATTTGAATCCCCGTCGCTCCGTCCGCGTTCGAAACGATATCGTTATTGACGAGCGCCAGTCCTGTACTTGCGGCAAGCGTGTATCGCAAACCGGTTGGCCGACCGCCAGCGGCAACGCCCAGTGCTCCGCCATCGCCGATCAGCAGTTGGTTAAAGGCTGTTCGGTATTCGGCGGTATTCATGAGCGCCGGTCCGTCAATGCGGACGTCCACGGCACCCACATTCTGGGTCACGTTGTTGACGTTGATGATGTTGTTCTGAATCGACAGTTCGACCTGGTCCGTCAGAGATCGAGTCCGGTAGCTGATGGCCTGCTGCTGAAATGCCGAAATCATATCAAACTGATTGCTGTCGATGTGGGCTCGAACGGGTCCGTTCCAGTCAAAGATAAATGCGTCGTCCAGGGTTGGGCGAGCGTCAAGCGGATCGATCGTTGTTGGATCCGATGTGTCGCTGACAGTAAACGTGTTTCTATACAGGTCGGTCTGAATGGCGGCACCAAACGCCACCGGATCCGTCTGAGTGATGTAGATGACGTCGTTCGTATTCGAGATGAAGTCGGTATCCTGAATCAGCACCACAAAAGGGTCCTGTGCCTGAGCGAAACGGGTAATCGTGTCCGGATCGAGTCGGACGGTGTAGTCCAGCAGAATGGTCTGCCGACCGTTGGCGGCGTCGTCACCATTGTTATCAAAGGTCGAGTTTTCGATATCCAGGCCCATCAGATTCTGACTGTCCAGGCCACGGATATCGTTATCGATGACGTTTGACGTCACCAGCGTAAAGGTTTGCTTGATGTTGTCCGGCAGCCCTGCGACGGTCTCTGTATTTCGGATACGAATTCCAAATTCATTATCTTCGATCTGCATCGCTCGCAGACGCACCTGACCAGCGTTTTGCAGGAAGACACCGGCTGCGTCATCATTGTCGAGTCCGTCGCCCTTCGCATTGATGATTTGACCGCCATCTCCCGGTACGGCGTTGACGAGCTGCGGATCCACCTCGAACGTTCGGAAACCAGTCTTGTTCGTCTCAACCAGCCGGATCCCGTAGTTCGGTGAGTTGGTGCTGGTCACGCTTTCCAGCAGGATATCGATTCCACTCTGTTCGATATCCACGGCGGCAGCGTTGTCCGTGACAATGACACCGTTGCCGATTCGAATGCTGGCATTGTTCAGTCCAAAAACTCCGATGCCGTCAAAGGATTCGACATCGATCGGGCCAAAGTTCACGGCACCCGTATTGTTGACGATGTTGATCCCGGCAACGCTCCTGGGGGCAGTGACAGCAGACTGTGAATTCACGATTGACGTGTTCTGGACGGTAATGTTGCCGGAGTTTCCAGTGAACGACATTGCCGTAAACAGTGACGCCAGAGTGTTGTCGTTGAGAATCGTGGTAATGTCAGCCAGCGCGTTTCCAAATGAAACTGGACCGGACGAGCCGGTAACCACGATCCCTTCCTGAAGTCGGCGGGTGATTTGAGTAGACCCGTTGAACAGCACCCCACCGGCATTGTTCACGATGGCAATGGATGCCAGATCGGTGGCATCGATCGAAGCTATTCCGTCAACCCTGACCACACTGGTCGCCGCGTTGTTGGTAATGTTGATGCCGTTTCCGTTGCTGCCGCGTCCAATTCCCGCAGCGGAGACGACCAGATTGTCCCGGAACTGCACGAATCCGCCTGCCAGCTGATCATGAACAGACACAGCCGCCTGCGCCCCCACGACCGCGCCAAGCCCGTTGATCGTCACGACATCGGTGAAGATCGCGGTGCCAGACGATTGTCGAACTTCGATTCCTTCAGCGTTTCGAGTAGAGATCAGCAATTTGTCCGTGAAGTTGACCTGACCTGACAGGTTGCTGATCAGAATGCTTTGCTGCGCGGCGTTATTGACCAGAATCTGAGGCAGCTGGTTGCTGGATTTGCGGAACTGATACGTTCCGGCACTGTCCAAAACTGCGATTCCTATGCCGGGACTGTTCGTGATGGAAACATTATCGATCGTGGCAGTGCCTCCGGTGTTGTTCTGAATGAGAACCCCACCACCGTCAGTCGCTGTGACAAGCGTATCCGACATGTCCACTCGACCGCCCGTCATGTTCTCGATCTGAACAACGGACTGTTGTGAGGTATTGGTGATCGCTGCCAGCCCAAAGACGTTTCTCGCGCCGGTCGCGGTGTTGGTGTCGGTCGAGTTATAGATGACCGTGCCGTTACCACCATTGATCTGGAACAGCGGACCTGTCGCCAAAGTGGAGGACAGAAGGGTGGTGTTGCTGATCGTGGTGGTACCAGTCGTATTCAGGAGGCTAATTCCTGAAACACCCGCATTTTGCACAAGGACATCATTGATGATCATGTTACCCACGCCGTCGCCGAAAATTCCGCTGCCGGTGGGGTTATTGAGAATGAAGCCCGAGAATTGGCTGCCGTTCGCCATCGTAACTGTGTTGCCAATCGTATTGCTGAGCATCGGTCGCAGAAACCCCGGATTGGCGGCAAATGTGGGTGAAGCGGGCAGTGGAATCTGAGCGGTTGTTCCGAGGAGATCGACCGTGATTGTCGAATTCGTGACACGGCCAGGCTGGATGAAGCCTTCCCCGATGACCTGTTGATTCGCCAGCAGCGGGACAACGTTTTGAGGAGCCGCATCGTATTCACTGCCAGCATGAACAAAGACGATGTCGGTACCAGCGCTGAGACCCTGTGTGAGTTGTTGATATGGATTGTTCACGGTGCCGTTATAGATCGGCCCCGTCGCATTGCTGTTGACGTGAGCGATTGTCAGCGGGACGCCGCCGCTCGTCGCGACCTGGCCAGGTGCGCCGACATCGGAACGCGCAGCCAGCACGTTCATGTTACGTCGAACCGGTTCGCGAAATCGCTGAATGGCGGATCGCTTCGTATGTTCCTGACTGGTGAATCCACCAACGTGAACCGTGGCATTGAACGTGACCGTCGTGTTGAACTGTTTGTCGTCGGTCAATTTTAGACCCAATTCCAGCCAGCGACCGACATCGGCCTGCAGTCTGGACGACCAGCCCGTAAATCCCGGAATATTGGCACCTTCGTAGTGGTAGCTGCCGCCGAAGAGCCGCAGATCCAAACGCTCAGACAGTGCGCCCGGCAACAGAAAACCGGCTTCGGCATCGAATCCCTTCAGGGCTTCGGCGAATGTGTCAATTCGCGTGAACGTGATGTTGTCATTCAGAAACGCCACGCTGCCACTATCGACGCGCTGTCCCACAAGAGCGGACGTATTGCCAAACGTTTCGTAGTAGTTTCCGCGCGCTTCCCACCCGTTGGCCAACAGTTCCAGACCGGCACCCCATTGCTGGAACTGTGTGCCGGACAATTGATCGCGGTCAAAGTATCCATTGCCGCCGACAACCACGTCCAGCGGAGAAATGTAGTGGCGATAACCTCCACCGAAGCTCCATGCCAGCTCTCCGCGATTTGCCATGATCAGGCGGCTGTCACCAAACAGCAAGCCGTCGTCGATGTTGAAATAGGGAGTCAGATTAATATGACTGATTGACTGGGCGCGTCCCACAGTCCCGCCAGCGTAGTGTCCGCCACGGAACTGCATTCCAAATCCATCGCGATTGTAGTCCTGGACTTCCGATGCGGACCCCGTCGGAGCCCTTCCGAATGAGTATGCGTCGTCCTGAGAGAAGGCGGATCGGGAACTGACGGCGAGTGCCACAAGGGCAGCCGCTCGGGACAGTTTCTTTAGCCAGCGATGGGGGGTTCGAACGATCTTCATGACGTTCCTCAAACCAAGGTCGTGACCCGCTCAGCCCTGGTGGCTTTGCTGCAGAACTGCCGGGTCGGCTGAACTGCGATCACTGGTGCCTGTTGAGTCTCCAACTGCTGCCGGACTTCGAACATCGTGCTCGAACCAAAATCCGGAAACAGTAATGTCGATAAAGCTACTCCGACCCGGAATCGGCGGAATATCTCCATCAAGAGACGCCGCGGTTGTAACTGTGCCCCGAATCACCAGCAACACGGTTTGCAGGGTTGACAGACCGAAATCTTTTGCTGATTTCAGGTCGGAGACAGCACTTCTGCCGAAACCAGAGATTCGGCCCTAACGCTCGGCAGCTTTCGCCTGTTTCGGGCCTCCTGCGACAGGTGTTCAAATGCACAGAAGTCGTACTGCGATCGTGCCGTTTGGTAGAGAATCACGGAAGTTAGACTCAACTTTCAGGACCCGGGAGGCACGGCAGAATCCTGAGAAACTGGCTCTACTTGCTCTTCGCGACCGAATCCTTTCGCAGCGGTGGGAGTTTCTGAGGTTCAGAGCGGAGATTTGTCGCTCAGCGACGAATTCAAGGGCAGGTGTCTTTCGCGACAAGCTCTCTCAGTTTTCCAATTGGGCATATTCCCCGGGCAGGATTTTCTATGCAGTGTACATCAAATTATCAGCGGCGGAGTTTTATCAGTTCGCATCGACGGACTTTGCTTTCGATCCTGTTTGCAGCGGCAATCGTCGTTCCGGTCGGTGTCGCGAACGGACAGAAAAAAAGCGGAGACGAGGATTCAAAGGAAGAAAAAGGGTTTACGCTGATTGAAGAGGGAACGCGTCCTCTGGCAACGATCACATTTGCCAGCGCCAATCGATTTGTCGATGAGTCGCGATACGTCTTTGACGCGGCGGGAGCTCCGGCTGCGTTCAAGGTCGTCGAAGCATGGCTCAAGAATTCGTTGAATGATCTGGAAGGGTTCAATCGCGATAAGCCGTTTGGCGTCATGGTCTATCTTCCGGCCGTATTTCCTCCACTGCCGGAATTCATTGCCTTCGTCCCCGTCGATTCTGTCGAAGCCGCAACGAAGCTGATTGAAAAAGCTCCCGTGGTGATTAGCAAGACCAGTGAAGAAGGTCGCTACGAAGTGATCGGTCCAAATCGGACGTTTCCGGTCTTGCTCCGTGACGGCTACGCCTTCATGCCGCTGGGCGATGATCCTCCTGAAGAAGCTTTGGATCGCCCTTTGCCAAATCCGGCGCAACTGCTGGCCAGTCAGGCACAGCAGTTTGACGTTTCCGTGTGCCTGGACGTGGAATCACTTCCGCTGGCAACACGCGTGTTGTTGATGAACGTCATTACAACCGGACTTTCGACTCAGATGCAGCAGCGGGATGGCGAACCAGACGGTGCGTACCGCATCCGTCGCACCGAAGGCCAGCGCGCGCTGGACGCCCTGAATCAATTCATTACAGACTGCCAGAAAGTGACCATCGGACTGGACGTTGTTCAGGAAGAGCACGCCGTCAACGTGGATGTTGTCATTGATGCTCTGGAAGGCACAAAACTGCTGAAGGAAATTCTGCAGTCCACAGAGCGCCCCAGTTATTTCATTCCACTGCTGGACGACGACGCGGCCGTATCACTTTCGATGTCGACCATGATGGCTGAACGCGACAAAACCGCCTACATCGAAATGATGGACGGCATCAAATCGGAAGTCGCAAGACTGATCGAAATAAACAAGCTCGGCCCGACCCCGGATGAAGACAGCCCCATCGGTCGCGGCCTCTCCGCGATTCAGAAGAGTCTGGAAACTGGACATGTCGATGTCTTCTCGCAGTTTTACCGCGATTCGTCGGACAAGCTGGCAATCGTTGGTGCTGCACGCGTTGAAGAAGGCGACGCCATGGGGGCCGGAATTCTGGATGCCCTGACGCGTCTGAAGAATGTCGATGAAATCAAGCAGGCGGGCGACCTGCAACTGGGCTTTCGAGAACATCAGGGAATCACGTTTCATCGTCTGATTTTTGCCCAGCAGCCTGCAGAAGCTGCAGAAGTCTTCGGGAAAGATATTGGGCTGACATTTGGCGTCGGTGCCCGTTCGGTGTGGGCGGTGCTCGGTGGCGAAGATTCTTACAGCACGCTGACTGAAGTGATGGATAAGCTCGAAGCAGCGGTCCAGTCGCCTCAGGACTATCGCACGCCCCCCAACTTTCGCATCATTGTCAACGTGAATCAGCTGGTCGAAATGGCAACGCTCGCCGACACGGCTGGCAAGAAGGCGCGTGAGGCAAGAGCAGAAGCCGCAGGCGCAGAAGCCAGTGCTACGAACGCGGATGGGGCAAAACCATCGGCTCCAGCTGAAGTCGCGTCTGGAAACGGTAGTGGCGGCAACCGCCGCGAAGCATTCCGCGCAGGGCAAGCACGTCGGCGTGAGCGGGGCGGGGCGATCTTCAAAGAGACGCTGGCTGAAGGCGACGATCGAATCGAAATTGATTCACGTCTGACCGAAACCGGCGCTCGCATGCGAATTCGACTGGAAGAAGGATTCGTCAAAATCTTCGGCCGATTGCTGGCCAGCAATCTGGTGCCGGAAGAGGAAGCCGAAGCAGAGAGCAACTAACAGTCAGTCGCGTTATGGCCGGTCGCGTTATGGCCGGTCTCCTGACCGAGCCATCGATTTGACCGCCAGGTCTCCCATTGTTCGGCAGGGTCTCAAAGTGCAGGGTCGGGAGACTCGCTGTGAAATGCTGATCCTGGGCAATTTCCATCGGCGGTCGAAACCAGCGAAGTGCAACGCCACTGCAACCCAATTCAGAAGCCCGGCTTTTCAAAAAAGCCGGGCTTCCCTTGTTATGGCCGGTCTCCTGACCGAGCCATCCCTTTGACCGCCTGGTCTCCAAGTGCGGGGTCCGGAGACCCGCGCACAACAAGGCCGGTTGAGGGGGATTGGCGTTCTGGTCGGTCTCCCGAGTCGCGGAGCGACATCCGACGGTAGCCGTGGGTTTGAACCCACGCAACCTGGCTTGATGTCCGTGCCAGCACAAATCGTCAACCGTCGCTCCGCGACTCAGGATCCACGCTCAACCATTTCCGTGGGTTGAAACCCACGGCTACCATCATGCGGTCGCTCTGCGACCAATCGCAGAATGCGTCGCGCCAGACCCTTGGCACTGATCAGCCTTTGGCGCTAACACGCAGGCCCGTCCTCGTGACACGCCGTCACCATGCGTGTACCATTCAACGCAAGTCGCTTCGGTGGTCGCACTGATGCCGCACAAAACAACACCACACGCGGCCCCACAAAGCGAAAACGTTCAACGCACGATCTTTCCGTCCGGCTAATCGCCAACCGCATAGATCCCAATTCGTTATTTGCAGATGATAGTGGAATCGATCGATGTCGAAAAAACGCCCAAAGAGCCTCGAGTCAAAACTTTCCGTAGACGCGATTCAAACAAGATCGCTGTCCGTGGTCGATGAATCCGGAACTGAGCGTATTCAGCTTTCCTGCTTTCCGAACGGCAACTCTGCCTCACTTGCCGCGATTCAAATGTATGGCGCTGATGGGCGAACGGTTGTTGTTATCGAGGTGGACGCACAGGGCAATTCGAATATCACGTTGTTCGACAAGCAGAATGCACCTGGTGCGTCAATTGGTGTGAATTCGAACGACGGAAATGGCATCACTGTAGCTGACTCAGAAGGTAAGCCTGTAATAATGATCGGCATGCCTGCAAACGACTCCCATGACCCATTGGGGCCGCGACCACATGTAATGGCAATCGATGAAGCCGGTAACCGGACGTGGACACCGTTCTCCGGCGTTCGCGCCATTCCCTCGACACTCAAGGATGGCAAATAACTAATAAGGCTTTCACGTCGCGAATGGGCACGAATTGCGCGGAGTAAGATTCAGGGTGGAGCGTAGTTGGCAGTGCGGGGTCAGGAGATCCGCGCACAACGCGATGAGTTCCCGCCAAGCCGAAGCTCAAGGCATTTGTTCAAGAAGCCCGGTGGTTGATGAACACCGGATGGCGTATGGGAAAAGCAATCGCTGATCGATGCAATCTGGCGATTTCAACTAGGTCCTTTCTGCCGG